>HF990542.1 GCA_000432135.1 Firmicutes bacterium CAG:124
GAAACAGAGATCCTGCAAACAACGCCGGACCGATGCCGCGCCGCTGAAATTGAGGACGCACCAGAATATCCTGCACAAAAACGATTGTATGTCCATCCTCTACCACGCGGATCAGTCCTGCAAGCGCTGCCTCCTCATGGGCCGCCAGCGTCAGAAGCGAATTTGCACAGCCGTATACACTTTTTTTCACATTGCGTTATATCGTAACATTATGTGACGCACTTTGCAAGACACGCCTATTCGGCAAATGCGTGCCTGTTTGACTCCTGATCCATACGCAGAAGTGTTCAGAACGCGGGGGGCTTTGAAAAGCTGACGGGGCTGCAGCGATTTCTCGCTGCAGCCCCGTTTAAATTTGTTCAGCGGCCCTGATAGTATCTGTACAGGAAGGTCACGATCTGGGCGCGGGTGCAGTAGGCGTCCGGGCTGAAGGTCGTGTCGCTGGTGCCGGTGGTGATGCGGTTGTCATAGGCCCAGAGGATGGCGTCGTAGTTGTACGCCGTGGTCTTGACATCCGTGAAGGGGTTGAACGTGCTGGGCTTGGCGGCGGAGGCGGCGCGGTAGAGGAACGTTGCGACCTGGCCGCGGGTGACCGTTACGTCAGGCCCGAAGGTGGTGGCATTGAGGCCGGTGGTGATGCCCTGCTCAACAGCCCAGAGGACTGCGTTGTAGTAATAATCGCTGGGCTTCACGTCCGTGAACGGGCAGACACGATATCTGGGCAGCGGGGAACCGGCTGCGCGCCAGAGGAAGGTGACGGTCTGTGCGCGGGTGCAGACGGCGTTGGGCGAGAAGGTGTAGCGGCCCGTGCCGGAGGCGATGCCGTTTTCTGCGGCCCACTTGACAGCGTCGTAGAAGTAGTCAAGGCGGCTCACGTCATGGAAGTTGAAGCTGCCCGTATTGCCGCCGATCACGCCGGGGATGTAATCCATGCCGTCGTCGACATAGGGAACGAGCGTGCCGGTGAGGATGGTGTAGTTGTGCGTGTCAGCCGGGGTGAAGGTCCACGCGTATGCCTTGCCGTCCTCAAGAACGGTCGTGAGGGGCAGATCCCATGCGATGGTGCCGGCCGGGCGGATGGTGCCGACGGTAAGCTTGGCGTCGGCAAGGGTCTTGCCGCTCGTTTCGAGCTTTGTGTAGCCGGGCGTGCCGGTCGGGGTCGCCTTGGTGATGGTGAAGGTCGCGGTCTTGTAGCCGAAGCTGGCGTCGCTGTTGAAGGTCACGGCGACGGTGTAGGTGCCGACGGTCAGCGGGAGGCCGGAGGCGTCAAGCGAAGCGCCGGTCGAGGCGTTGGGCGTGTAGCCGTAGCGCAGCGTGCCGGAATAGCCGGAAATGGTCGCATTCTCGTACTTGATGCCAGTACCGGTGTAGACAGCGGAGCCATCCGGGAAGGAGATGCTGCCGGAGACGTTCTCTTTGTCATTGACCACGAAGGTCAGCGTAAAGGATGCATTTGCATAGTTCGACGAATCAGGCTTGACCTTGACTTCAACGAACGCCGTACCCACTGTGCCGTTCAGCTGATAGTTGACATTGGTGCCATTGACAGCCGGGGCAGTCGTGAAGATCTCGTCGCCGTCGTAATCGGTGACCGTGATGGTAAAGCCGGTTTCTTTCTCGTCAGCGAGGAACATATCGGCCGGAACCGCGTAGGACTTTGCATCCGTCTCGGTGCGGAAGTGCGTGACGGTCTGATTTTCCACGCTCAGGTAGGCCTGCGCGATGGCGAAGTTCTTGCTGGCCGTGCCGGTGAAGTTGCCCTTACCGGTGACGGTAACGGTGGCGGTACCGGCGTAGATGTTGTTGGTGTATGCAACGTCGTAATCCTTGCCAGCCTCGAGCGGGCTGCCTTCGAACGTGACAGTCACTTCGGGGGTATGGGGCTTGGTGTTGTAGGTCACGCTGGGAATATTCGCGATCATGTCGTCCGTGATGGAAGCTTCCGTGATCTTGAAGTTCTTTCTGATCTCACCGGTGTAATTGTTCTTACCAGTGTAGATGATGGTCGCCGTGCCGACATTGATGTTATTTTCGTATGTGACGGAAATATCATCGACTGTAAGCTTTGCTTCGGAATCCTTGACGGAAACGCCCTGCACGCAGGGAGAACCTGTATATGTCTTGTCAGTCGGGTCATTGATCGTGACAGAGGGTGCGGCAATGGACTTCGGGTTCACAACAAGTTCGCCGGTAACGTTACCGATCGTGTAATTCTTAATCTTATCGGTGTCCAGAACGCAGGTAAACTTATAATTGTCGACTTTGCAGCCCTTCGTGTATTCTGTGTCTACGGTGTACGCGTCTTCCGCGATCTCATCGTTGTTCACGAGGCCCTCGAATTCGACGGAATAACCAGTGGTCGGAGCAGCATCGCCGTAGATGATGGGGTCATGCGAAACGTTGGCGGTCAGACCCTTGGGGGTAACATTGATCGTGAATGTCTTTGTAGCGAAGGTGGTGTCGGATTCATATGTGCAGGTGATCGTAGCAGTGCCAACGCCCTTTGCCGCAAGGCCTTCGTCATCGTCAAAGGCAACGACCGCAGTATCGCTTATCATTGCGGAGAATGTAGCATTTTTGCCCTCTTTTTTGACCGTATAATAGTAGCCGTCCGGAGATCCTGCTCTCACTGTATCGCCATAGACCATCGTTTTGGGGATTCCGAAGACTTCCAGCCCTGCGTCTTCTTTTTCGATGATCTTGACGGTCAGCTTCAGGATGAAGAGTTTTTCCTCTCCGCCTGCGATCTCCTCTACGCCTGTATTGGTCGTTTCGTAGTTGTTGACCTTCAGGCCGAGCGTGACGGATGCGGTCTTGCCCGCGTCGTCCTTCGTCAGACTGGCGAGGTTCAGCGTCAATGTACGCGTGGCCTCGACAAAGGATGTCGGCGTACCGGAGATGACATCGACATCACCTGCGACAACAGCGTCAGTTCTCATCCAGTACTTGTTGTTCGTATCATTGAGGACTTCATCAGGCAGGCCGAACGCGCTGAGCGGAATATCCACACTGGACGTTGTGTAGCAGACTTCCACAGAATGCGCATATTCGCCAGTGCCTTCTACGACGATGGGGAGCACCTTCAATGTAGCGCTCTGAATATTCGTGTTATCTTTATCAAACTTGTAATTCTTAGCGTACTTGTCTTTTAACAGAACCTTTGCCGTAACCGTAGCGGCAATGACATTGGTGCTCTTATTGTTCGAGGACACTTCGAACTCTACAAGGTCGCTGATGTCATTGTTCGTGCAGGTCGGCTCGATACCGTGCTCGTTTTTGTCGTACTGGAAGCACATCGCCTTATAATCATCGAGCGTGTACGGATCATCATTGATCGACTTCCATTCGTAGTCGCTCTTGGTGAATGTGATCTGCTTCTTCGCGACATTCACTTTGACAGTGCCGGTGACAGTGGCGTAGACTTCTTGCTGTGCGGGCGTGAAGACTACATTGAATGTTTGTTCGCCAGCATCGCCGACAGGGGTTTCTGCATTGTACTCATCCGCCCATGCGAACGTGCCCTCAACAGGCTGGCCGTTAAAGGATGCAGAGCAGCTGTCCAGTTTGAGGTTGAGCAGCTTATCGCCGTAGGTGGCGCTAAGATCTTTCAGATCGAGTGTCGGCTCGTCCTTATCCGCAGTCGTCGCAGTTACAACTGCCTGATATTCGGACACGCCGTTAAACTCAGGTCCCTTCTCGATCTTGGCTTTCTGCTCTTCCCCGTTGATCGTAACGGTCAGATAGCCCGGATCAAGCTCGTCAAACGCATAGTTTGCTGCCGGGTGCAGCGTGATGGCAATGCTATAGGTAGTGCCTACTTTGAAGTTTCCTGCGTTATCAGGATTTCCGGTGGCTTCCGTGCCTTCGTAGCAATTGTAGCCTGTCGGAGTTTCCAGATTAGCCGTCACATTCGTGAATGTAAGGTCACTCTTTCTGCTGCCCTTCGCAAAGCCTTCGATGGTCAGCGCCGGGTTGGTGACCGTTCTCGGAACGATGGTCACAACGACCTCGTTGGAGGTCGCCGCCTCATGGTTGTCATCCGCAGAACGGACGGCCCAGAAGGTATAGGCACCGACGTTCAACTGTGTCGATGTACTGTCGTATACTGTACCGGTACTCTCGTCCGTTGTTTTATAGTAGATCACGACATCAGAAGGATTACCCCCGCCGATGGCGATACCGTTGCCATCGGTGAACGTGATGGAGTCGCCGTACGTAATCGTAACTGCGTTTTCCTCGTTGTTGACCTTCAGCGTCAGTTTGCCGGTGGCTTTTGTGATCTCAAAGGTCTTTTCGGCAGAACCGGTATACTCGGTTCCAGCAGCGGTGACAATCACCTTGGCCTCTGTCGTAACGTTGGTGTTATTGTCATAGGACAGCGTATAATCCGTGTCCTTTACAAGCTCCTTCCCGTTCAGGCTGACCGCCGGTTCGGGCTTGATCTGTTCGCCGGTGTATTCGAAGGGGCCGACATCTTCAATGGAAGCACCGCTGATATTGGCGGGACTCACAGTCAGAACGCCGGTCGTTTCCGCAGTGAAGCTGCCGACCGTGACCGTGATGCGCTTGCCATTGTGTTCAGCGACTGTCAGTTCGGTGTTCTTTGCCGGGTCAGTCGCGTACACGCCGGAGCCAAGCTCAACCGTATTGCCGCTTGCGTATTGCGCGGAAACGACAAGGCCTGTCAGGTTCAGCTTATCGCCGCTGTTGTAGCTCATGTTGGGTTCGTGTGTGATCGAAATGCCGGTCATGGTATCCGGCTTTACTGTGATCGTGACATCGCAGGTATAGCCGTTATAGCTGGCCGTGACGACATTTTTGCCTTCCACAAGGCCAGTGGCCGGAAGCGTGACGGTGATGCCGCTAACCGCAGTCGCATTGCCGTTTTCGTCGATGTATTCACCGACAAGGTTTTCTGCGATCTTCGCCGCAGTGGTGGTGGGGAAGAAGTCCGCCGCACCATCCTTGACGCGGGCCACAAATGCCGGGCATTCGACAATCGTGAACGATCTTTTGTTCACGTCAAACATTCTGCTTTCATTGCTGACTTTGAAAAGCGTCTTCAATTCTTCCGATGTCGCAGCTTTTTTTGCCGTAAAACGCGCCTCGAAGAAATAGCCGTCTGTAACAATATCGCCATCATCCCAGAAGCCATCAGCTGTTGCGTAGGTTGCAATAAGTAATCCATTTCCGTCATTGTTCGGCGTAAACGAAGCCGCTAATTTACAAAAAACGCTTCGCTTTGTTGCCTCACCCGCGTCGGGAATATTCACAACCTCGACATCATATTCCGTGTGAAGCGAAGCACCAACAATCGTCTGTTCTTCATCCGCAGGGTTATTATGGAACATCAGTCTAGCAGCATATGTCTTCCCCTCTTCAAGGGCACTTACTGCTGTATAGCTCTTGTTTGTTTTATCGTATTCATAATATTGCCAACTAAGATAAATTGTATCTTCTTTTGTGCCTGTGAAGATAGTACCTGCAAACACGTTTGCGCTAAGAGTCGTCATTAGCATCATGATTGCAAGAAGTAATGCACATACTCTTTTAATCTTATTCTTCATATGTCGTTATTTCTCCTCCAGATTGGTCTTTAAAAACTTGTAATCAGCTTTGCAAGATAGCGGAGAATCATTACCGCATCATTCACGTCCACTACACCGTCTCCATTGGCATCAGCTGCTTTCAATTCCGTTTCACTAAGGTCAATCAGTCTTGCAGCGTACCTCAAAATATGTACAGCATCATTTACGTCTATTTCGTCATCCAAATTTGCATCGCCCTTTGTGTACGCCGGCTTTGTGCCGTACTTGAACGATGCGACCTTCTTGAGCGCCTTGTCGGTCGTGCTGATGTAGATGTTATATGTACCCTCCGTCAGGGCCTTGGGCTTGAGGGTGAATGTCACCTTGCCAGCCTCCACGCTCGTCTGGTCGATGTACTGGATGTTTCCTTCTGTGGGGACGGCGCTGTCGCCCGCGAGGAGCAGGACGAGGGAATACTCGCCGGTCAGGCCGGTGCAGTTCAGCTTGAACGTGTCCGCGCCTGCGTAGAAGCCGCCGTCCTTCGTGCCGTTCGTCACGGTCAGGGGGCCGGTCACATTATAAACGCCGAGGACTTCCGTGTCTTCCGCAAACGCGGCTGCGGTGAGCATCGTGAGTGTCAGCACTGCGAGCAGCAGCGCAAGCAATCTTCTTTTCATGCCGCTTCCTCCATTGTCATAAATTGATCCGCATACCGCAGCAGGATCGCCGCGATCTGTGCGCGGGACGCGTTGGCCTCCGGCGCGATGCGGCTGGCGCCGCCGCCGGGGACAAGAGCGGGGGGGCCGCCGACGCCGGAAACAAGCTCGTGGTAGACCGCCCACCAGGTCGCGTCCTTCGCCCAGGAGGCGATGGTCGTGCTGTCGGCGAAGGTCTGCTCATAGATGCCGGTCAGCGTCAGCTCTGTGCCGCTCTGCCCGCCGTTCAGGCGGAAGAGGATGGCCATGGCCTGCTGGCGCGTGATGGGGGCGTCGGGGCCGAAGCGCGTGTCGGACAGGCCGTTCACATAGCCTTTTTCTACGGCCCAGCTCAGTGCGTCCTGATACCAGTCCGCGCTGGCGTCTGCAAACGAGGCCGCCTTGGCCGCAGCGGGCTTGCCGCACATACGCCAGAGCATGAGGACGAACTGCGCGCGGGTCACGTGGGTGTCGGGCCGGAAGGTGCCGTCGGAATAGCCGGTGACAAGGCCCAGTTCCGCTGCCCGCTCGACCGAGGCGAAGGCCCAGTGCGCGCTGGTCACGTCGCGGAAGGAGCCGGCTTTGACTTCCTCCTGCGCGCCATCCGCAGGCTTTTCCTCATCCTCGGGCTTTTCTTCATCCTCAGATTTCTTATCATCCTCGGACTTCTTATTGTCCGTACCCGGCTTTTCGGCGTCAGAGCCGGAACCGCTGCCGCTGTCGGAGCCGCTGCCCTGCGCGATCAGCGCCGGGAGCGAATAGGAAAGCGGGAGCGCCTTGCCGTCCGTGTCGGACAGGAGCGCATCGGCAAGGGTCAGCTTCGCGTCGCCCGCCGCCTTGACGCGGAAGGTAAACACGGCGAGGCTGCCATCGGTCTTGACGGCGGTGGTGGTCGCCGCTGCGAGGATCGCGCCGACGCCGTCACGCGTTGCGTACGGGTTGCTCGCGGCGAGCATACCGGCAACGAGCGCGCCGTTTTCAATGCCGGTGCATTCGACAACGGAATCGTCGTAGCCCAGACTGAGCTGCACGGCGGCAAGACCTGTGTTGCCGGTCAGCTCCGCCGTGACGGTAAAGGTCTGCCCAACGTCCGGCAGCTTGTCCGGGGCTGTGAGCTTGAGCGTCGTGCCTGCGGCGCAGGCAAGCGGCGTCAGCAGCTGCACCGCCAGCAGCAGTGCGATGCCTATGGCCAATATTCGGTTGCGTTTCATTCTTCGCATTCCTCCTCATCTCGGTCGGACGTACAATCGGGGTGAAATTGTAACAGGGTGCTGCAAGAGTCTACACTACCCCTAGTATTTGTAGAATAATTATATACGAACTGTGCCGCAATTGCAAGATGCTGGCTGCTTTATTTCCGGGGATTTTGTAAAATGTTTCTTCAGAATTTCCGGGAGACGGGGCGGGCTGACGCAAATGCCGCCTGCCCTTATCGTGCGGGGCACGACAAGGGCAGGCTTTGGGGGCGTCTCAGGTCTGGAGGTAGTCATTGATGGTGATTGGCGTGTTCAGGCGCGGGGCGGAGGATGCGTTCAGGAGGAACAGGCGGCAGGTGTCCTGCAGGTTGAGTACAACGAAATCCGTTTTGGTACGCAGGACGCCGATGCCCGTAACGCGGCCCTCCGCGTCATAGGAGACTGCGACGGCGCAGCCCTCGTTCAGATCGTCGGTCAGAGTGACCTTTCCGGTGTCCGTGTTGACGCTCCATGACGTTTCGATCTCGTTCCCCTTGTAATCCCAACCGTATCCAAACTTACTCGTACGCAGGTTGTCCCAGCGCGTTTCGCCGTCCCACAGGGCAATCTTGTAGCCAGCATAGGTATCGCCCGTCCAGCCGGACGTGCCGGGCAGGTAAAAGAGCGTCCAATCCGACGGGAACGAGCAGTTGGCGTTCAGCGTCCCGACAATCTGGGGCGCTGCGCCGAGGAAATACGCGCCGAGCGTACCGCTTCCATAATAGGAATATCCATAGAACGCCTTTTTTCCAATCGATTTGATGCTGGCGGGAAGGACGATTGCCTTTTTAAAACGGCAGCCGTCAAACGCTTCGTCTCCAATCGTTTCCAGTCCATCCGGCAGCGTAATTTTTGTCAGGTTATGCGCATGCATGAACGCCTGTTTTTCGATTTTCTTCAGCGTGGACGGCAAGCGGACGGACGGCATATAAGAACACTCGAACGCGCCTTCGCCGATCTCCGTCACGCCCTCCGGAATCGCGACCTCTGTTTTCAAGCCAGCCATAAATGCAAACGACAGCTTTTCAATTTTGGTCAGTCCGGCAGGAAGCTTCAGGCCGGTAAAGCCCTCGCACTGATAAAACGCCCATTCCCCCACCGTTTTGACGCTGTCCGGCAGGGATAGCGTCCCGCCAAAGCCGTCGCATTCGGCAAAGGCGTTCGCGCCAATGCACGTCACACCGTCCGGGATCAGAAGCTCTCCGGAAAAGCCCTCATACGCGAACGCATATGCGCCGATCGTTTTCAGCGTCGACGGCAGCGTCAGGGTGCCGGTGATCTTGCCGTGCGCGGGCGAACCGCTGTATTTGCTGCTGGAGCAAAACGCGCCCTCCGCGATCTCTGTGACGCCCTCCGGGATGGTCAGACCGCCGGAGAAGGAGCAATCGGTAAATGCGCGTTCGCCGATCGTCCGCAAGCCCTTTCCAAGCGTCAGAGTGCCGTTTGATATCACGCTGCCGAAAAAGGCCCATCTGTCGATCGTGGTCACGCTGTCCGGGATCACAAGATCGCCGGTCAGGCTTGTACAATTCATAAATGCATTCTCACCGATCACCTGCACATTTTTTCCAATCCTGACTGTAGTGCAGGATAAGCTGGAAAATGACTCTTTCCCGATTTTCGTAATCGAATCCCCGATCACAACGGTTTTGATCTCGCTTAGATATGCACTCCACGGGCGTGGATCGGGATCGCCCCACTGGAATACACAATCGTTCATCGCGCCGCTGCCGGAGATGGTCAGCGTGCCGGTGCTGCTGTCAAATGACCAGTAGGCAGACGGGCCGCACTTCCCGCTCGTCCCCGCCGCCGACGCGCCGATGCACAGTGCAAGCAGCAAAAGCGCTGCAAAGAGCAGCCGTGTGATGTGTTTTTTCATTTCAAGGCCCCCGTTTTTTGTTTTTCTTTATTATATCGTGCAATTCCGGGAAAATCAATCGGATCAATGCCTCCCCTTTCAGGGCAATGTCATCAACTTAAGACCATAGACGGTTTG
>HF990543.1 GCA_000432135.1 Firmicutes bacterium CAG:124
CAGCCAGCCGGGGTTTGCCATCGGCTTCAAGACCGCGCCGTCCGCCGATCCGCTCCGGCAGGAGCTGACCGGACAGCTTGCCGCAGAGCTGCTGCTGGGCGAAAGCGCGGCACTGTACGAGGACCTTTATACGCGCGGACTGATCGACGCGGACTTTTCCTCCGGCTTCACACGCGTACCCGGCGCGGCGTTTTTGCAGGTCGGCGGCGCGGGCTGTGACCCGGAGGCGGTGCTGGAGGCCATTTTGCAGGCGCCGAAGACCAGCTTTTCGCCGGAGCGCTTTGCGCGGCTGAAAAAATCCGTGCGCGGCAGACTCCTGCGGGAGCTTGACGGATTCGAATCGACCTGCTATCGTATATGCGAGGCCATATTCGCAGGCGGAGACTGCTTCTGCGAGTTTGATCTGCTGGATTCCATCACGCTTTCCGACACAGAAGCGCTGCTGACGCAGACAGTCACACCGGAACGCGCCGCGCTCAGCGTTGTTGCGCCGGAAGAAGCGTAGATTTTGGACGCACCAATTGCAGGGGCTGATGCCCACATCGGCCCGGCAGAATGCACTATTTTAACGGAAATCTTCGGCGAATCCGTACTGCCCTGCAAATTTCGAATGCAAAGCGTTTTTACCGCAGATATTAAAACGCAGCTACCTACAAATCTGTTGTACCATAACAGGCGGCGCGTACCACAGCGCACGTAAGGTGACTTGGTGTGTTCGCAGGGACTAAAATTCAGGTCCTCGCCTGAATTGTACCCGCAGCAGGCACCAAACGCGTCCCAGCACGCTTTTCTCCCCTGTCTTTTCTCTCGTGAGAGAAAAGACAGGGCCGTCGGAGGCATCCGCCGCTCAATTCATTAGGAGGAATTCATATGTTTCTCGCATCTCCCATCACATTCCCGAATCTCGGCATCGAGATCGACCCAAGCCCCGTGGCCTTTACGGTCTTTGGGAAGGACATCTACTGGTACGGCATCATCATTGCCGCCGGGTTCCTGCTCGCTGTTTTCTATATGCTCGCGCGGGCGAAGGACTTCGGCATCACGCAGGACGACGTGCTTGACATGATCCTCTGGGCCGTACCCATCGGCGTGATCTGCGCCCGGCTGTATTACTGCATTTTCTATTGGGAGCTCTACGCCGACGATCCCATTTCCATCCTCTACATCTGGGAGGGCGGGCTTGCCATCTACGGCGGCATCATCGGCGGCGCGATCACGCTGCTCGTCGTTGCGAAGCGCAAGAAAATCCCGGCTCCCGTCCTGCTCGACGTGGCGGGCATGGGCGTCATCATCGGCCAGCTTATGGGCCGCTGGGGAAACTTTATGAACCGCGAGGCGCACGGCGCTGTCACGGATACGTTTTTGAAGATGGGCCTGCAGGATGCGTCCGGCGTCGTGACGTATTACCACCCGACGTTCCTCTATGAATCCGTCTGGAATCTCATCGGCTTCATCGGTCTGCATTTCTTCTCGAAAAAGCGGAAATTCGACGGCGAGGTGTTCCTGGCCTATGTGGCGTGGTACGGCCTTGGCCGCGTGTGGATCGAGGGGCTGCGCACCGACAGTCTGTACCTGTTTTCCACCGGCATCCGCGTCAGCCAGCTGGTCGCAGCAGTCTCCTTCCTTGCCGCGGCAGGAATCCTCGCGTGGGTGCTCGTCAAAAAGAAGCCCGCGCGCGAATCGCTCTACGTCAACCGCAAACGCGAAGAACCGCAGGCGGATGAAAAACAGGCCGATTAAAAGAAAATTTACAAAATAACTGACATTCCGCATCACTTGCCTATTCCATTTTTTTCGGGCAGGTGGTATACTACAGGAAATAACAAAGCAAATATGCTGCTGAAAGGAGCTTCTCCCATGCGTTTTTCTGAAAATTTTGAAGCTGCAAAGAACATGGCCGTAGAGGCCGCCCAGACCGCTGCCGCAAAGGCGAAGGAGCTGGCCGCCGTCGCAAAGGCCAACATTTCCATCTATGCCGAGGAAGACAAGGTCAAGAAGGCCGAGATCGAGCTGGGCAAGCTGTATTACCGCGACTACGCCGTCGGTGAAGAGCTCGACACTGCCGAGTATCTGCCGTGGTGCCAGAAGATCGACGAGTCCAAGAAGGCCATCGCCGAGCTGAAGGACTTCATCGCCTCCCTCCGCGAAGACGAAGCGCCCGCCGAGACCGAGGCTGCTCCCACGGACGACGATTTTGAGATCGTTGTCGCCGACGACGAGCCCAAGGCTGACGAGACGCCCGCCGTCGAGGCTCCGAAGACGGAAGAAGCCCCCGCTGAGGAAGCTCCCGCCGAGGACGCCCCCAAGACAGAAGAATAAGCCTGTCAGAACCGGACGCATTGCTCGCAGTGCGCCCGGTTTTTCTGCTTTTTGAAGGAGACGGCCCATGCGACGGCTCTGCCTGTTCACCGGCGGCTTCGCCGCTGCCGCTGGTTTGTATCTGTTTCTGCTGCACGGTGCGCCAGGCGTGCTGCTCGCCGCGCTTGCAGCGGTCTGTGCGCTGCTGTTTCTGCTCCGGCGTCCGATTTTGCGCCGGGCGGCGGTCTGCGTGCTGGGCCTTTTGGCCGGATTTGCCTGGTGCCGTGGGTACGAGGCGCTTTTTCTGCGCCCGTTTTCCGCTCTTTCCGGCGAAACAGCCGCGTTTTCCGCGCAGGCGCTTGCCACTCCGCAGGAAAGCAGCTACGGGCAGTCCGTCTCCGCCCGGCTGACGCTGGACGGAAAAAGCTGCATGGCGGTCATTTACTTTGACGAGGCCGACGGTGAGATCCTTCCCGGAAGCCTCCTGTCCGGCACGGCAAAGTTCACCACAGCGCAGGAAAAGCATCTGCGCGGCAAGGATTACGATCTGTCGCGCGGCGTATTCCTGACGGCAAGCTGCCGCGAAACGCTGCACGCCGAGCCGGGCCGCGCATCAGTCTGGCTTGCCCCGGCTCTGTTTGCCGAACGCCTCCGCGCGGCGATCCAGTCCGCATTCCCGTCTGACACGGCGGGCTTTGTACAGGCGCTGCTGCTGGGCGATAAAACAGGGCTCCGCTACGAGGATCAGAACGATCTGGCCATCGCGGGCATTTACCATGCCGTCGCCGTGTCCGGTATGCACGTTTCGATTTTGCTCGGCATGATCCTGCTGCTCTGCGGCGGGAACCACCGGCTTTTGGGGGGGGTCTGTTTGCGTGCCCGCGGCGGCTTGCGGCGGCGCTGGGTCTGCCTGCCGCCGTGTTTTTTATCGTCATGACCGGCGCACCTGCCTCCGCAGTCCGTGCAGGCGTGATGCAGGCGCTGGTCCTGTGCGCGCCGCTCGTGCGCCGGGAGAATGACCCGCCGACGACTATCTGTGCAGCCCTTCTCGTGCTGCTGATGCAGAACCCGTGGTCGCTTCTGAGCGTGGGGCTGCAGCTTTCGTTCGCTTCGACGGCGGGGATCGTCTTCTTCGCGGGCGGGCTTTACCGGAGCCTTTCGGAAAACCAGTTCCTTACGCGCCTGCTGCGCCCCAAAACGGTTCTCAGCTCACTCCTGCGCGCCATGCTGACGGCGCTCTGCTGCACGATCTCGTCCATGGTCTTTGCGCTTCCCATTACGGCGCTCCAGTTTGGGACTGTCTCGCTTGCAGCGCCGGTCGTGAACGTGCTGGCGCTGTGGATGCTGTCGATCGTCTTCTGCGGCGGGATGCTCACGGCGCTGCTCGCGCTGGCCCTTCCCGCTGCCGCAGGCGTCTGCGCATGGGCGCTGAGCTGGCCGGTGCGGCTGGTGCTGCTGCTCGTGCGGAGCGCGGCAAAGCTCCCGTTCGCGGCGCTTTATCTTGAAAACGGATATCTGATCGCAGCGGCGGTCTTTCTCTATGGACTTGCGTTGCTGCTTTCGCTGCGCCCGAAAGCCGTCCGGTTCTGGCAGGCCGCTGCCGCAGCCGTGCTCGTCACGGCCTGCTGCATGGGGCTTTCCTGCGCGGATTACGCGCTGCCGGAGGCCTGCTTTTCCATGCTCGATGTTGGGCAGGGACAGTGCCTCGTCAGCCGCAGCGGAGAAAGCATCAGCGTGATCGACTGCGGCGGGCAGGAGGATGCCAGCGGCGAGACAGCCGCGCGGTTTTTGCTTGCGCGCGGCGTGACGCAGGTCGACCGGCTCATTCTCACGCATTTTGACGCTGATCACTGCAACGGCGTCCGGCAGCTTCTGCGGCGCGTGCGCGTCAAAACGCTCTATGTGCCGGACGTATCGCCGGAAAATAACCTCCGCACGAAAATCCTGTTCGCCGCCGCGCAGGCGGGCGCTGAAATCCGGTTTGTCACGAACGATCTGACGCTGTCGGACGGCATGCGTATGTTTGCACCCACCGGAAGCGCGGAGGAAAGCAATACCGGGCTTTGCGTCTTGGCAGCGGGCGAAAAATATGATATTCTAGTGACCGGCGATCTGTCCGAGCAGGCGGAGTACCGGCTGCTGTCCACGCACGACCTGCCGCATGCCGCCGTGCTCGTCGCGGGGCATCACGGCGCGGCTACGTCTACATCTGAGGCGCTTCTGCGCGCCATCCGGCCGGAGGCCGTGCTCATCTCTGTGGGTGCGGACAACCGATTCGGACATCCGGCGGACGAAACGCTCCGCCGCATTGAAAAAGCCGGCGCGGCGGTCTTCCGCACCGATCTGTCCGGCACCATCACCATCAGGGGGTAAGCAAATGGCAAAAAAAAAGCCTGACGACGCCGCTGCCGAGGCTGAGCGCCGCTTCAAAGCGGATCTGAAGGCCGGAACGCTCGGCAGCTTTTATATTATCTGCGGCGAGGAAGCGTTTCTGCGCAGCCATTATGTGGAGCTTGCTACGAAAAAACTCACCGACGGCCCGGCGGGCGAGTTTAACTTCCACCGCTTTTCCGCCGACGACTGCACGCCGCAGGCGCTGGCTGACGCGATCGACGCCATGCCCATGATGGCCGAGCGGACGCTCGTGCGCGTAGACGACGTCGACCTGTTCAAGCAGCCAGAGGGCGCGCGGGAGCAATATGCCGCCATTCTGTCCGATATCCCGGATTACTGCTGCGTGCTGTTCGTCTATGACACGGTGGAATTTAAGATCAACAGCACGATGAAAAAGCTGGCGGCCGCCGTCAAGGAGCACGCGCAGATCGTTTCGTTCGGCAAGCAGTCCGAGCGCAGTTTGTGCGCGTGGATCACGCGCCACTTCCGTGCGCACGGCAAGAGCGTCACGGACGAGCTGTGCCAGTATCTCATCTTCCGCACCGACGGGCTGATGACCACGCTCGGAGGTGAGATCGACAAAATTGCCGCCTATCAGGAGGGTGAGGCCATCACGCGCGGGGCCATCGACGCGGTGGTCATCCCGGCGCTCAGCGCGCAGACCTTTGACATCAGCGACGCGGTCGTGAACCGGGATTTTGAAAAGGCCCTTTTCAAACTGCAGGAGCTTTACGCCATGCAGACCGACCCCATCGTTGTGCTGGGCGCGATCGGCGCGCAGCTGCGCAGGCTTTATTACGCGCGGGTCATTCTCTCCTCTGGCGGCGGACAGAAGGAGCTGATGGAGCTGACGGGGCTCAAGAGCTATCCCGCGGGTCTGACCATGACGGCGGCCCGCCGTGTGACCGACCGCTTCTGCCAGAGCGCCATCCAGCTGGTTCTGGATACGGACCTCGCCATGAAGACGAGCGCAGGCGAACAGGAGCAGCTTCTGGAGCTGCTGCTCGTCCGGCTTGCGCAGGAGGCGCAGCATGGATAAGCTGAAACTCCGGCAGGCCATCGTCGTCGAGGGAAAATACGACCAGAACACGCTGCGGCAGCTTGTCGACACGGCGATCTTCACGACAAACGGCTTTACCGGCATGAAAGACCCGGCGCTTCTGCGCCTGCTGCAGAAGGCCGCACAGACGACCGGCCTTGTGATCCTGACCGATTCGGACGGCGCGGGGTTTCTCATCCGCAACACGCTCAAAAGCGCGCTGCCGGAAACGGGCGTGCTGCACGCGTATATTCCCGATCTTCCCGGCAAGGAAAAACGAAAAGCAGCCCCCGGAAAAGAAGGGCTGCTCGGCGTGGAGGGCATGACGCCCGAAATTCTTCTCAAAGCCCTGCGCAACGCAGGCGCTGAATTTGCAGACGGCAGTACGCCTCCGCCCGCAAGGGAGCCGATCACCAAGCAGGACCTGTTCGCCCTCGGCCTTTCCGGCGGCCCTGAAAGCGCAAAAAAGCGCGCCGCGCTTTTAAAGGCGCTCAGCCTGCCCGCGCACATGAGCGCAAACGCGCTGCTGCAGGCGCTCAACGTCCTGTTTTCCCGCGAAGAATTTTTCACGCAGGCCCGCAGGCTTCTGGAACCGTAAAAACAGCCCTCGGCTCTCGCCGCAATGTCACTTAGGGTGTATCTGAAAAGTCAAAAATAGCGAAACGTACAAGAAAAATACACAAATAAGTGGTAAGACAAGGGCAGAAAGAAGTGACAAACATGAAAGCCCGTCGTTATGAACTTACCGATAAGGAATGGGAGCTGGCCCGGCCGTTTATCCCGATCTCGCATACCGGGCGTCCGCAGAAGGATATTCGCGCGCATCTCAATGGCATCCTGTGGCTTGCCCGCAGTGGTGCGCGCTGGAGCGATCTTCCGGCGAGATTCGGTCCGCATCAGACTGTGTACAGCTGCTTCTGCCGCTGGCGGGACGATGGAACCTTGAAAAAGATCTTCGAGCTCTGCGCGGCCTCGAGCACTGGCGCGGAGCTGAGCATGGATTCAACGTCGATCAAAGCATCTGTGCAGGCAGGTCGTGGAATAAGAAAGCGAGCAAAACTCAGACATCAAGCAGCATCGGCAAAACACGCGGAGGTCTGAACACGAAAATTCATGCCATCGTCGGAAAAGACCTGCGGCCTGTGGCTTTTTTGCTGTCTGCCGGAAATGTTGACGATTGCACGGAGGCAGTTTCTCTGCTGAAGCTGCTTCCGGCCCTGAAGGACTGTGATATTCTTGCCGATAAAGCCTATGGCACAAAAGAGATTCGAACTTATCTGCACGACCAGTCCGCCCGCTATACGATCCCGCCGAAAGTAAACACAAAGCAGCCGTGGCCGTTTGATAAAGAGACGTATAAACGGCGGAATGTAATAGAGCGTTTCTTTAATCGCCTCAAGAAATTTCGCCGTGCTGAGACACGCTATGACAAGCGTGACGACTCCTTCCTTGCTAACTAAGTGACATTGGTATCGCACCCGGGATAAATATCCAGACTGGCGTTTCCAATATGCGGCGTTGCGGAACGTTCCGCAACGTTGCGTGATACCTGTTTCG
>HF990544.1 GCA_000432135.1 Firmicutes bacterium CAG:124
GGCGGGAGCGGCTGCGGGAGCCGGAGCCTCTGCGCCGGGCTTCAGGAACTCATACGCGTCGCCGGGGTTGCCGACTGCGCAGACGTTGGCAAGGCACGGAACCTCGTCGCCGTCCTCAAAGAACTTTGCAAGCAGCGTGCCGGAAGCAGTGGATTCGCATTCGAACTCCGCCTTGTCGGTTTCGTAGGTGAACAGAACGTCGCCGGCGCTGACGGGATCACCGACATTCTTCTTCCACTCGCCGATGATGCAGGACTCGACCGTGATGCCCTCCTTCGGCATGATCACGGCCTGTGCGCAGGGGCCTGCGGGCGCTGCTGCGGCAGCGGGAGCGGCAGCCTTGGGGGCTTCTGCTGCGGGAGCTGCGGGTGCAGCGGAGGCTGCCGGTGCGTTTTTCAGCGCGGAGGTATCCTCGCCGGGGTTGCCGATGGCGCAGACATTGACCAGGCACGGAACCTCGTCGCCGTCTTCATAGAATTTCTCAAGCAGGGTGCCGGAGGCGGTGGATTCGCATTCGAACTCCGCCTTGTCCGTCTCATAGGTGAAGAGGATATCGCCGACGTTTACATGGTCGCCGACATTCTTCTTCCACTCGCCAATGATGCAAGATTCGACTGTAATGCCTTCCTTGGGCATCAATACGCCTTCTGCCATAAGTGTTTCACTCCTATTTTAATCTCAATAAAAATTATTTGTTGGCCAGCAGATACTTTTCCGCTTCTGCGCTCCACAGGCCGTTGTGGCGCTTGGTGATCTCGTCAAGCTTTGCAAACAGCGGATCTGTCTCACCCAGCTTGCCGAAGTCGGCGATGGCCGTCAGGGGCAGTTCGATCTGCGTGTAGATGAGCTTCTTGCCGCCGGGGATCTTCGGCAGGTTCAGAACGGTGTCGACGACGGCGTTCAGACCGCCGATGTGGGTGATCATGGCAGCGGGGTTGATCTTGCCGGAGGTCATCATCTCGATGGCTTCCTTCATGTCGCTGGTGTTGCCGCCGGAGGTGCCGACCACATGGGTGTAGAGATAATGAACGTTGTACCAGTTGAATTCTGCCTTGAACTGGCTGTTGGTCGGGCCTGCAAAGAAGTTCAGGCAGCCGTCGAAGCCGAGGATATCGCCGGCCTGCTCGACAACGGGACGAACCGGTGCGAAGCAGATGACATCGTCATAGCCGGTGCCGCCGGACAGCTCACGCAGGTAGTTGGTGTCGCAGCCGGGCTTGGCGGTGTTGACATAGTGCAGCTCAACGCCCATTTCCTTTGCGTGCTCAACGGTATAGATGCTCTGGGCGCGTTCGAGTCTGGCGTCGTCAATGTCGGTGATGACGAGCAGGCTCGGGCGGCGATCGCAGTGCAGCGCGTAGTCGATCGCGCCGAGGCCCATGGGGCCGACGGATGCGAGCATGGCCATCTTGCCGCCCTCGACGATGCCCATCTGATGCTCATAGGAGCCGGGCTTGGTATGGTACATGGCATGGAACGTGCCGATGATGCAGCTCATGGGTTCTGCCAGAGAGCCGTAGAAATACGTGTCGGAGTTGTACGGCAGCAGGTTGTCGGTCAGCAGCGTCTCGATGGGGATGTTGGAATACTGGCTGTCGCCGCCGCAGTACTGGTAGGAGTAGCCGGGAGCCAGCTGGGAGCCCTTGTAGAAATGCGCGGGCTGGATGGCGAAGCCCTGACCGGGCTTATACTTGTTCTTCCAGTTTTCACCGACCTCGGTGATCACGCCGCAGAATTCATGGCCGACGATTGTGGGATGCTCCGCAACGTCGTTCGGGACGCGCTTGTGATCCTCACCCTCGACTGCGGCCTTGTAGGTCGACATACAGATCGAGTCGGAAATGACCTTGACCTGAACGTCATCCGGGCCGACCTGCGGCAGCTCGATCTCCTCCAGACGAAGATCCATTTTACCATGGATACGGACAGCTTTCGTTTTCATACGTTCCATTCCTTTCTTGCATTTACCTTGCATAAATCATCCAACCAAAAATGGGATTGTGTTGGTTTGTATTGATTTCACCTTATTGTAGCGCAAGAATCCCAAAGTGTCAACGACAAATCCCGCATTTGGATGCGGGATTGCGTTGTTTTTTGTGGGAGCGCTTTGCATCCCCCTCCCCTGCCGGACACGGCGGGCAGAAAATGGCTCCCCTGAAAGGGGAGCCGGGGTGCTGGCGCGCCAGTGCTGATATTGTTACCCCTGCACCCTGCGCAGCGTGAGGGTATAGCTGTACTGCGTCCGCACAGAATCGGTTATGGTGTCGGTATAGGTATAATCGACCGCGACGCCGTCCACGACGGTATGATATTCGGAAAATACGCTGTCGCACAGCTCGGACGCAGCCGTCTGCAGGGGCTTATCGAGCAGGATGTGCCCCTTTTCTGCTCCGGCAAATGCAAACAGGGCGTACTGCATCACATCACCGGACGGGACGCTGATCCAGCCGTCCTCCTCGCCGCCCGCAGCGTGGTAGACAATGCCCGTCAGGACGCCGTTTTCTGTCTGGTATTCCAGCTGCGGCAGGCGGTCGTTGAACATGACGGTCGTTGTCCCACCGTTCGATTGAAAGCTCGATTCTTCCTTCCAACGGCCGTTTTCGTCCAGTTCAACATCATAGTCCCCGAACTGACGCAGGATCGTGTTGTAATTCTCCGCAAACTGCGCAACAGTCAGCTCCCCGCGGTAAACCGGGCCGACCGGCAGCAGTACGCGCAGCACGCCGCCCGCGATCAGCAGCGCAGCAAGCACAGCTGCCGCCGCAAAGCGCCATCCGGCGTGATCGCGGATGGTCTGCTCGGAGCCGTCCTCCCACGGAAGCGCCTTCCCCTGCTGCTCGTCGGTATAGCTGACATACAGGCGGTACAGGCGGAAAACCGGCAGATTCAGCCGGATCCCGTACCAGAACAGGTACGCGGTGCGCTCCCGCCCCTCCGCATAGGTCAGCTTTCTGCCGTCCGGGCTTGTCACGCGCAGGCCGAAGAGCCATTTGCCGGGCGTCGTGCCAAACCGGGACAGCAGCAGCGGCTCCAGCAGGAACATCGTGCCGAGCGTCAGAAGCTCCAGAAACAGCATGCCGCCCCGGCTGTTTTTCAGCATGTTGAAGCCAAGAGCCGGCAGGAGCAGCATCCACAGCGTCCGGTAGATCTGGCCGTCGAGCAGGCGCGCGAAGAAGCGCTGCCACGGAAAATGCTCCTTCGGAAGCGTATCACGTTCGAGCACGCGCTCGGTCTGCATTTCATCGAGATACGGCCTTGCGTCGAGCGTCCGGAACTGCGCATGCGCCTGCCGGAGCCGTCCGGCGATCTCCCCCGCCCGGTCAAGCGCTGCCTTTTCCTTCTGTATGGCCGTAATACGCGCGGAAAGCGCCGCATCCAGCTCTGTTTCGCCGCGCACGATCGCCTCGATCTCCTCGACCGAATAGGACGAGCCGCAATAGTCGCATTCGAGCTTCCCGGACGCGCCGACAAAGTGCAGCGGGCCGGTACACGCGGGACATTTGTAATTCGTGATCTGGTCTGCCATGCAGATACTTCGCCTCCTTTGATGGCTCTGCCCGCGCCAAAGGCGCGGGCAGAAAACTCAATTAAAGAACGATATCGCCCTCGTCAAACGGGTCGCCGCATTCGGGGCAGAACTTGGGCGGGTGGGTCGGATCCTCCGGCTCCCAGCCGCACTTGTCGCACTTGTACTTGGGTGTTCCGGCGGGCTTGGGCTTGCCGCACTCGGAGCAGAACTTGCCCTTGTTCACCGCGCCGCAGGAGCAGGTCCAGCCTGCCGCGGCAGCGGGTCTGGGCTTGCCGCATTCGGGGCAGAATTTGCCGGTGATGCCGCTCTGGCCGCAGGCGCACGTCCAGCCTGCGGCAGCGGGCGCTGCCGGTGCGGGAGCGCTCTGCGCGGCCTGCTGCTGTGCGCCCATCTGATAGAGATTCTGCGCATTCATGCCGCCCATCTGTCCGGCCATATTCATGCCCATGAAGGCCATCGCCGGGCCGGCGTTCGGGTTGTTGGCAGCTGCCTGCATGGCGCTGGCCTGCGCGCCGACCAGATGTGCCGCCGCTCTCGTCGGGTCCATAAAGGCCGCGTTGCGCTGCAGCTCCTTGAGCATGGCCTCGTCTTCCTCGCTCGCCTTGACGGACGAAACGCCGAAGGAGACGATCTCAAGACCGCGCAGATTGCGCCACTTACCGGACAGGACCTCGTTGAGCGCGTCGGCCATCTCCATCGTGTGGCCGGGGAGCGCGGAATAGCGGATGCCCTGCTCGGAGATCTTGGCAAAGGCGGGCTGCAGCGCGGTCAGCAGCTCGGTCTTGAGCTGGCTGTCGAGACGGTCGCGGGTATAGTCCCCGCCGACGTTGCCGCAGACGTTCGTATAGAACAGGATCGGGTCGCAGATGCGGTAGCTGTACTCGCCGAAGCAGCGGATGGCGATATCAATATCGATCCCGGCGCGCTGGTCGACCACGCGGAACGGGACGGGAGAGGGCGTGCCGTATTTGTTGCCGATGAGCTCCTTGGTGTTGAAGTAGTACACGCGCTGATCCTTGGGCGGCTCGCCGCCGAAGGTGAAGCGCTTGCCGATATTCTTGAAGGTGTCGAGAATATTCTTGCCCAGCTTGCCGTAGAACAGAGACGGCTCGGTCGAGGAATCATATTTGAATTCGCCCGGCTCCGCACAGAACTCCGTGACCTTGCCCTGATCGACGATGATCATGCACTGGCCGTCGGCGACGGCGATCACAGAGCCGTTGGAAATGATGTTGTCTGAGCCTCTGGTGTTGCTGCTGCGGCCGGAGGTGCGTTTCTGGCCCTTGACGGCCATGACGTTTTCCGGAAGAGAATCGCAATAGAAATACTCAAGCCACTGATCGGCCATCACGCCGCCGGCAGCGCCGAGTGCCGCTTTGATAAGTCCCATTTGATTACGCTCCTTTTCTTGTCTTGAATGAAGTTGCTATGTGGAAATCTGCCATTGTATTCAGGATACCATAGTTTGACGCGTTCGGCAATCGGTTTGTTCCAATTTCATGAATAATCACAAATTTTCGCAGGAAACCGCGCATGGGCAGAAATGAAAATGTGACCATAGGCAGATTTCCTTGAATTTGATACAATTATATCGAATAAGAGCGTTTGGCGAATTTGTACGCACCCGCGCACATGATCGTAGGGGCCGATGCCCACATCGGCCCGGCAGAATGCGCCATTTTTACGGAAGTCTCCGGCGAATTCGTAACTTCCCAAACGGGCCGACAGAGTCGTCGGCCCCTACGGTGAGCTTTCGATGCATCCGTACCCCGTAGGGGCGGACGACTCTGTCCGCCCGCAGGATGTATCACTTTTTTCGGAAATCTGCGGCGAATTCGTAACTTCCCAGCGGGCCGATGTGTACCGGCAAGCGGCAGACCCACATCCGTAACGCTCCTTCGTCGCGAACGGCTGTGACCGGCATCGGCCCCTACAGAGTACGGCGTAAATTTGCAGAAAGGACGTGAGCCGAACCATGCAGTTTTTGAAGTGTGCCTGTTATCTTGCAGGGCTGGGTATCCTGAGCTTTGTACTTGGGCGGCTCGTTCCGAAGACGTGGTTCGACTATACGCGCTTTCCCTATCGCACGTTTGCGTTTGAGCGGAACGGGAAGCTCTATGAGGCGCTGCGCGTTTCGCGCTGGCAGAGCCGTGTGCCGGATATGAGCAGGCTGTTTCCGAAGCTCATGCCGCCCAAGAAAATGCCCGCCCGTCCGGACGAGCAGACGTTGCTCGTCATGATCCGCGAGACGTGCGCGGCAGAGGCCACGCACACGCTTCTGATGCTGGCCGGACTTGGCGTGATCGTCATCTGGCCGTGCGTATGGGGCGTGATGCTGTATCTGGTCTACGCGATTTTGGGAAATCTGATTTTCATCATCATTCAGCGCTACAACCGCCCGCGCCTTGTCCGGCTTTACGAGCGGAAGCGCGCAAAAAGGAGCAACGAGGCATGAAGGTACTGATCCTCAGCTGCAACACCGGCGGCGGGCACAATTCCTGCGCCAAAGCCATCGGCGCGGAGCTTTTAAATCGCGGGCACACGTATGAGACGGACGACGCGCTTTTATACGTCTCCAAGGGCACGAGCCGCTTTGTGAGCAATTGGCACGTGCGGTTCTACCGCTACTTTCCCAAGCTCTACAATAAAGGCTATCAGTACGCCGAGGAGCACCCCGCGTCGTTTGACGAATCCTCCGCTGCCTGCCGCATTCTGCGGCGCGGGTGCAAGCGGCTGCGCGCAGCGATCCTCGCGGGCGGCTATGACGCGGTCGTATGCGTACACCTGTTCCCGGCGCTGATGCTGACGTTTATCCAGCGGGAGGCTCCCCTGCCCATTAAAACCATGTTCATCGCCACGGACTACACCGCAAGCCCGTCGTGCGACCGGATGCGGCTGGATACCTGCGTGATCCCGGACGCGGCGCTGACGGAGCTGTTCGTGAAAAACGGCGTCAGCCCGGACACGATCGCGCCGCTCGGCATTCCGGTGCGTGCGGAGCTTTATTCCTGCCTGCCGGTGCAGGAGGCGAAAAAGGCCGTCGGGCTTGACCCGTCGCACCGGCACCTTCTGATGATGACCGGCAGCATGGGCTGCGGGCCGATGGAAGAAATCACGCAGCTGCTTGCAAATTCGCTTCCGGCGGAGTATGATGTGACTGTGGCATGCAGCAGCAACCGTCAGCTTCTGCGGCGTATGCGGAGAAAATTCGCAGACAGGCCCAACATCCACATCTGCGGATACATCAGCGACGTTTCCGTCATGATGGACAGCGCCGATCTGTTTCTGACAAAGCCCGGCGGCATCAGCACGACGGAGGCCATGGTCAAGGGACTGCCGATGGTGCTGGTCAATGTGGTCGGCGGCTGCGAGACGCCGAATCTGGAATTCTTCGTTTCGCACGGCGGCGCGGCCACGGCCGACACGCCGGAGGCCATTGCCGCGCTCTGCAAACGGCTGCTGGAGCACGACGAGGAGCGCCTGATCATGCGCCAGTCATTGCTCGCCATGCACAAAACCCCCGCTGCGCAGGCCATCTGCGACTGTCTGGAGGCATAAACCGGGCAAGGCGTGGGATTCTAAGGAAAAACAGGGAGGTCACGCGAATATGACGATCGTAACACTGGATAATTTTGAAAAGGAGGTCATGCAGGCCGAAACGCCCGTTGTGGTGGATTTCTGGGCAAGCTGGTGCGGCCCGTGCATGATGCTTGCGCCCGTGATGGAAGCGCTGGAGCCGGAGGTTCCCGGCGTGAAATTCTGCAAGGTCAACGTCGATGACGAGCGCGATCTGGCCATGGAGTTCCAGATCGAGTCCATCCCGACGCTGCTGTGCGTCAAGGGCGGCAAGGCCGTGAAGCGTCTGGTCGGCTTCCGCGAGAAGGACGCGCTCAAGAAGGAGCTGGAGGCGCTGTGAAGGTACGGCTGAACGAGGACAAGGAGGTCGTCGCCCGCATCAAGGAGGGCCTCAAGCGCACCGGCGGCTACTGCCCGTGCAGGCTTGCCCGCACGGAGGAAAACAAGTGTATGTGCGAGGAGTTCCGCAATCAGATCAAGGATCCCGACTTTGAGGGCTACTGCCATTGTATGCTCTACTATAAGGAAAAATAAGCGCCAGCCCGGCGTCCGCGTTGCGGATGCCGGGCTGATTTGCTGCGGGCGGACAGAGTCGTCCACCCCTGCTGGCCGACGAAGAGACAGGGCCTCTTCTCCCGGTCGAACCGCTTGTCAAGCCCCGGTTCGCCCTTTGCCATGATTTTGGCGAAGCGAAAAAGCGCTTTCGGGGTCATGGAGCCGAGCAGCCCCTTCGCAAGCGACAGCATGGCGCGCAGGCTGAGCCTTTCGCCGGGCCGCTTATAGGGTGTATCTGAAAACTCCCAACGCACCC
>HF990545.1 GCA_000432135.1 Firmicutes bacterium CAG:124
TTCTGCCGGGCCGATGTGGGCATCGGCCCCTACATGAGCAGAACGTCGGCCTCCAACAAGGTTAATCAATCATTATGACAACAAAACAAGTCGTTTATATGCTGCTGGCGATGCTTGTCGCTGCTGCTGTGTCGTTCGCGTCCACGCCGATGGTCAAGGCGCTGGCCTGCAAGGTCGGTGCGATCGACGTGCCCAAGGATAACCGCCGCATGCACAAGGTCCCCATTCCCCGCATGGGCGGTCTGGCGATCTTTCTGGCGTTTTTACTGTCGGTTCTCGTCTTTGCGGACATCGACCGGCAGATGCAGGGCATTCTGCTCGGCTCCATCATGATCGTTATTCTCGGCGTTCTGGACGATATCATGGCGCTCAAGGCGCTGCCGAAGCTGTTTGTCCAGATCGCCGCCGCGGGCGTCGCCGTCTGGCACGGCTGCACGATCCAGTTCGTCTCCAACCCCAACGTCTTCTCCGAGGCGACCTATCTCAATCTCGGCTGGCTGTCCATCCCCGTCACGATCATCTGGATCGTCGCCATCACCAACGCCGTCAATTTCATCGACGGCCTCGACGGCCTCGCCGTCGGCGTGTCCGCCATCTCGACAGCATCCCTGATCGTCGTGGCGCTCATGGTGAAGGAGGTCAACATCGCCGTCATCCTCTGCGCGCTCTTCGGCGCGTGCCTCGGCTTTATTCCGTATAATATGAACCCCGCAAAGATTTTCATGGGCGACACCGGCTCGACCTTCCTCGGCTATATCCTTGCCACGCTTTCCATCACGGGCCTGTTCAAGATGTACGCCATCATTTCCTTCGCCGTGCCGTTCCTCATCCTCGGCATCCCGATCTTTGATATCAGCTTTGCCTTCCTGCGCCGCATTGCCCACGGCCAGAACCCGATGAAGGCCGACCGCGGCCATTTCCACCACCGCCTCATCGACATGGGCTTCTCGCAGAAGCAGGCCGTCGCCATCGCCTATATGCTGACCGGCATTTTAGGGCTGGCCGCCGTGCTGCTGACGTCCTCGGGCGAACTCAAGGCGCTGATTCTCATTGCCGCGATCTTCATCGTCAGCGCCATCGGCTTCAAGCTGATTTTCGCGAAGAACGATCGGTCGGAGGACGAGCCGGAAGAAAAACAGGAGGAACCGCATGAATAAGCTGAAAGTCATGTCCGTCTTCGGCACAAGGCCGGAGGCCATCAAAATGGCGCCGCTTGTCAAGGCGCTGCAGGCCAGCGAGCAGATCGAAAGCATCGTCTGCCTGACCGGCCAGCACCGGGAAATGCTCGACTCCGTCATGGAGATTTTTCAGCTGACGGGCGATTATGACCTGCATATCATGGAAAAGCGCCAGACGCTCTCCACCATCACCACAAAGACGCTTCTCGGCATGGACAGCGTTCTGGATACCGTCAAACCCGATCTTGTCCTCGTCCACGGCGATACGTCCACGACATTCGCAGGCGCGCTTGCCGCGTTTTACCATCAGGTCAAGGTCGGCCACGTCGAGGCCGGCCTGCGTACCTGGGACAAATACTCCCCCTTCCCGGAGGAGATGAACCGCACCCTCGTCGGCGATATCGCCGATCTGCATTTTTCCCCGACAAAGGCCAACGCGGATAATCTCCGCCGTGAGGCCATCATGGGCGATATCTTCATCACCGGCAACACGGCCATCGACGCCATGCAGTACACCGTGAAGCCCGATTTCGTCTTCCCGACGGCGCTTCTGAACGAGCTGGATTTCCGGAACCACCGGATCATCGCCGTCACCTGCCACCGGCGGGAGAATTACGGCAAGCCCATGGAGGCCATCATGCACGCCATTCTGGAGATCGTGCAGACGCACCCCGATGTGGAGGTCGTCTATCCCGTCCACCTGAGTCCCGTCGTGCGCGAATGCGTTTTCCCGATTCTGGGCGGCCACGACCGCATTCACCTCATCGATCCGGTCGACGTGGAGGAAATGCACAATCTCATTGCCCGCTGCTATATGGTCATGACTGACTCCGGCGGCTTGCAGGAGGAAGCGCCTGCCCTCGGCAAGCCTGTCCTCGTCATGCGCCGCGAAACAGAACGCCCGGAGGCCATCGCCGCCGGAACGGCAAAGCTCGCGGGTGTGGAAAAGGACGAGATCGTCCGGCTCGCAGGCGAGCTGCTGGACGATCCCGCCGCGTATGCGCGTATGGCGAAGGCCGTCAACCCCTACGGCGACGGCCATGCGAGCGAACGTATCGTGCAGGCGATTTTGTGGCACTTTGGCCGCGCAGCGGAAAAGCCCGCTGATTTTAACGCCTGATTGAACGCAAAACGAAAGGACGGTGACGGACGACGGAGCAGAACCAGAAAAACAGGCGGACGCTGCTGATGTTCATTCTTGCGACGCTGGCTGTGATCGTCGTGATCGGCGCGCTGTTTGTCGGCAATATGCAGCAGAACAAGCGCGACGCCATCGTCCTGCCGGACGCGGCGCAGAGCACCCAGCCGGAGCTTCAGCCCGACGAAAATGAGCCTGCGCTGCTTGAGGTCACGCGCGAAAACGTGCAGAGCATCGTGCGCAGCCTGCGCCGCCCGCAGTATTACCATCAGACCTATACCATCACCCGCCAGATGAACGGCGCTGTATCCGAGACATCCGCCGAGCTTTGGGTCGCGGACACGCGCGTGTGCGCTGTCCTGACGACCGCCAGCGGGGAAAAGCATATCCTGACCGACGGCGAGACGCTCTATGTCTGGTACGCCGGGGATGAAACGGTACGCACGCTTGCGGCCTCCCAGGACGTGACGATGGACGAGCTGATCGGTATCCCGACCTATGAACAGGTCGGAGCCATGCCGCCCGCCTCCATCACCGACGGCGAATTCATCACCGACGACCGCTATGATTCCGGCCAGCAGATCTTCGCCGCCTCGGAGGAGGGGACTGTCCGCCGCGAATGTTGGATCAGCCTCAGCTACGGCCTTCTGACCGAAAGCATCCTCAAATCCGGCGGCGAAACGATTTATGACGCCATCCAGACCGGACTCGAGATTTTGGCCGCCGGAGACGAGACGTTTGAAGACGTCTTCACCCTCCCGGACGGAACTGTCCCGTTCCAAGAGTAAGCGGCACCCCGAGGCTCCCCTTTCAAGGGGAGCTGGCGCGCAGCGCCTGAGAGGTTGCGGCAGGCAGCAGCGAGAAGCGGAAATCCAATGCGAATCCGTAGGCACCTGCCCATTTAACTGTAGGGGCCGATGCCCACATCGGCCCGGCAGAA
>HF990546.1:0-14507 GCA_000432135.1 Firmicutes bacterium CAG:124
CGCGAACGGCTGTGACCGGCATCGGCCCCTACAAGCGGATCTCCAATATTTCTCAGTATAACGCACAAAACAGGCACAGCCCCCAAAAGGCCGTGCCTGTTCCTTTTACCGACATAAGCCCGCTGCGGACCGCTCAGCGCACCAGCATCGTGTCCAGATCCAGCGTAAACGCCTCGCTTCCACCGTCCGGCAACCCGGAGATCGTCAGCCGCATCTCATGCTCTGTCATGGAGACCGACCAGACCGTGTCATAGCTCCACAGCCCGAGCGGGGAAAGCTCGCGGTAATGCCCGTCCAGATAGTTCGCAAAGCACTCGAAGGGGATCTTCTGATAGACGCTGCTGAGCAGCACATTGTACGTGTATGTTCTGACATCCTCCGGCGCGTCGTCTCCGACAGATGCCTGATAGCAGCGGAACCGCGTGTCGCTCACAAGCCCCGTTTCCCCGTGACAGATCAGCTCGTCCAAGACCTCATCCTGCGCGTCGGGACGATAGATGGTCATGCATGCCACCGTATCGCTCAGCCGCTCGGCTGTCCAGCGCGATTCTGCGTCGAATGCGCCGCGCACCTCCAGCTCATCAAACTTGTCCAGCAGATAGGCGCAGAACGCGGCTTGCTCGCTGTCCGAAAGAACCGATGCGCCCGCTTGCTCCACGGGCGTCTTCAGCTGTTCGTCCGCTGGTTCCGCGTCTTCGACCCGCGCCGCGATAAGCGCCTCCGGCGGTTCGACCTCCGAGGCAGGCGTTTCCTGCGGAACGCTGTCCATCATGGTACACCCCGCCGCAAGCGCGGCGATCAGCACCGCGGCAAGCGCCGGTATTACCGGCTTCATGAACGCACGGATGCGCGCCCAGGGCTGCTCCGTCACGGCCCGCACCGTGTCTTCCAGATCAAGCTTCTTTTCCATGCGTACCGCCTCCTTTGGTTCTGTTTGTAATCTCAGGGTACCATGGCTGTTTATGTTTGTCAACGGCGTTATTCCGCGGGTTTTCCCAACTGATAGAAAGCCACGGCACTGGCTGCGGCGACGTTCAGCGAGTCGACGCCGTGGTGCATGGGGATGCGGACAGTATAGTCGCAGGCGGCGATCGTCGCGTCTGCAAGCCCGTCGCCCTCCGTGCCCATCACGACGGCGAGCTTCCGCTCGGCTGCGAGGCGCGGATCGTCCAGCCGGACGGAATCGTCCCGCAGCGCCATGGCCGCCGTGCGGAAGCCGAGCGTGTGCAGAAGCTCTGTCCAGCCCTCCGGCAGATAGGCCCACGGCACCTGAAAAACCGTGCCCATGCTCACGCGCACCGCGCGCCGGTATAATGGGTCGCTGCCCGCGCTCGTCAGCAGCACCGCGTCCATGCCAAGCGCTGCCGCAGAGCGGAAGATCGCGCCGAGGTTCGTGGGGTTCATCACGTTTTCCAGCACCGCCACGCGCGACGCGTCCTGCAGCAGCACTGCCGGGTCGCGCAGCTTCGGCCTGCGCATCGCACAGAGCATCCCGCGCGTGAGATGAAAGCCCGTCAGCTGCGTCAGAACGTCCAGCTCCGCCGCGTAGACCGGCACGTCCGGGCACCGCGCCAGCAGCGCCGCGCCCTTGCCCTCAATATGCTTCTGCTCCATCAGAAACGACACCGGCGCGCAGCCCGCGTCCAGCGCCCGGCCGATGACCAGCGGGCTTTCGGCCACGAACAGCGCGTTTTCCGGGTCGGCGCGGTTCACCAGCTGGTTTTCCGTCAGCCGCGCGTAAACATCCAGCTCCGGCGCGTTAAAATCGGTGATCTGATGAATTTCCATGTTTTTTCGTCCCTTTTCGTCAGAATAGCTGTATTATAGCATTGACAAGCGGAGGCCGCAACTTTTATAATCGCATCGAATACAGATAAAGCGAGGATCAGACCATGTATCAGCTTGCAATTTTTGACCTGGACGGGACGCTGCTCGACACGCTGGCCGATCTGCGGCAGGGACTGAATTATGCGCTTTCCACGCAGGGCTTTGCGCCCAGAACGCTTCCGGAGGTGCGCGCGTTTGTCGGCAACGGCATCCGGAAGCTGATCGAGCGCGCCGTCCCCGCAGGCACGGACGAGGCGCAGATCGAAGCGGTCTTCGAGGCGTTCAATCCCTATTACGCCGTCCACTGCGCGGATTTTACAACGCCCTATCCCGGCATTTCGGAGCTGCTGCGGCAGCTGCAGGCGGACGGCGTCGTGTCCGCCGTCGTGTCCAACAAGCCGGATTATGCCGTGAAAACGCTCTCCGCGCAATATTTCCCGGGACTTCTGGCCGCAAGCGCGGGCGCGAAGGACGGCGTGCGAAAAAAGCCCTGCCCGGACGCCGTGTTCGAGGTCGTCCGGCAGCTGGGAGCCGAGGCGCTGCGCGCCGTCTACATCGGCGATTCCGAGGTCGACGTGGCCACGGCCCGGAACGCGGGCCTGCCCTGCATTTCAGTCAGCTGGGGCTTCCGCGACCGGGATGTGCTCGTCAACGCGGGAGCCGAAACCATCTGTGACAGTATGGACGCGCTCTACCGTGCGCTGCGGGAGGGCTGAGGCGCGCATGGAGCGGAAAAACAACTACGAGATCCAGGCCGGACAGGCGCGGAAGCTGTTCTGCGCGCACGATCTGGACGCGGTCGCCCGCGCGCACGGATTGCGGACGGACGGGGATTTTTTATATCTGCGCCTGCTCAGTGAGGACTACCGCGTCAGCCGTGCAGACGGATATATCGCGCGCCGGGACTCCGGCGCGTGGCTCCCGGCGGACGGGTTTGACGAGACGCTCACGATCTTCGACCTGCTCTGCGACGCGAAGCCGGGCCGCAGAGCGGCAGGGGCGTGGAAAACGACGCTGGATTTCGGCGGACAGGTCCACCGGGGTCTGATGGAGCCGAATCGCGCGGACGCGCTGGAGCTGCTGTACGACCGGCGGCCGGAGCTGCTGGAGCGCGCCTGCCTGCGCCTCGGCGGCACGCCGATGGCGGGCGCGGATGTGAGCTTTTCGCTGCCGTTTTTCGAGGAGCTTCGCATTGCCGTCCAGTTCTGGCACGGCGACGACGAATTTGCGCCCCGCCTGCGCGTCCTGTGGGACGCGAACGCGGATCAGTATCTGCGCTATGAGACGATGTATTATGCCATCGGCCTGCTCAAATCCCGCCTGCGGGCATATGGCGGGGAATAAAAAGCAGCGTGTATGCAGCCCTTGCATACACGCCGGTTCCCATGTATAATGAAGCAAACCAAAAAAGAGGTACTGCCATGCTTGATTCCTATCTTTCCGCGCTCTGCCAATACGCCGTGCGCACGGGGCTGATCCAGACGGACGATGTGGTCTGCTGCCGCAACGCGCTGCTGGAAGCGCTTGCGCTTGATTCCTTTGACGAGGCTGCCGCGCCTGCGGAGGCGCCGCTTGCCGAGCTTTTGCAGACTTTGACGGACGACGCCGTTTCGCGCGGCGTGTGCCCGGACAATCAGACCGCGCGCGATCTGTTCGACACGAAGCTCATGGGCGTTCTCACGCCCCGACCGCATGAGGTCCGCACCAGCTTCCGCACGCTCTATGAAGTCTCCCCGCGCGAAGCGACCGACTGGTTCTACCGCTTCAGCCAGGATACCAACTATATCCGCCGCGACCGCATCGCGAAGGATAAGAAGTGGACGTATACCTGCGAATACGGAACGCTTGACATCACCATCAACCTGTCCAAGCCCGAAAAGGACCCGCGCGCCATCGCTGCTGCCAAAAACGCGCCGCAGTCCGGCTACCCCAAATGCGCCCTGTGCGCGGAAAACGAAGGCTACGCGGGCCGCATGAACCACCCGGCCCGGCAGAACCACCGCATCATTCCGCTGCAGCTGGACGGCGGCGACTGGTACCTGCAATACTCTCCGTATGTCTATTACAACGAGCACTGCATCGTCCTGAACGCGGCGCATACGCCCATGCGCATCTCCGGCGCGACGTTCCGTCGGCTGCTGGATTTTACGAAGCAGTTCCCGCACTATTTCCTCGGCTCCAACGCCGATCTGCCCATCGTCGGCGGCTCGATCCTGAGCCACGACCATTTTCAGGGCGGACACTATACCTTCGCCATGGAAAAAGCGCCGGTCGAGCTGCCGGTCACGTTCGCGGGCTTTGACGATATCCGCGCCGGGATCGTCAAATGGCCCATGTCCGTGCTGCGCCTGACCGGCTCAGACCCTGACCGGCTGTGTGCACTGGCGGATAAAATCCTTGCCGCGTGGCGCGGCTATACGGACGAAGCCGCCATGATCTTCGCCGAAACGGACGGCGTTCCGCACAACACCATCACGCCCATCGCCCGCCGCCGGGAAGATGCGTTTGAGCTTGACCTCGTCCTGCGCAATAACCTCACCACGGCGGAGCATCCGCTGGGCCTGTACCATCCGCACGAGGCGCTGCACCACATCAAGAAGGAGAACATCGGCCTGATCGAGGTCATGGGCCTCGCCGTTCTGCCGTCCCGGCTGGACAGAGAGCTTGCGCTTTTGACAGACGCGATCTTGCAGAACCGCGACCTGCGCGCCGACGAGACGCTGCAGAAGCACGCGGGCTGGGCGGAGGAGCTGAAGACGCGGCACGCGTTCACGCCGGAAAACGCAGAGGAAATCCTGCGGCAGGAGGTCGGCGCAGTCTTCATGCAGGTGCTGGAGGACGCAGGCGTCTACAAATGCACCCCGGAGGGCCGCCGGGCCTTCCTCCGGTTCGTACAGAGCGTATAAAGCAAATAAAAGCGCCTTCTCTGCGGAGGGGGCGCGTTTGCTGTGCCAAGTGCGCAGGCACGTTCGAATTGCCGGAGCTTTTGAAAAGAGGGCTTGGCAAATTAGAGGCATTGAACTGCAATTCATAACACAGTTATGAAACGATGTTATGAATGAAATGGAGGCGGCGGTATGGCCAAACAGATCGAAGGGGTTTCCGAGCGGATCTTGAGCTGCGCCAGAGCGGAATTTCTGGATAAGGGCTAATCTTCATAAATCTTTAACATTCTTCCGCTTGTTTTTTCGCTTGATTTCGGGTACTATTTTCTTTACTAATGAATGGAGTATTTGGCTATGAAGGAAAAGAACCGTCAGAAGCGGCTGCGGCTGGTCGCGGAGGCGAAGAAGAAGCCTGCTGTGTTTACCGTCTATATCATTCTGCGTCTGATCGTCGTGGCGATCCTCGTCTCGTCGATTCTGCGCGGCGAATATGAAAACGCGGCGATCTGCCTGTTGGTGCTGTTTTTGTTCCTGCTGCCGCTGTTTGTGCAGAAAAACTTCGGCATCGAGCTGCCGGGCACGCTGGAGATCATCATTCTGGTGTTCATCTTCGCGTCGGAAATTCTGGGCGAACTGGGCTGCTTTTTCATCAATGTTCCAAACTGGGATTCCATTCTGCACACGACGACGGGCTTTTTGTGCGCGGCATTTGGCTTCGCGCTCATTGATATCCTGAACCGCAACGACAAGATCAAGTTCCAGCTGTCTCCCATTTATGTGGCGCTCGTTGCGTTCTGCTTCTCAATGACCATCGGCGTTCTGTGGGAGTTTTTTGAATTCGGCATGGACAGGCTGTTCCACATGGACATGCAGAAGGACACGATCATAAGCTCGATCACCTCCGTCATGCTCGACCCGACGAACAGGAATATCCCTATCACGATTGACAACATCACCGCTGTCGCCGTCAACGGGCAGGATCTGGGCTTCAACGGCTATCTCGATATCGGCCTGTATGACACGATGGAGGATCTGTTCGTCAACTTTATCGGTGCGCTGACGTTCAGCGTGTTCGGCTATTTCTATATCAAGCACCGCGGCAAGGGCCGCATCGCAAAAGCATTTATCCCCACCATCACGGAAACTAAGAAGGAGTCAGACCATGCACAGTCGTCCGAACAGGCAGTGGAAGATCGGGACAGTTGAAAATTGCCGCCACCACTGGTATCTTCTGATCTGGATCGTCTATTTCGTTCTGTTTTATATTGCCGAGCACGTTGTAACCGACCACTACTGGGTGTCCTATCTGCCGCTCGACGACAAGATCCCATTCTGCCGGTATTTTATCATTCCCTACTGTATGTGGCACCCGCTGCTGTTTGCCATGACGCTGTACCTCATGTGGTACGACGTGCCCGCGTTCAAGCGGTTCATGGTGTATATTGGCCTTGGCTTCGGCGGCTCGATCCTGTTCTGCCTGATCTTCCCGAACGGACAGGATCTGCGCCCGACGGAATTCGCGCAGCACGATTTCTTTATCTGGCTCGTGCAGCGCATTTATACCGCCGACACCAACACGAACGTGCTGCCCAGTATGCACGTCATCGGCTGCGCGGCGCTGACGCTGGCCTGCTTTGATTCGGAGCCGCTCTGCAGGCGGCACTTGCAGTGGGTCGCGCTGCCGCTGGGGCTGCTGATCTGCGCGTCGACGGTGCTCGTCAAGCAGCACTCGATCCTCGACGTGTTTGTCGCCATCCCGGTCAGCGCGGTACTGTATTTCATCGTATACCACAGAGCGTTCCGCAAAAAGCGGAAACACGCATGAATTTTCTGAAAAAAGCGCGGAAAACCGCGCTTTTTTCTTGACTTTCCCATGTAAGTATGAGATATTAACAAACTTTCACTGAAAAGGCTGTGTTGGAATTATGAGCATCCTGGAAATTCTTCTGCTGGGCATCGGACTGTCGATGGACGCGTTTGCGGTGTCGATCTGTAAGGGCCTTTCGACGAAAAAGCTGCAATTCAAGCACTATTTGATCGTCGGCGCATGGTTCGGCGGCTTTCAGGCGCTGATGCCGACCATCGGCTATTTTCTTGGCTCGACGTTCGAGCAGTACATCACAGCCTTTGACCACTGGGTCGCGTTCGTGCTGCTGGCCGCTATCGGCGCGAACATGATCAAGGAGAGCTTCTCCAGGGAGGAATCTGAAACAAGCGCCTCGTTTGCGTTCAAAACAATGCTGCTGATGGCGCTGGCCACGAGCATCGACGCGCTGGCTGTCGGCATCACGTTTGCGCTGCTGCCGGACGTCAATGTGCCGCTGGCCGTCTGTCTGATCGGCATCACCACGTTTCTCTGCTCCGCTGCCGGTCTTCGGGTCGGCAACCTCTTCGGCCTGCGCTACAAGGCGAAGGCAGAGCTGGCAGGCGGCATCATCCTGATCCTGATCGGCCTGAAGATTTTGCTTGAGCATCTGGGCGTGATCAGCTTCTGAAGCTTCTCTCCGGCAGGGCCTCCTGCCGGAGATTTTTGCAAAATCAAAAACGCTTCGGGCATTTTTTCGTGTCCCGAAGCGCTTTTTGATGTATTTGGTCTTTATTTTGCGTAGATCAGTCCGACCAGCCAGTTCAGCGTTTTGGCCGGGAGGATTTTGACGAGGAAGCAGAAGAATTTGTATTGCAGGCCGATGGTATTGATGGGCCGGACGCTCTTCAGTCCGATGGTATTGATGGCCCGGACTCTCTTCTTGTCCGCGACGTGCGCAATAAATGCGCCCGCCTTTTCCGGGGCCATGCCGTTCTGCTCGTCGCGCTCCATGCCCGCGACAGAGCGCGCGATGCGCCCGCCGTAGACGTCGTCCCCCTCCGGGTTCTTTTCCCGCGCGGCGGTGAAGCCCGTGCGGATATCGCCCGGCTGGACACAGCAGACCTGAATGCCGAAGGGCTTGACCTCGTTCGCAAGCGCCATGGTATAGGAGTTGATGGCGGCCTTGCTGGCCGAATAATAGGTCTGGAACGGGATGGGGATCGCGCCTGCGACGGAGCTCAGGTTCACGATGCGGCCATGGCACTGCCTGCGCATCACCGGCAGCACCTGCCGGTTCATGCGCACCATACCGAAGAAGTTCACGTCCAACTGGTGCTGCGCATCCTCCGTCTTCGTGAATTCGACCGCGCCGGAAATGCCGAAGCCCGCGTTGTTGATGAGCACGTCAATGTGGTCTTCCTGCTTTAAAATTTCCTGCACGGCTGCGGCCAGCGTCTCTTCCTTTGTGACGTCGGCCATGATGTGCTTCATGCCGGGCGCGCCCTCGGCTCGTCTGGACAGCTCATAGACCGTGTAGCCCTTTTCAAGCATCGCCTGCGCCGTGCACAGGCCGATGCCGGACGTGCCGCCGGTGATGACGCATACCTTTTTTACAGGCGTCACAGGTCATACCCCCTTAAAACATCGGCGATCACGCCCACAGCCTCGTCGATCAGCGCATGGGTGTGCGTGGCCATCAGGCTCGTGCGCAGCAGGCACTCATGCGGAGCCGCCGCGGGCGGCAGAGAGGAATTGACGTAGACCCCGCGCTCATACAGCTCCTTTGCGATGGTGAGCGTCGGGACCGGCTCGTAGGTATAGATCGGGATGATGGGAATGCAATCGCCGTTGGACGGGCGCATTTTGATGTTCCGCTCGTTCAGAAGACCGCGCATATAAAGCGCATTTTCCTGCAGCTTCGTCACCAGCTCCGGGTGCGCTTCCAGCTGACGCAGTGCTTCCAGAGCCGCAGCAGCGTTCGCGGGCGGGATGGACGCGGAGAAGATGAACGGGCGGGAGCTGTGGCGCACGAAGTCGGCTACGCGGCTGCTGGAGGCCATATAGCCGCCGAGGGAAGCAAGCGACTTGGAGAACGTGCCCATGTAGATATCGACCTGATCCTCGAGCCCGTAATAGCTTGCCGTGCCGCGGCCGCCCTCGCCGATGACGCCGAGGCCGTGCGCGTCGTCGACCATGACGCGTGCGCCGTATTTCTGCGCCAGCGCGCAGATCTCGGGCAGGTTGGCAATGTCGCCGCCCATGGAGAACACGCCGTCAGTCACAATCAGGCAGCCCGCCGTCTCCGGCACCTTCTGGAGCTTCTTTTCAAGGTCTGTCATATCGTTGTGCTGGTAGCGCAGCATCTTGCCGTAGGACAGCTTGCAGCCGTCATAGAGGCTGGCATGGTTCTCACGGTCCATGATGACATAGTCATGCAGGCCGACAATGGCGCTGATGATGCCGAGATTGGACTGGAAGCCCGTCGAGAAGGTCACGACGGCGTCCTTGCGCAGAAATTTTGCCAGCTCGTCCTCCAGCTCCAGATGCAGCTTGAGCGTGCCGTTCAGGAAACGGGAGCCGGAGCAGCCGGAGCCGAGCGTCTCATAGGCGTGCATACCGGCTTTGATGACTGCTTCGTTCGTCGTCAGGCCGAGATAGTTGTTGGAGCCGAGCATGATGCGGCGCTTGCCCTCCATAATGACCTCGGTATCCTGCCGGGATTCGAGCGCGTGGAAATAGGGATAGATGCCCAGATCCCGGACCTCATCCTGAATATAGCGCTGATTGCATTTTTCGAAAATATCCATAGTGTCCTCCTTCGTTACAGAAGCGTACCGAGCGCCAGCAGCACGCGTTCTGCGCTGCAAAGCTCCTCGGGCGTGAACTGCGCGGAGAGCGCAGCGACCTTTTTCTGCATTTCTTCTTCATTTTCATCAAAATAACCGGAAAACTTCTCCGAGGTCGTCAGCACGATCTCGCGCCGGTCGTGCGCCTGTACTGTCTTATGAAGGTAGCCCTTCGCAGCAAGCTGATTGACCTTATAGGTCGCGTTCGGCTGGGAAATGCCGATGGTTTCGGCAAACTGGGAGATCGTCGGGCTTCCGAGCAGATGAATGATATCCGCGGAAAAGGCTTCCGTCGCGCTGAGACTGCCTGGCTTTTCCCGCACGGCGGCAAACAGCTTCCGATAGCAGAACAGGCGGTATTTGCGGAACAGCGCCTCGATGGTCTGAAGCAGCATGGCGGCTCCTTTCATTGCATAAAAAATTTTAATTAAAAATTTTTAAGTATCACAAGTATAGCGCGGACTCCTGAATCTGTCAAGAAATTTCTGTGCAAATTCTGGCTGTATGTGCTATACTGAACTGGAATAGGAGGCTTGGTTTATGAAGGTTCTCGCCATTATCGATATGCAGAAGGATTTTATTGACGGCGCGCTGGGGACGAAGGAGGCCGTTTCGATCGTGCCGAAGGTCGCGGCGCGGCTGAAAAGAGCGCGGGAGGACGGGGAAACGGTCGTCTTCACGCGCGATACGCACCATGCGGATTACCTGTCCACGCAGGAGGGCCGGAAGCTTCCGGTCCCGCACTGCATGGAGGGAACGGCGGGCTGGCAGATCGACGCGGCGCTGCCGGTTCCGGACGCGCCGGTCTTTGACAAGCCCGGCTTCGGCTCCCCGGCCCTGATCGACTATCTCAAGGGTCTTCCGGAGCTGGAGAGCGTTGAGTTCATCGGCCTCTGCACCGACATCTGCGTCATTACGAACGCGATGATGACAAAGGGCGCGCTGCCGGAGGTTCCGCTTTTCGTCCGTGCGGACTGCTGCGCAGGCGTGACCCCGGAAAGCCATGAAACGGCGCTGAATGCGATGAAAATGTGCCAGATCGAGATCGTGTGAAGGCTTGACATACTGTTTCAGTCCGTTATAATGAAAGTCAGTACAGAAATGGGGTGTGACGACTATGCTCGAAGACCGGGATTATCAGGAAATTGCCCATATGTTCAAGGTCATTGTGGAAAGTGACATCGGCCCAAAGCTCAATAAGCTTGCAGAAGGGCAGCAGGTTCTTCTGGAAACGCTTGCACCTAAGAACCGTGTAGAAGAGCTGGAAGACGAGGTTTCTTTCCTGAAGTCGCTTATCCGTATGCACAGTGAACAGATCGCGGAGCTGAAAAAGAAAATCGGCGCATAAAAAGGGGCTGCTCGGAAGCAGCCCCTTTTTGTTTTATCCTGTCACAGCTCGCCGGGGAACAGCGCGTCGATGGCGGCTGCGGCGGCGGCCTGCTCGGCGCGCTTTTTGCTGCTGCCGCTGCCCTTGCCGCAGGGCTTGCCGTTGAGCAGGACCTCGACCTCGAATTTCTTGTCGTGATCCGGGCCGGATTCGCCGATCAGCTCATAGCAGAGCACCTGATCCTTTTTTCGCTGCACCAGCTCCTGCAGCGCGGTCTTATAGTCGAAATTATGCGGCTTGCCTGCCGGAACGTCGCAGAGGATCAGGCGGTCGATGATCTCCTTGGCGGCGGAGAAGCCGCCGTCCATGTAGCTGGCCGCGATCACGGACTCCATGGCGTCGGAGACGATGGAATCGCGCTTGCGGCCGCCGCCGTGTTCCTCGCCGTGGCCGAGCAGCAGGAAGCTGCCGAGGCTGATCGTGCCCGCCGCGCGGGCCAGATTTTTCTCACAGACAAGATCGGCGCGGATGCGCGTCAGCTCGCCCTCCGGCCTGTCCGGAAAGCTCCGGTACAGATAATCCGCCACGACGAAGCCCAGAATCGAGTCGCCTAAAAATTCCAGCCGTTCGTTGTCGCGCAGACCGCGCTCGCGGTTTTCATTGGCATAGGAGCTGTGTGTCAGCGCGTTTTCGAGAATGCTCTTGTCCCGGAACGTGTAGCCCAGCCCGGCTTCCAGTTCACTCAGCATGTTGATACTCCTTTGGTATGACCATATGGTCCATATTTGCGGCCAGCGTCGCGGCCACATCTGCCTCGACAGCGCCGATGGCCTGCCGGATGGCGTTGCGGATGGCCAGCGCGTCGGATGAGCCGTGCGCCTTGATCACGGGCTTGCTCAGGCCGATGAGGGCCGTGCCGCCCGTCTCGCGGTAGTCCATCTTTTTCTTGAACGCCTTCACGCCGTCCATGCACAAAAGCGCCGCCAGCTTGGTCAGTACGTTTTTCTTGAACATATCCTTCATCATGGAGGCCATGAACAGCGCCGTGCCCTCAATGCCCTTGAGCAGGATATTGCCCGAGAAGCCGTCGGCCACGACCACGTCCGCGCCGCCCAGCGGCACATCGCGCGCCTCAATGTTGCCGGTAAAGTTGATCGCCCCGGCCTCGCCTGCCTGCTTCAGGAGCGGATAGACGGCCTTTTGCAGCTCGCCGCCCTTGGAATCCTCTGCACCGATGTTCAAAAGCGCGACGCGCGGGTTTTCGATACCCAGCACCTTTTCGGCGTAATACGAGCCCATGAACGCAAATTGCAGCAGAAATTCCGGCGTGCAGTCGGCCGTCGCGCCGCAGTCAATGAGCACGGCCTCCCGGCCGGTCTTCGTCGGGATCTGCGGAGCCATGGCGGCGCGGCGGATGCCCTTGACGCGCCGGACGGTCAGCGTCGCGGCGGAGAGCAGCGCGCCGGTCGAGCCTGCGGAGACGAACGCGTCTCCGCCGCCCTCCTTCAGCATATTCAGGCCCACGACCATGCTGGAATCCTTTTTCTTTTTTACGACCGTCGCCGGATCGTCGTGCATATCCACGACGTCGTCCGCGTTTGCGATCTCCACGCCCTTGGGAAGCGTTTCGATGCCCTGATCCTTCAGCGCACGCAGGATCGCCTCGCCGCGTCCGACCAGCACGACCTCGCAGCCGAAGTCCTTTGCCGCCTGGATCGCGCCCAGCGCGATCTGGTCAGGGGCGTTGTCGCCGCCCATGGCGTCTACCAGAATTCTCATGTTGCTTCCTCCTGCCCTGTCATTTGATCGATAAGCGCAAGCGACCGCTGCGCGATGGCGAGATTTTTATTGGCCTTTCCCTTGACGCGGCGGTCAAGCGGCGTCAGAATGCCGAAATTCACGTTCATCGGCTGGAACGAGCCGACGCTCGTATCCGAAATGTACGCCGCCAGCGCGCCGATGGCTGTTTCGCGCGGGAAATCGGGAAGCGGCTCGCCCTTGAGCTTTGCCGCCATGCTGACACCCGCAAGATAACCGGAGGCCGTCGATTCGACATAGCCCTCCACGCCCGTCATCTGACCTGCAAACGCGACCAGCGGGTTCTGCCTATCGGCATAGTACCGGTCAAGCAGGCGAGGGGAATCGAGGAAGGTGTTGCGGTGCATCACGCCGTAGCGGACGAATTCCGCGTCGTGCAGCGCGGGAATCATGGAAAACACGCGCTTCTGCTCCGCGAATTTCAGATGGGTCTGGAAACCGACGATGTTATAGACGGAGCCTGCGGCGTTGTCCTTGCGCAGCTGCACAACGGCATAGGGCTCACGGCCCGTTTTCGGATCTTTGAGGCCAACGGGCTTCAGGGGGCCGTAGCGCAGGGTATCGACGCCGCGGCGGGCCATGACCTCGACGGGCATGCAGCCCTCGAACACATGCTGATCCTCAAAGCCGTGCACCGGCGCTTCCTCCGCCGATTTGAGCGCGTCGACAAAGGCAAGATATTCGTCCTTCTCCATCGCACAGTTGACATAATCCGCATCTCCACGGTCGTACCGGGATGCGAACCATGCCTTGTCCATATCGATGGAGGAAAAGGTCACGAGCGGCGCGGCGGCGTCAAAGAAGCTCATATACTCCTGCCCGCCGAAATAGCGCTGGATCGCAGCGCTCATCGCGTCGGAGGTCAGGGGACCGGTCGCAATGATGACCGGGCCTGCCGGGACCTCGGTTTCCTCCGCCTCCACGACGGTGATGTTGGGGTGCGACTTGATTTTTTCCGTCACCATGCCGGAAAAGCCGTAGCGGTCGACGGCCAATGCGCCGCCTGCCTCGACGCGGTTTGCCTCCGCGCAGGTCAGGATCAAGCTGTGCAGCCGCCGCAGCTCTTCTTTCAAAAGGCCGACGGCGTTTTCCAGCCGGTCGCCGCGCAGGGAGTTGGAGCAGACAAGCTCCGCAAAGTCCGCGCAGTGGTGTGCGGGCGTCATTTTCTGCGGCTTCATCTCGGTCAGCGTCACATGAATGCCGCGCTCGGCCAGCTGCCACGCGGCCTCGCAGCCCGCAAGACCCGCGCCGATCACTTTCACTTCCAGCATATTGGGGCGTCCTTTCTATCTCTGTATCAGAACGGAAGATCGTCTTCCGGCTCGGTCTTTTTGGCGGCCTTTTTCGCAGCCGGCTTCTTGGCCGCGGGCTTTTTTGCCGCTGCCTTCTTCGCGGCAGGCTTCTTTGCAGCCGCCTTTTCGGTGGGCTTTTTCGCTGCCGCTTTCTTTGCGGCTTTCTTTTCCTCTGCCTGCTTCTGCGCGGCTTCGGCCGCAGCCTCGGCGTTGGATTCCGCAGTCGCGGCCTCGCCGGAGGCTGTGGACTTGCGGCGGTAGCCGCGCTTGTCCTCCGGCAGGAAGTTCGAGCACTCGGGATTCGCGCAGAACGGCTTCATTGCGCCCTTGCCGGAGCGCTTGAACATCGTCTGGCCGCAGACCGGGCAATCCTGATCCGTCGGCACGTCCCACGTCATAAAGCCGCAGGCCGCGCCGCGCTCACACGCGTAATAGGCGTAGCCGCGCTTGCTCTTGCGCTTTAAAATCGCGCTGCCGCACTTCGGACAGCGGCCCGGCATTTTTTCCGTAATCGGCTTTGTAAACTTGCACTCCGGGTAGCCGGGGCAGGCGAGGAATTTGCCGAAGCGGCTCGTTTTCACGACAAGGTTCCGGCCGCAGATCTCGCATTTTTCATCCGAGACCTCATCCGGCACCTTGAGGCGGGTGTCCTTCAGCGCCTCCTCCGCATCGACCATTTCCTGATGGAAGCCGGTGTAGAACTCC
>HF990546.1:14574-29497 GCA_000432135.1 Firmicutes bacterium CAG:124
CCTGGTCGTGCTGCTTTTCCATGTCGGCGGTGAATTCGACGCTGATGATATTGGGGAAGCGGTCCATCATCAGCCCGTTGACCACCTCGCCGAGCTTCGTCGGCGAGAGTTTTTTGTCGGTCTTGATGACGTATTCGCGATCCTGGATCGTGGCGATGATCGCCGCGTAGGTCGACGGACGGCCGACGCCCTTTTCCTCCATCGCGCGCACTAAAGACGCCTCCGTATAGCGTGCGGGCGGCTGGGTGAAGTGCTGCTGCTTGTCAAAGCCGGAGGCCGTGAGCGCCTCGCCGGGGGCAAGGTCGGGCAGCGGGGAATCGAGCTTTTCCTGCTCGTCGTCGCGGCCTTCCTCATAAATGGCGGTAAAGCCGGAGAATTTCATGCTCTGGTGGGTCGCGCGGAAGACATGGCTGCCGCAGGCGGCCTCGATCGCTGTCACGTCGTACAGCGCATTGGTCATCTGCGACGCGATGAAGCGGCTCCAGATGAGCTTATAGAGCCGGTACTGCTCCTTGGTCAGATCATGCTCAACCGCCTCGGGATAGAGCGCGACATTTGACGGGCGGATGGCCTCGTGCGCGTCCTGTGCACCGGATTTCGGCTTATAGCGGCGGGGTTCGGCGTAATAGGCCGCGCCGTAGCGGCTGCGGATTGCGTCGCCCGCGGCGGCCAGCGCCTCTTCGGAAATGCGCAGCGAGTCGGTACGCATGTAAGTGATCAAGCCGACAGAGCCCTCACCGGAGATCTCCACGCCCTCGTAAAGCTGCTGTGCGATCATCATCGTGCGGCGCGGGGTCATGTTGAGCTTGCGCGACGCCTCCTGCTGGAGCGTCGAGGTGATAAAGGGCGGCGCGGGGGTGCGCTTTTTCTCCGATTTCTTCACGCCGGTCACGGAAAACGGCTGGCCCTCCAGCGCGTCCAGAACGGACTGCACATCCTGCTCACTCGTCAGCTCGCGCTTCTGCGGGTCGCCGTAGTAGTGCGCGGTGAAGCTGCCGGGCTTGCCGGCGCGGTTCAGATTTACATCCAGCGTCCAGTATTCCTGCGGGACAAAGGCCCGGATCTCGTTCTCGCGGTCGACGACCAGACGGGTCGCGACAGACTGCACGCGTCCGGCGGACAGGCCCTTGCGGATCTTTTTCCAGAGCAGGGGGCTGAGCTGATAGCCGACAATGCGGTCGAGCACGCGGCGCGCCTGCTGCGCGTCGACGAGATTCTGGTCGATGGGACGCGGGTGCTGGATGGATTCCTGCACGACGTTGCGTGTGATCTCGTTGAAGGTCACGCGGTATGTCTCGTTATCCGGAATGTTCAGCAGATATTTCAAATGCCACGAGATGGCTTCGCCCTCGCGGTCCGGGTCAGTCGCGAGATAGATGCGGCCGGAGCCCTTCGCGGCCTTGCGCAGGTCTGCGATGATGTCTTCCTTTCCCTTGAGCGGCTGGTACTCCGGCTCAAAATCGTGCTCGATATCGACGCTCAGCGTGCTCTTCGGCAGATCGCGCAGATGGCCCATGCTGGCCTTGACCTGATAGTCGGGGCCAAGATATTTTCCGATGGTTTTGGCCTTCGAGGGAGACTCCACGATGACCAGATTCTGTTTTGCGTTCGGCATAGACGCCTCCATGTTATTTTTTCGCCAGCTCATAATACCGGGCCGGCAGCCGCTTGACAAAGCCCTTGACCTCCAGCAGCGTCAGCGCGGACAGTACGCGCCCGGCAGGCAGCTGCGTTTCGTCGATCATCCGGTCGACCGGCTGCTTTCCGCCCTCCAGCTGCCGCAGAACGGCGGCTTCGTCGGCAGATACGCGCGGCAAAATTTCCTGTACGTCAATATAAGCCCTGTTTTCCTGCTTGTCAACGGCTTTTGTGTCAGTTTTTTCCGGGTTGGACGAAGTTTCCGCCACAACAAGGTTGTCCTTCGTCTCCTGCGGGCCGAGCGTCATGGGGCCGAACGGCCTCTGGCGCAGGGGCAGATCCGGGTAGAGATAGGTATATTCCTGTAAAACGTCCCAGCCCTCGGAGATCAGGATCGCGCCCTCCTTGAGCAGCTGAATATTGCCCTCGCAGGTCGGATTTCCGAGATTTCCGGGCAGCGTGAACACATCCCGGCCCTGTTCGAGCGCGTGGCGGGCGGTGATGAGCGCGCCGCTCTTTCTGGGCGCTTCCACGACGACGGAGCCGAGCGCAAGACCGCTCAGAATGCGGTTGCGGGGCGGAAAATGCTCCGCCAGCGGCGGCGTTCCGGGCGGAAGCTCACTGATGACGCAGCCGTGGGTGCGAAGATCCTCAAACAGACTCCGGTTGTTTGCCGGATAGTCGATATCCACGCCGCAGGCAAACACAGCCACCGGCGCTGTTCCGGAGGATATGGCCCCGCGCAGTGCCATGGTGTCAATTCCGGCAGCGCCGCCGGATACAATAATTGCGCCGTAGCGGCCAAGCTCATAGCCGAGGCGCTTCGCCTGAAGAAGCCCATACGCGGAGGCCTTGCGCGTGCCGACCATGGCGATGACCGGTTCCGCGTCAAAATCCGGGAAAACGCCTTGATAATACAATACCAGCGGCGCATCGTCAAGATTTTTGAGCCGGTTCGGATAAGCGGCGTCCTGAAACGTCAGAACATGGATGTTCTTCCGGTAGCACTGCTGCAGGATCTGCCGCGCAGGCGCAAGCTCCTTATCGGCAAGCGAAGCGCGCCCCTCCGGGCGCAGCGCCTGCGGGTAATCCTGCTCTGCCGCGCAGTAGACCGCCTCGGGCGTTCCGAACTGCTCTAGCAGCGCACGCAGCCCGCGCAGTCCCACGCCCCTGCGACCGGTCAGCCACAACCAGTATTCCAGCATAAAAATCCCTCTGTCTTTCTCGGATTTTTTATAGTTTGCGAATAGAAATAGTATGCAGTTGGGGCGGGGCTTTGCTCCGCCCGGCGAGAAGCTGTAAATCCGTGTAGCACTCTGTCTGCTCGGAAAATGTTTCGAATGTGCCGTGAATTAACGAAAAAATGGTGCATTCTGTCGGGCGGACAGAGTCGTCCGCCCCTGCGGCAAGCCGCGTGAGCGCATCATCGGTGCCTCACCGCTTCATCTGCCACAGAACGATCGTCGCGGCGACTGCTGCGTTCAAAGACTCACAGCGCGGGGACATGGGGATGATGATCTTCTGCTCTGCCGCTGCGAACAGCTCCGGGTAGATCCCCTGTCCCTCGCTGCCGATCACGACCGCCGCATTGCACAAATCTGCCTGCCGCAGATCAACAGCGTCGGCAGACATGGCGGTCGCCAGCAGCGGGATATGCGCTTCCCGGCAGGCGGCGATGGCCTGCTGCCTCGTCATGCTGACAGGCTGGGTGCGGAACACCGCGCCCATGGAGGCGCGGACCGTCTTGGGGTTATACGTGTCGGCGCAGCCGTCCAGCAGCACGACCGGAACCTCCAGCGCGTCCGCCGTGCGGAGAATCGTGCCGAGATTGCCGGGGTCCTGAATGCCGTCCAGCAGAAGCGTCCCCGGCAGGATCGTGCCGGGCTTCCGCTCCGGCAGGCGGCAGAGGAAGATCGCGCCCTGCGGCGCGTCCATCAGAGAGACGGACTGCATCACATCCCTGGGTACACGGACAACGCGCACGGTATCTGATAGTTTACATAATTCTACGTGTTCCTCCGCAATCACAGTATGCAGCCCCGGGTACCAACGCGCGGCCTCCGCCAGCAGCTTCACGCCGTCAGCGGCGAATTCGCCGGATTTTTCGCGGTAGGCGCGCGAGGTGAGCAGCTTTTTCGTGTGCGCCAGAAGCGGGTTCCGGCGGCTTGTGATTGTTTCCTCCATCACGGCTTCACCCTCGCGAGCCGGTCGTTCTCGCCGAGCAGGACAAGCGTGATATGCTCGTTCAGCGGGCGGTTCGCGTCCAGCGTGACGTGTACCTTTCCGTTTTCCCGCACGGCGATGACGTTCACGCCGTATTTTGCGCGGATATCCAGCTCCCGGATGCTCTTGCCGCACCATTCGCTCGGCGTCTGCAGTTCGGCAATGCCGCAGTCCGGCGAAAGCTCGATAAAGTCCAGAATGCTCGACGAGGTCAAAGACTGCGCCAGCTTGATGCCGGATTCACGTTCCGGCACGACGACATGATCTGCCCCGATCTTTTCCAGCGCCCGGCGCTGTGTTTCGTCGGTGGCCTTGCACACGACGCTCTGCACGCCCAGCTCCTTGAGGTTCAGCGTCGCAACGACGCTCGTAGCCAAATCGCCGCCGATGGCGATGACAGCGCAGTCGTAATTGCGCACGCCGAGCGTGCGCAGTGCGTCCTCATCCCGCACGTCGCACACGGCGGCGCAGGTGACTTTGCTCTCCATCCGCTGCACAAGCTCAGGCCGAAGATCAATCGCCAGCACCTCGCTCCCAAGCTCATACAGCCGCTGTGCGACCGCACAGCCGAAGCGTCCAAGTCCAATTACAATATATGTTTTTTTCATGGTTTTACTCCCTTTGTCTGCGTATAACCGCCGGTCGTTCAGGTGGAATTTCAAAAAAATCGGATGCACTCACCCATTGGAGTGTAGGGGCCGATGCACACATCGGCCCATTGGGAAGCTGCGAATTTGCCGAAGATTACCGTAAAATCGGTATATTCTGCGGGAGGACAGAGTCGTCCGCCCATACAGGGGTTAGCGAGGGTCGTTGTAGGGGCCGACGACTCTGTCGGCCCGTTGGGAAGCTGCGAATTTGCCGAAGATTACCGTAAAATCGGTATGTTCTGCCGCCTTATCCGCTCACCCAATCATGATTTTTGTTTCCGCGTAGCTGACACGCTCTTCGGCGCGGTCGGCGGCCATGAAGCCGACGCTGATGGTCATGATCCCAAGCCGTCCGAAGAACATAAAAATGATCAGAACGATCTGCGATGCGGCGCACAGTGAACTCGTGATGCCGGTCGTCAGACCGACGGTGCACAGCGCAGAAATCGTCTCATACAGCGCGTTTTCCAGACTGACATGATCCGCGATGCTCAAAAACGCCGCGCCGAGGCCGGACAGCAGCAGCACCAGAATGAACAGCGCGGACGCGTTCGCAACGGCCTGCTGCGGGATCCGGCGCTTCATGATCTGCACGCTTGTCCTGCCGCGCGCGGTCGACCACGCGGCAAGCAGAATCACGCCGACCGTCACGGTCTTCACGCCGCCCGCCGTCGAGCCGGACGAGCCGCCGACAAGCATCAGAAAATCTGCCACAGCCTTTGATATGTCTGACAGCGCGTTCTGGTCGAAGGTCGCAAAGCCCGCCGTGCGGAGCGTGACCGACTGGAACAGCGCCGCCATCAGCTTCTGCGACGGGGTCAGGCCGCCAAGCGTGCCGGGATTGTTCCATTCCAGCGCGGCGAAAATTCCCGCGCCGCCGAAGATCAGGACTGTTGTGATGAGAATGACCAGTCTCGTATAGACGCTCATGCGGGAAAAGCGGCGGTTGTGCCGGATGTCGCCCCAGACGGCGAAGCCAAGGCCGCCGATGATGATGAGCGCCATGATGGTGAAATTCACGACCGGGTCTGTCGCGTAGCGGCAGAGGCTCCCGCCTACGTCTGTATCCGCAAGCACGTCAAAGCCCGCGTTGCAGAACGCGGAGATCGAGTGGAACACGCCGTACCACAGAGCCTTTCCGAAGCCGAACTCCGGCAGGAAGCGGAAAAACAGAATGAGCGCCCCCGCCCCCTCGACCGCGGCTGTGCCGCGCAGGATATTGCGCACAAGGCTCACGATGCCGCTGTAGCTGTCGCTGCCGAGGGCCTGTGCCAGCACCATGCGCTCCCGCAGGCCGATCTTGCGGCGGAGCGCGAAGAAAAACAGACACGCGATGGTCATAAAGCCGAGACCGCCGATCTGAATGAGCAGGAGAATGACGACCTGGCCGAACATAGCCCAGTGCGTCCCGGTGTCGACGCGGATAAGGCCAGTCACGCAGGTCGCAGAAGTCGCGGTGAACAGGCTCGTCAGAAACGGCGTGGGTTCGCCGGAGCGCGATGCGGCGGGCAGGCACAGAAGACCCGCGCCGAGCAGGATGATGAAGAGGAACACCAGAACGATCAGCCGTCCCGGCCGCATGGTGCGAAACGGCCTTCCGAGCCGCTGAAAAAACGATAGAAGCATGACGAAGCGCCGTCTCCTTTTTGGAATATACATTATTATAGTCAGAAGCGGCACTGCCGTCAAGAAAAACTGCTCCCCGGACTTGTTTTGCCTGAAAAATCATGGTAAACTGACAAAAAACGAAACGAAGAGGGATCCCAAATGCGTATTTCCTGCCTGCTTGCCTGCTTTTTCCTGCTGGCGCTGCTCTGCGCCTGCGCCGCGCCGGAGGCGGCTTTGCCGGAGCCTCCCGCCGCGCAGGTGCAATCTCCGGAGGAGCCGCCCGCGCCGGTTGAACCGCCGGTGGAGCCTATCATCGAAGAGGAGCCGGAACCCGCGCTTTTGCTGTCGGAACCGGTCTGGCTGCTGGGACGGCTGACGGAGCTTTATCAGGCGGATGAGACGCAATGGGCCGCGCTGGCTGACGTGCTGGAGGCGGCAAAGGCCCTAAATGCCGACGCACAGCTGGAAGGACTGGAGACAGTTCAATTTCAGGGCCGGGAGTATATCCCGCTGGCAGAGGCCGCACAGCGGCTCGGGCTGGAATGGGGCGAAGCCCCGGACGGGCTTCGCTATCTGGCACGGCGGCAGACCGTCGGCCAGATCCCCGAGGGCTGGAACGTGCCGGTCCTCATGTACCACGCCGTGGGGGACGAGATCTGGGGATATTCCGATCTGTTTGTCAGCGAGGCCGGGATGGAGGAGCAGCTGCAATATTTGCAGGAAAACGGATATGAGCCGATCTGGTTCTCAGACCTTGCGCACATCGAAGACTATGAAAAGCCGGTCATTCTGACCTTCGACGACGGATATGACGACAATTACACGGTGCTCTATCCGCTGCTGAAAAAGTATCAGACCAAGGCGACCATCTTTGTCATCGGCAATGCCATGGGCAGCCAGCACAAGATGACGCAGGAGCAGGTGTACGAGCTGGCGGCCTCCGGCCTTGTCAGCATCCAGAGCCATACCTACACGCACGGAAATCTCAGCGCCATGGACGAACCTGCGCTCCGGCAGGAGATGGAGCTTTCCAATGCGGCGCTAGCCGCCGCGACGGGACAGATCCCGTACGTGCTGTGCTACCCGGAGGGCAAATACAGTCACCTGACGATGGACGTGGCGAAGGATTATTACACATTTGCCCTGCGCATGGACGGCTGGACCTATCAGACCGGCATGGACCCGTATCAGGTGCCGCGCAGCTTCGTCTCACGCCGCATCACGCTGCCGGATTATCTGTGGTTCCTCGCCCCGTCCGGAAAAGCGTCCTGAAGACAAACGCACAGCCTGCGCCGTAGCATTTGCGGCGCAGGCTGTGCGTTTACAGCACGTGATAATACGGGTAGATGTCCTCATAATGGCCGTCCTTCATGCGGAAGCCGCCGGGGATGACGCCGAGAGGCTGGAAGCCGAGGCGCTCGTACAGGTGCCTCGCGTGTGTGTTGCTGGCGACGACGGCGTTGAACTGCAGGATGCGGAAGCCGTGCGCCCGGCCCTGCCTGAGACAGTCGGACACCAGCTTTTCGCCGATGTGCAGACCGCGCGCTTCCCGCTCGACCGCGTAGCTGGCGTTGCAGATGTGTCCGCAGCGGCCGACGTTGTTGGGATGCAGGATGTACAGACCGTAAATATGGCCGGTCTGCCGGTCCTCCGCGACGGCGGTACAGGTCTGCTCTGCGAAAAAGGCTGCGCCGGAGGAAGCGTCCAGCAGCTCCTCCTGCGGAAAGGCCACGCCGTCCTCCACAACCTCGTTCCAGATGCGGATCAGCGCCGGAAGGTCTGCCTGCGTATATGCACGAACCTGAATTTCCATGGAAAACACGCTTTCTGCTGGTTCAACCGGCTTTTTGATGGCGTAGTTATACCACCGGAAGCGCGGACTGTCAAGCGCTGCGCTCAGAGCGACAGGAAGGCTTTCCAGGTCTGGATATAGGACTGGGCTTTTTCGTCTGTCTCAGCCTCGGCAGCCATGCGCAGGAGCGGCTCGGTGCCGGAGAAGCGACAGATGACCCAGCTGCCGTCCGTAAAATAGACCTTGCAGCCGTCCTCACGGCTGATGTGATCGACGTTTTCAAATTCCGGGCAGGCGTGCTGTTCAAACAGGTACTGCTGAAGCGCAGGCTTGCGGGCCGGGGTCATGGTAAACGACGCTTCTGCATAGCGCAGCGCGCCGTACTGCGCCTCGATCTCGCGGTAGAGCGCAGAAAGCTTCTTGCCGGTCACGGCCAGCATCTCGACGAGCAGCGCGGCCGCGTAGATGCCGTCCTTGCCGGAGATATGCCCCCGGACGGCAAGGCCGCCGGACGATTCGCCGCCGATGATGGCGTCCGTTTCGGTCATTTTGGCCGACATCCACTTGAAGCCGACGGGGACCTCATAGCAGTTCTGCCCCAGTCCTGCCGCAACGCGGTCAAGCAGGACAGTCGTAGAATTGTTTCGCACACAGGGACCCTGCCAGCCGCGGTATTTGACGAGGTAATAATAGAGCAGGACGAGCAGCTTGTTCGGGTGGACGAACTGCCCCTGATCGTCGATCACGCCGAGGCGGTCCGCGTCGCCGTCGGTTGCAATGCCGAGATCGCAGCGCCAGCGGTCCATGACGACCGCCGCCAGCGGGCCGAGCGTGTCCTCGTTCGGCGCGGGAAGCTTGCCGCCGAAGAGCGTATCGCGCCGGTCGTGGATGATCTCCAGATCGCAGCGGCAGGTCATGAGGATCATGCTCAGGCTCGTCTGGCTGACGCCGTACATGGGGTCGAGCGCGATGCGCAGCTGCGCGTTCTTGATGGCCTCCACGTCAATGGCGGACAGGATGCTGTCGATATATTCATTCGTCGGGTTGTGCTCGGTGATCACGCCTGCCGCGACGGCGGCGTCGTAGTCCATGGATTTGATCGTATCCGGATTTATTTGGGCGATCTCAGCCTCGATCTTATCCGTGACCGTGCGGTCTGCGTCCCGGCCTCCGGCGGTGAAGACCTTGATGCCGTTGTAGATGGCCGGGTTATGGCTGGCCGTGACGGCGATGCCGTAGGGCATGGCGCGGGTCTTGACCATGAACATCATGAGCGGGGTAGGGGAGGAGCGGTTGATGACATAGGGCCGGAAGCCATAACCCGCCATGACCTCTGCCGCCCAGTGCGCCGATTCCTTGGACAGGAATCGGCGGTCATAGCCGACGCAGATTTCCGCGCCGTCGTGCCCCTCCTTGTGCATAAGGCTGCACAGGCCTGCGATGAGCAGGCGGATATTCGCCTTGGTAAATTCGTCCGCAATGACGGCTCTCCAGCCGCCGGTACCGAAATGGATCATGCTGTTACCTCCCCATTCTTACTTCCGCATGGCACATACCGCCTGCCGTGTGATTGAACACGCCGTACAGATCGCCGACGCCGATGTAATTCGTCCACGAGACGGGCAGATCGACGCGGTCGATCACATATTCGCGGCTTATGTTGTCAAAATGGCCGTACTGCATAGCTTTCCCATCTTATTTCAATAATGTGTCGCGCAGCTGCGCGGCGAAAGAATGATTTTTCGTGTCGAGGCTCGCTTCCCAGACGATGATCCCGGCCAAGTCCGCATTGCGGAGGAGGTCCAGCTTCTGCCCGAGCGAACGCGCCGTCTCCACCGATAAGAACCAGCGGTCGAATGGATTGTCCGGCCCGTCGTAGACGAGATATGCGCCGCCTGCCCGCGCGTCATAGGCGCTGTGCCAGCCGGGCGTCTGCAAAAGCTCCAATAAATCCTCCTGCGCAAGCGTGTCCCATACCGGCGCAGAAGCGCAAGGCAGCAGGCAATAAAGCTTGCGCGGCCCTCCTTTGTATACGCCATCTCGGAAAAATACCCGCAGCGCGTCCAGCCGCCGATGGAAAGTAGAATTTTCACTGCCGGATAGTTTTTGTGCATCACTGCGTACTGTGCAAAATGACTGCGCGGCAGCTCCGGATCGAGTGCGCTGGGAGCGAGATCCTCCGTGTCGCACTCCGGGTGCAGCGAGACGATGCGCCAGTCCGTCCGCGCGGGCTTTTTCCCGGCCCGGCGGGCAAATGAGGGTTCGTGCGTCCCCTCCGCCGGTTCGAGCACCCAGAACGCGTGGTTGAGATACGTCGCGCAGTCCCACGGCAGCGCGCAGACCTCGCCCTTCCGCGCCGGTCTTCGGTTCAGATTCCAGTTTGCAAAGTATAAAACAGCCTGCCGCACCAGCCTTGCCCTCCCTTTTCGGTTGTTCTGCTCTTATTATAAACGCGCAGCTTTTCCCATGCAACGCCTCCGGCTGACATCGACAACAACGGGCAAAAAAAGCAAGGATATCCGGTAACGGCTCTTTGCGCATATTGGGGGAAGTATGGTATACTGTGGTCAAGGCTTCCCCCCGCCGGGGAAGGCGTTTGGTGCATACCAACTGCATTCGGCTTTTGTTTGCTTTTTTAATGCACTTTCTGAAACAGGAGGATCAATTCATATGCTGATACGCCCCGTCACAAAAGAAGAGCGACTGCAGTCCGCGCAGCTGCTGACGATCGAAAGCGGCGATCTGACCATTTCCGCCGCAGACGACGCGATCCACTGCGACTACACGCTCCAGATCGGCGCGGAGGGCACGGATTGGCCTGCGATCTCGATCACGGATTGCGATGAGGGGCTGGAGGCCGCGGCGCTGCACGTCGCTTCGGGCGACATCCGCATCCGTGCCTCGGACGACTGCCTGAACGCGGCCAATTCCGACCTGTCTGGCTTTGATTTCTCCATGGATATCTCCGGCGGCACGATCAGCGCCTATACGACGGACGGCGCAGGCTTTGACTCCAACGGCTCCATGACCATCACCGGCGGCACTCCGCCGGAAAAGCCGGATGGCGGTACGCCGCCTGAAAGGCTGGACAATGCATCGGAACCGCCGGAGCCCGGAAATCTGTAACCCCGGGCCGGTGGGCGCTGAGCACACAAAAAACCGCCGCTCTGCATCGCAGAGCGGCGGGTAGGTGTTTTTTTTTTTGTAAGGGTTAGGAACGTAAGTTGTTTTGCATCAGAACAGGTTCAGAACCAGCGTCAGGACGATGAACACGCCGCCGACCCATTTGGTGGCGAGGGCGAGCTTCGCGTCGAGACCCTTGTTCTTGTTCTTACCAAGGTAGGTATCACCGCTGCCGCCGGCGATGGCACCGGACAGACCTGCGGACTTGCCGGACTGGATCGTCACGATGACGACGAGGCCGACGGCCAGAATGACCTGAATGATCGTTAAAATCGTATGCAGAGCGTTCATGAAAATTCCTCCAAACCATTTGCCGCCCTTCGTCGGCAGACGGCTCGCCGAGATCATATTCTATCAGGCTGTTTCAAACAGCTAGAAAATCATATCACAATTCAGATGTGAATGCAAGTGCATTTTTACCGTTTTCTGCAGAAATCAGCTCTTTGTGACCCATGTATTTGTGGCAAGACAAGTCAGATAGGCGTTGATGAAGCCGTCGAGCGCACCGTCCATGACGGCGTTGACGTTGGATGTTTCGAAGCCTGTCCGCGTGTCCTTGACGAGCGTATAGGGCATGAAAACGTAGTTGCGGATCTGGCTGCCCCATTCGATCTTGAGCTGTGCGCCCTTGATATCGGAGATCTTGTCCAGATGCTCACGCTCCTTGATCTCGATGAGCTTCGAGCGCAGCATCCGCATACACGTCTCGCGGTTCTGGAACTGATCGCGCTGCGTCTGGCAGGAGACGACGATGCCGGTCGGCTTGTGAATGAGACGCACGGCGGAGCTTGTCTTGTTGATGTGCTGGCCGCCCGCGCCGGAGGAGCGGTAGACCTGCATTTCGATATCCTCAGGCCGGATCTCGACGTCTTTGGAATCGTCCGTGATCTCCGGAATGACCTCGACTGCGGCAAAGGACGTCTGACGGCGGGCGTTTGCGTCGAACGGGGACACGCGCACAAGGCGGTGGACGCCGTTCTCACTCTTGAGCATACCGTAGGCGTTCTCACCCTCGACGAGAATGCTGGCGGATTTGATGCCCGCCTCGTCGCCGTCGAGATAGTCAAGGATCTTGTAGGTCAGGCCATGCTGCTCGGTCCAGTGCGTGTACATCCGGTAGAGCATCGAGGCCCAGTCCTGCGCCTCGGTGCCGCCTGCGCCCGCCTGGAACGAGACGATGGCGTTGTTATTGTCATATTCGCCGGAAAGAAGCGTCTCAAGCCGTGCGTTTTCCATCTCCTGCTCGAGCTGGGCATAGCCCTCGGTCAATTCAGGGAGCATGGAGTCGTCGTTGTCCTCCAGCGCCATTTCGCAGAGCGTATACAGATCGTCCCACTGGCTGCACATTTTTTCGTATCGCGCGACCTTGGCCTCCAGCGTCCGGCTCTGCTTCATGACCTTCTGCGAGATCTCCTGATTGTCCCAGAAGCCCTCGGAATCGATCTGCGCGTGCAGGCGGTCGATTTCCTCTTTCGCGGCCCCAATGCCGAGGGAGTCCGCCAGCGCGTCCAGCTTGGGGCGGATATTATTGAGCTTTACCTTATATTCATCGAATTCAATCATGCTTCTCCCACACTTTTCAAAATTGTCGGGGTATATTATACAGGAAAACCGGCGGGATGTAAAGGGGAAACGAGAATTCTGGACGCTTTATGCGCGCAGCCCCTGCTCCGTCTCACGGGCGACGATCCCGGCCTCCATGACCGCGTGGACGCGTTCGCCGACCTCAATGGCCGTTTTTCCGGCCAGCTCCTCCGCAGGAACGACGTCCAGCACGTCCAGCCAGACCTCCGTGTGCTTGCGGAACATATTGTGCAGAATTGCGCGGGAATTGACCAGCGAGCAGACCACGATGGGCACATTCGCCTTCTGCGCGATCTTGAACACGCCGCTGCGGTAGGGGAGAAGCGGAGCGTCCGTTTTGTTCGTCCCGCCCTCCGGGAATACGGCGATGGAGGCCTTGCCGTCCTTGATGAACTGGATGGCCTTGAGAATAGACTTGAGCGATTCGCGGTCGTTGTTCCGGTCGACCGGCAGGCAGAGTACCTCGCGCATGACCTGTGCGACAATAAAGATCGAGAAGTTTTCCTTCTTGGACAAAAACGCCAGCTCCGCCCACGGCATGACGGCGTAAAACACGATGGGGTCGAACGCGAACCGGTGGTTGCTGACCAGCAGGAAGCGGCCCTTGCGCGGGACCTTTTCCAGCCCCGTCACATTGACATGGACGCCGCCCAGTGCCAGCGCAATGCGGCAGAACTCGTTGAGGAGGAACCGGAAATAGCCGCTCGGCTTTTCCAGCAGCTTTTTCGGGTCGACAAACAGACACGAGACGAGCACGACCAGCAGAAACAGCACCACAAGCGCCAGAAAGCAGCCGAGAAAGAACACGGGAACCTGCCACAAGGCCGCAAGCGAGGCAAAGCCGGACGCGGCATACGTCAGCGCGCAGCCGGAGAGCAGCGCAAGCGCGAGGAACACATAGAGCATGACGAATGAACACCTGCCGAACATGAAGATTTTCTGAAAATCCTCTTAAGATTTCAAGTATTCATTATATACACGGCCGGCGGGAAAATCATCCCGAAAAAGAAGAATTCACAAATAATTTAATAATTTACGGCTGCTCCGCCGCGCGCTGACGGCTGATCTCAGCCCAGCTCGGGAGCTTCGCGATGCGCTCCGTCAGCTCCTGCATGCAGGCCGGAATGTCGATCTTCTGCGGACAGACTGCCGCGCATGCGCCGCAGCCAAGGCAGCTTTTCGGCTGCCGGCTCTTCGGAAGGGCTTCGACCGCCATGATCGCGTTCGTGGACGGCACGACGCGAAGCTCGTTCAAAACACGCAGCATCTGCGGAATGTCGATTTCCTGCGGGCAGCCGTCGCAGCAGTAGCGGCAGGCCGTGCACGGGACGGCGGACTTGAAGCCCTCCGCGATCTCCAGCAGCAGCGCCTGTTCTTCGGCACTGAGGGGCTCCGGATGGTCAAACGTGGCGAGATTGTCCTGCATCTGCGCCATGTTGGACATACCGCTGAGGATCATCGTCACGCCGGGGATCTCCTGCACCCACCGAAGCGCCCAGGACGCGTCGGAGGCCTCCGGCCGCAGCGCGTGCAGCTTTTCCTGCGCGGCAGCGGGCAGATTCGCCAGCTTCCCGCCGCGCACCGGCTCCATGACCCAGATGGGAATGCTGTACCGGTTCAGCAGCTCACATTTTTCCTTCGCCTGCTGCAGCGTCCAGTCGAGATAGTTCAGCTCGATCTGACAGAATTCCATCTCGTTCGCGTGCTTTTCCAGAAACGCTTCCAGCGCGGGCACGCCCGCGTGGGTCGAGAAGCCCAGGTGGCGGATACGCCCGTTTTTCTTCTGCTCCAGCAGATACTGGAGGATGTTCCAGCGCTCGTCTTCGTAGACAGCGATGGAATTTTCATAGACGTTGTGCAGCAGATAGAAATCGAAATACTCCACGCCGCACTTTTTCAGCTGCTTTTCGAACACGCCCTTCACGTCATAGCTCGGCGCGATCTGGTGTCCGGGGAACTTGTCGGCCAGATAAAAGCTCTCGCGCGGGTACTGCTTCAGAATTTCGCCGATGACGAGTTCCGACTTGCCGCTGTGATACGGCCAGGCGGTATCAAAATAGTTGACGCCCTTCGCAATGGCCTCCGACGTCATGGCGGCAGCCTGCTCCGCGTCGATGGATTTGTCCTCCCGCAGCGGCAGCCGCATCGTGCCGAACCCGAGCTGCGAAAGCTTCAAGCCCTGAAAGTCCTTATAGATCATAGTTCGCATTCCTTTCTGTCGTTTTTTATGTGAGAAGTTCAAAGT
>HF990547.1:0-3359 GCA_000432135.1 Firmicutes bacterium CAG:124
GATCAAAAACATATATGGGTAGATCAAAAACAGCGCAAAACCATTTCCGGCTGTCCGTTTGGGCAGCTGGTTTTTTACATGCCGCGGGCTTTGGAGGCGGCTCCTGCCTGCAATTTTTTTGTCCTGCTTTTGTGCGGTGGGCCGCTCCGGCCTGCGAAATTTGGTAAAGCCAGAAAATGCGCCCCAATATCTGGACATATTTTCGGCAAAACGGAGAAAAAGGAAAACCGGAACAAAATTTCTTTTCATCCACCCAGGCACGTGATATACTCGGAATATCAAGAGAAAAAAGGAGGAAGCCGGGATTGAGTGAATTGCTGCGCATGGAGCACATCAGCAAACGGTTCGGCAACTTTTACGCCAATCAGGACATCAATTTCTCCGTCGCCAAGGGCGAGGTACATACGCTCCTCGGAGAGAACGGCGCGGGGAAATCGACGCTCATGAATATCCTCATCGGCCTCTACCAGCCCACTGAGGGCAAGATCTTTCTGAACGGGCAGGAGGTCCGCATCGAATCGCCGAGCCAGGCGGTCAAGCTTGGCATCGGCATGGTGCATCAGCACTTCATGCTCGTCGAGGCGATGACCGTCTTTGACAACATCATCCTCGGCGACAAACACGCCAAGGGCCTATTTATCGACCGCGCGGCCCGCAGAAAGGAGATCGAGGCGCTTTCGGAAAAATACGGCCTCGACGTCCAGCTCGACAAGCTCATCACGGAGATCTCCGTCGGCGAACAGCAGCGCACCGAGATCCTCAAGGCCCTCTACCACGGGGCCGAGTTGCTGATCCTTGACGAGCCCTCCGCCGCCCTGACCGACATCGAGGTCGAGGGACTGTTCGCCATCATGCAGAAGCTTGTCGGCGAGGGCAAATCCATCATCTTCATCAGTCATAAAATGCGCGAGGTGCTCCGCATCTCCGACCGCATCACCATTCTCCGCCTCGGCAAGGTCGTCGGCACGGTCGACCGCGCCGAGACCGACGGCCAGAAGCTCGCCGGCATGATGATTGGCAAAGAGCTGACCGAGTCACACTATGAAAAGGTCGACGCCTCCGGCCATGAGATCGTCGCGGAGCTCGACCATGTGGACTATAACAAGGAGAGCAAGCACAGCGGCCTCGCCGATCTGTCGCTCCGCATCCACGCCGGAGAGATCGTCGGCGTCGCGGGTGTCGACGGCAACGGCCAGACCCAGCTGGCCCAGCTCATCACCGGCGTCATCGCCCCGGAGAGCGGCACGGTCCGGCTCAAGGGTGACCGCGTCGCCGTCTTCGACCCGAACGGCTTCATCGAGCACGGCGTCAGCCACGTCCCCGAGGACCGCAACCTGCAGGGCCTGATCGGCGATATGTCGATCGCGGAAAATCTTGTCCTCAAGGACACCGACGATCCGCGCTTCAGCCACGGTCATGGTTTGCGCCTGAACAAGCGCGCCATCCACGCCTACGCGCAGTCCATGATGGAAAAATATGATGTCCGCGCCACCTCTGACAGCCAGAGCGTGCGCGAGCTGTCCGGCGGCAACCAGCAGAAGGTCATCATCGCCCGCGAGCTCGAGAGCGGCCCGTCCGTCCTCGTCATGGCGCATCCTACGCGCGGCCTCGACATCGGCGCGACCAGCTTTGTCCACGACCAGATGATCGCCGCCCGCGCCCGCGGCGTCGGCATTCTGCTCATCAGCGCCGACTTTGACGAGATCCTCGAGATGTCCGACCGGATCGTCGTCTGCTTCGAAGGTCGCATCATGGGCGAATTCTCCGGCAGCAAGCCGCCGATCAACGAGATCAGCCTGGCCATGACCGGTAAGTGAGGGGGAGAGGTATGGGAAAAGTGAAAAAAGCGTTCGGCGCGTTCCTTGTGCCGCTGCTGTCCGTTCTGCTCGCGTTCCTGATCGGTGGTATCATCATGGCTGCCCTCGGCGCGAACCCGTTCCTTGCCGTGAAGTTCCTGTTCCAGGGCGCGTTCGGCTCCAAGGCCGGCATCGGTACCACGCTCACCAAGGCCACGCCCCTGATCTTCACGGCCCTCTGCGCCTGCTTCGCGTATAAGTGCGGCGTGTTCAACCTCGGCGGCGAGGGGCAGTTCCTGATGGGCTCCATCGCCGCGTTCCTGACCTGCTATTTCACCGGCCTGACCGGCTTTGCCGGCGTGCTGCTCGCGCTGCTGGCCGGCGCGGTGGCCGGCGGCTTCTGGGGCATGATTCCCGGCGTGCTGAAAATCGGCCGCGGGCAGAACGAGATGATCATCTCCATCATGCTCAACTATGTCGCCACGCTCTTCATGGGCGTCATCTACACCAGCTGGATCCGCGATGCCTCCGTCCCGCAGACACCCGCCATCGCCGATGAGGTGCATCTTCCGCGCATCATCACCGGGATGCGCTTCACTTGGGGCTTTGTGATCGCGGTCGCGGTCGGCCTGATCCTCTATTACGTCCTGTTCTGGACGAGCGCGGGCTTCCGCCTGCGCGCCGTCGGCTGCAACCTCACGGCCAGCCGCTTCAACGGCATTCCCGTCAAGCGCTTTATGCTCGCCAGCTTCATTGTCTCCGGCGCGATTGCCGGTCTCGGCGGCGGCGCGGAGCTGCTCGGTACGCAGTTCCGCCTCATCAACGGCTACGGCGCGGGCTACGGCTTCGACGGCGTGGCGATGGCCCTCATCGGCCAGCTGCACCCGATCGCGACGATGGTCGTCGCGCTGTTTTTCGCGGTGCTCCGCGTCGGCTCCACCACCATGCAGGCCGCTACCGGCGTGCCCACCAGCGTGTCCGACATCATCCAGGCGCTTGTCATCGTCTTCTCCGTCGCTGGCATGGCGCTGACCAAGCTCCCGGAATTCCAGGCGTGGCGCAGCCGCGTCTTCCACGGCAGAAAGGCGGGTGAAGCATAATGGATTGGATCTCGAGCCTCCTTCTTGCAACGGTCCGTCTCGCCATCCCCGTGCTGCTCATCTCCCTGGCTGAGCTCTACGGCCAGCGCGCGGGCATGGTCAACATCGGCCTCGAGGGCCTCGCCTCCATCGGCGCGCTCGTCGGCTTCCTCGTCTGCTATGTCACGGGATCGAACTGGCTGGGCCTGCTCTGCGGCGCGCTTGCGGGCGTGATCGTCAACATGATCTACGCGTTCTCCACGGTCACGCTCTGCGCCGACCATACCGTCTACGGCATGGCCCTCAACATCTTCGCCCCGGCGCTCGCGTCCTTCATCTACCGCGTCTACTTCGGCACCGGGTCCGACCTCAAGCAGATCACCACCATGTCCTCCGTCGCCATCCCCGGCCTGAAGGACATCCCGGTGCTCGGGCCGCTGCTCTTCGACCAGAGCCCGATGGTCTATCTCACATTCCTGCTCGT
>HF990547.1:3383-4430 GCA_000432135.1 Firmicutes bacterium CAG:124
CTGCTCGTCCTCTGCACGTCCATCTTCTTCGGCAAGACCCGCGCGGGCCTGAGCTATAAGGCCGTCGGCGAGCATCCGCAGGCCGCCGCCACGCTCGGCATCCCGGTCGTCGGCGTGAAGTACCTCGCCTGCGTGATCTGCGGCGCCCTGTCCGGCATCGGCGGCGCGTACCTCACCACCTGCTATTCCAGCACCTATACCGATGGTATCGTCGCCGGGCGCGGCTTCATCGCGCTGGCCGCCGTCATTTTCGGCCGCTGGAACGCGGGCGGCATCCTGCTGGCCTGCCTGTTCTTCGGCTTCTGCGACGCGCTCCAGATCCGCCTCCAGGTCTCCGGCATCGCCATCCCGTATCAGTTCTTCCAGATGATCCCCTACGTGGCGACGGTCGTCGTCCTCACGCTCATCGGCGCCCGCCAGGCCGGACCCAAGGCCAACGGCAAGCCCTACCGCCGTGAACAGCGGTAAACCGGTAATAACGCTTCGGCGTTGTTATAAACTTATGGCAGCACCGCATTGTGCGCTGCTGCCGAATCCTAATATTCTATGGAGGACAAAAAATGAAAAAGATCATTGCAATGCTTCTGGCGCTTGTCATGCTCCTGTCGCTGGCGGCGTGTGCCGGTACTGCGAAGACCGACACAGCGGCTCCTGCGGACGACACCAGCAAGACCGACACGACCGACACCGCCGCCGAACCGGCTGACACCACCGAGCCCGCCGACACGACCGCTGAACCCGTTGTCACGGAAGAGCCCACCGTTGCCACCAAGGCTGACGGCTCTGCCTATAAGGTCGCCATGATCTGCGACTCCAGCATCAACGACGGCGGCTGGGGCGCGGCCTGCTACAACGCCATGATCGCCGCGGCCGAAAAGATGGGCTGGGAGACCGAGGTCACCGACTCCATCTCGCAGGACGCCTACTATGATTCCATCGTCGCCTACTGCACCCTCGGCTACGACATGATCTACGCCCCCGGCAACCAGTACACCGACGCCGTCCTGCAGGCGGCTGAGGAATATCCCGACGTGGCCTTCGCCCTGC
>HF990547.1:4501-7587 GCA_000432135.1 Firmicutes bacterium CAG:124
TCCCCTCCCTGCTCCCGAACGCGCAGCAGATCGGCTGGATCGCGGGCGCCCTCGCCGGCCTCATGACCGAGAGCGGCAAGCTCGGCTTCATCGGTGGCATGGAGCTCGACACCACCAAGGGCAAGATCGCGGGCTTTGAAGAGGCGGCCAAGTACGTCGCCGAGCAGGAAGGCAAGACCGTCGAGCTGCTCAACGTCCCCTATGCCAACTCCTTCTCCGACGCCCCGAAGGGCAAGGAATTTGCCACTGAGCTGATCGCCCAGGGCGCTGACGTCTTCTTCGGCGACGCTTCCGCCGTCGACTCCGGCGCGCGCGAGGCCATCGACGCGGCCAACGCCGCCGCGGGCGAAGTCAAGATCTACGACATCGGCCAGCCTGCCGACATCCTCGGCCAGAACGAGTGCATCATCTGCTCTCAGGTCACCGACAACTCCGCCATGATCGTCGCCTCCATGCAGGCTGTCATCGATGGCACCTTCGGCGGCGCGACGCTCTACGGCACGCTGCAGAACAACACCCTCTCCGCCGGCGCGCTGAGCGATCTTGTTCCCGCCGACGTGCAGGAGAAGTACCTCGCCTACATCGACCAGATGATCGCGGGCACGTTTATGCAGTAATCTCTTGCGGAACGCCCAAAGTGCCCGGCGGACCCTGTGTCCGCCGGGCACTTTCCCGTTTTCGGGCATTCTCGCCGGGAAATGCGGCTGCCGACCGGGGAAAACTGTCGATTTCTCCGGTTGACTCTTTTCCGATGCGTGTTATAATGTGGACTGTCTGAAACAATATAAAATTGTAGCGCCAAGGTGTCCGCCGCAAGGCGGGTGAAAAGGGAATCCGGTGAGAATCCGGAGCGATGCAGTCACTGTGTACGGGAGCGGACCTGCAAAGGAAGCGCCGGACCGGCCAGATGGCCGGTGTGTGCGTCCTTACCACTGGGAAACCGGGAAGGGCAGAGCCGCGAAGAACGAAGTCAGGAGACCTGCCTTGGCGTGGAATCTCAGATCCGCTGTCCACGGGTCGGCCTTCCTGCAAGTTTGTATGGTCTTCCGCTTTGGAAGACGACATTCGATACGGCTAGGGAGAACGGCTGCGCCAGCGCAGCCGTTTTTATATTTTTCAGAACATTTTAGAAAAGAGGTAGACCTCACATGAAAAAGACCCTCGCGCTTGTGCTCGCAGCCGTGATGCTGCTGAGCCTCCTCTCCGCCTGCAAGAGCAGCGCGGACGAGACCCCCACCGTAGACCCCGCAGAAACCGAACAGACCACTACCCCCGAAGAGACCACGCCCGCCGAGGAGCAGACCCCGGAAGAGCCGCAGCCCTCTCAGGAAGAGCTGGATCAGGCAGCCGCCGACAATGTCGCCGCCCTGATCGACGCGATCTATGTCCAGTCCCGCACCGATGAGACCGACGCCCAGTGCGAAGCGGCCAAGGCCGCCTGGGACGCCCTGACCGATGCGCAGAAGGAGCTCGTCGAAGGCGACGAGGCCAGCCCCGATTACTTCGGCCTCGATACCGGCGACGCTTCGCTCGACGATGCGCGCAATCAGGATGAGATCGGCGAGAACGAGCTGCTCGTTGTCTCCTTCGGCACGTCCTACAATGACAGCCGTGTTGCCGACATCAAGGGCATCGAAGACGCCCTGCAGGCCGCGTATCCCGACTGGTCCGTCCGCCGCGCCTTCACCGCGCAGATCATCATCAACCACGTCCAGGCCCGTGACGGCGAGAAGATCGACAACATGACCCAGGCGCTCGACCGTGCAGTTGCCAATGGCGTGAAGAATCTCGTGGTCCAGCCGACGCACCTGATGCATGGCGCAGAGTATGACGAGATGTGCGAAGCCATCGAGCAGTATAAGGACAAGTTTGAATCCGTCTCCATTGCCGAGCCGCTGCTTGGCGAAGTCGGCTCCGACGCTACCGTCATCAATGCCGACAAGGAAGCTGTTGCCAAGGCCATCACCGCTGCGGCTGTTGCCGATTCCGGCTTCGAGAGCCTTGATGCCGCCAAGGACGCGGGCACCGCGTTCGTCTTCATGGGTCACGGCACCGCGCACGTCGCCAAGGTCACCTACAGCCAGATGCAGACCCAGATGCAGAACCTCGGCTATGAGAACGTCTTTATCGGCACCGTCGAGGGTGAGCCGGAAGAGACCGCCTGCGAGGCTGTCATCGAGGCCGTCAAGGCTGCGGGCTATACCAATGTCGTGCTGCGCCCGCTGATGGTCGTCGCCGGCGACCACGCCAACAACGATATGGCCGGTTCCGAGGAAGATTCCTGGAAGACCATGTTCGAAGCCGCTGGCTTCACCGTCGACTGCCAGATCCACGGCCTCGGCGAGATCGCCGATGTGCAGGCGCTCTATGTCGCCCACACCAAGGCTGCGATCGACTCGCTGAACGCCTAATTTGACTTAAACTGAGCTCCGGGGTGGGGAAGACCTGCCCCGGAGCCAAGCGCCATTCAGGAGGAACCATCATGAAAAAGACCATCGCCCTTGCGCTCGCTGCGCTGATGCTGCTCGCGCTGCTGACCGCCTGCGCGGTCAAGCCCGCAGAGACCGAACCTGCAGAGCTGGAACAGGCCGTGCAGACCGAACAGCCCGCCGAACCCGAAACCGACGAGACTGCGGAGGATGCGGATGCGTCCGCCGAACCGGCCCTGCCCGACGGCGTCTATACTGCCGACTTCAACACCGACAGCTCCATGTTCCATGCCAATGAGGCCTGCGACGGCAAGGGCACGCTCACCGTCGAAAACGGCGAGATGACTATCCACGTCAGCCTTGCGGGCACCAGCATCCTCAACCTCTTCCCCGGCGTCAAGGAAGACGCGGAAAAGGAAGGGGCCGAGCTGCTCCAGCCCACCACCGACACCGTTACCTATTCCGACGGCCTCTCTGACGAGGTCTTCGGCTTCGACATCCCCGTTCCTACGCTGGACGAGGAATTTGACCTCGCGCTCATCGGCAAGAAGGGCACGTGGTACGACCACAAGGTCTCCGTCTCCAACCCCGTTCCCGTCGAGGAATCCGGCAAGACCGTCGACGATCTCGCCCTGGCCGACGGCACCTACACCGCCG
>HF990547.1:7602-13619 GCA_000432135.1 Firmicutes bacterium CAG:124
GGAACCTACACCGCCGAGCTGACCTTCGCAGGCGGCTCCGGCAAGGCTTATATCCAGTCTCCCTGCACGCTGACCGTCGCGGACGGCAAGGCCGTGGCTACCGTCGTCTGGAGCAGCAGCAAATATGACTACATGCTCGTGGACGGCGAACGCTATGACGTCCTCACGACCGAGCCCGGCTCCACATTTGAGATCCCCGTCGCGGCCTTTGACACCGAGCTCACGGTCATCGGCGACACCACCGCGATGAGCACCCCGCATGAGATCGAGTACACGCTGAACTTCGATTCTGCGACGCTGACCGCTGCCGAATGAAGAAGCTCTTTATAGCGCTCCTCGCCGCGCTGCTGCTGGCCTTCGCGGCCTGCGCCGCGCCGCAGCAGGAGACTGCCGCGCCGGAACCGGCGCAGAGCGAGCCGGCAAGCGCGGTTTCGTGGGACGACCTGACGTTTGACCGGACGCTCCCGCTTCAATACGCCACGCAGTTTTCTGTTTCCTACGCGGGCGAGGACTATACGCGCCTCACGATCGGCGACGATCAAACATTCCTCGTCGTCGCCGGGGACGCGCCCGTGCCGGACGGCGTCCCCGCGGATGTGACCGTCCTGACCCGGCCCCTTTCGCACATCTATCTGGTCGCGACCGCTGCGATGGACTATTTCCGGCAGCTGGACGCCATTGACGCCATCGCCCTCAGCGGCCAGAAGGAGGCGGATTGGTATATCGACGAGGCCAAGGCCGCGATGCAGGCCGGGACGATGGTCTACGCGGGCAAATATTCCGCCCCGGACTATGAGACGATCCTCGCTGCGGGCTGCGACCTTGCCATCGAGAACACGATGATCTACCATATGCCCGAGGTCATCGAGCAGCTCGAGCGCATCGGCGTCCCCGTGCTCATCGAGCGCTCAAGCTACGAGCCGGAACCGCTGGGCCGCATGGAGTGGCTGAAGCTCTATGCCGCCCTGCTCGGCAGAGAGGACGCGGCCTGCGCATATTATGATGACCTCATCACCGCGCTCGCGCCCGTGCTCGACCAGGAACCGACGGGCCAGACCGTCGCGTTCTTCTACATCACGACGTCCGGCGCAGTCAATGTCCGCAAATCCGGCGACTATATCGCCAAGGCCATCCGTATGGCGGGCGGCGAGTATGTCTCGTTCGACGAGAGCGGCGAGGAAAACGCCCTGTCCACAATGACCATCCAGATGGAGTCCTTTTACGACACCGCCCTGGACGCCGACGTCCTCATCTACAACAGCACCATCGACGGCGGGATTACCTCTATCGATGAGCTGCTCGCCAAAAGTCCGCTGTTTGCGGATTTTAAAGCCGTCCAGACCGGCAATGTCTGGTGTATCACGAAAAACTTCTATCAGGAATCGCTCGCCCTCGGCGACATGATCCTCGACGTCCACGCCGTTTTGAACAACCCGGACGCCGCCGATCTCCGGTTCCTAAAAAAATTATCATAACAGGAGGAGCAGCATGGAACATACCCGCAAACTTCACACATGGGGCGGTTTCCTGCTGCTCCTCGTCCTGCTTGTTGCCTTTTTGATCTGGAATCTTCTCGCGGGCAGCGTCCGGCTCCCCGCGTCTGAAATATGGGCGATTCTCCACGGCGGCGGCGACCTCACGCAGCGCCGCATCCTGCTGAATATCCGCCTGCCCCGCTTGCTTGCGGCGATGATTCTCGGCGGTGCCCTCTCCGTCTCGGGCTTCCTGCTGCAGACGTTTTTCCACAATCCAATCGCCGGGCCCTTCGTCCTCGGCATCTCGTCCGGGGCCAAGTTCACGGTCGCGGTCACGATGATCCTGCTGCTCAGCCGGGGCGTCACGTCGTCCTCCGCCGCGCTGATCGCAGCGGCCTTTGTCGGCGCGATGCTCTCAATGGGCTTTGTCCTGCTCATCTCGCGGCGCGTCCGCCGGATGAGCCTGCTCGTCGTCTGCGGCGTGATGATCGGCTATATCTGCTCCGCGCTGACGGACTTTCTCGTCACGTTTGCCGACGACAGCAACATTGTCAACCTGCACAACTGGTCCCTCGGCTCCTTCTCCGGCATGAGCTGGGACAATGTCCGCACGATGGCCGTGGTCTGCGGCGCGGCCCTGATCCTGACGTTCCTGCTCTCCAAGCCCCTCCGGGCCTATCAGCTGGGCGAGGTCTACGCGCAGAATCTCGGCGTGCCGCTGCGCGCGTTCCGCGCGGCGCTGATCTTACTTTCCAGTGTGCTCTCCGCCTGCGTCACGGCCTTTGCCGGCCCGATCTCCTTCGTCGGCATCGCCGTGCCGCACCTGATGAAGTCCCTTTTTAAGTCCGCAGAGCCGCTTTTGATGATCCCGGCCTGTTTCCTCGGCGGCGGCGCGTTCTGCCTGTTCTGCGACCTCATCGCGCGCACGGCCTTCGCGCCCACCGAGGTCAGCATCAGCTCCGTCACAGCGGTCTTCGGCGCGCCGGTCGTCATCTATATGATGCTCCACAGAAAGGGGGCGCAGTGATGGATTATCTGCAAACCGATGCCCTGTCCGTCGGCTACAACGGCAAGACGCTCATCTCCAAGGTCGCCCTCTCGGTACAGCGCGGCAGGATCGTCACGCTCATCGGCCCGAACGGCTCCGGCAAGTCGACCATCCTCAAGACCATCATCGGCCAGCTTCCGTCCATTTCCGGCTCAGTCTTCCTCGACGGCGCGGACATGCGCAGCCGCAGCCGGGGCGACGTCGCCCGCCGCATGGCCATCCTGATGACGGCCCGCATGGACCCCGAGCTCATGACCTGCCGCGACGTCGTCAGCACCGGCCGCTATCCCTACACCGGCCATCTCGGCGTCCTCCGCCCGGAGGACAAGGCCATCGTCGAGCAGAGCCTCCGCGAGACCGACGCGCTCGACTTTGCCGACCGGCCCTTCCAGTCCATCAGCGACGGCCAGCGGCAGCGCGTCCTGCTTGCCCGGGCCCTCTGCCAGCAGCCGGAGCTCATCGTCCTCGACGAGCCGACGAGTTTTCTCGACATCCGCTATAAGCTGGAGCTGCTGACCATCCTCAAGCGCATGGTGCGCGAGGAGCACCTCGCCGTCCTCATGTCCCTGCACGAGCTGGATCTTGCTGCCCGCGTCTCCGATACCGTCGTCTGCGTCGCGGGCGACCGGATCGACCGCGTCGGCCCGCCCTCGGAAATTTTCACGCCCGACTATATCGCGGCGCTCTATCGCATGGAGCCGGGAAAATACGATCCCTGCTTCGATTCCTTGGAATTTGCCCCCGGAGGTGCCAGATGAGCGAACAAACCGGAACCTTCTATGCCGTCTCCGTCGGGCCCGGCGACCCGGAGCTGCTGACGCTCCAGGCCGTCCGCGTTCTGGAGAATACGCCCGTCATCGCCGCGCCGCAGACGGCGTCCGGCCAGATGCTCGCGCTCGACATCGCGCGCGGCGCGGTCGATTTGACCGGAAAATCCGTTCTGCCGCTCCGATTCACGATGTCGCATGACGCTGCCGCCCGGGCGGAAAGCTATCGCGCGGCGGCGTCCGCCGTCGAGGCCGAGCTGCGGCAGGGAAGAGACGTTGCGATGGTCAACCTCGGTGACGTCGCCCTCTTCGCTACGGCGTATTACATCTTCGCGGAGATCGAGCGGGACGGGTTTCCGGCCAGAATGCTCCCAGGCGTGACGAGCGTCGCCGCCGTGGCGGCCCGCCTCGGGCAGAGCCTGACCGAGATGGAGCAGCCGCTCCACATCCTTCCGGCGAGCTGCGATCTGGATGCGGCGCTGGCCCTCCCGGGCACGAAGGTGCTGATGAAATCCGGCTCCGCCATCCACGAGACCGTTGCAGCGCTGGGGCGCGCGGGTCTGTTGAAGCGGGCCTCGATGGTCGCCGACTGCGGCCTGCCCAGCGAGCGGGTCTTCCGCGATCTGCGGGAGATCCCGGAAAATGTCAGCTATTTTGCCACCATTCTTGTCCGATCGGAGTGAGCCTATGCAGCAAAATCTTCCGCGTCTGATCCTCGCCGGGACGAACAGCGGCTGCGGCAAGACGACCGTGACCTGTGCCGTTTTGCAGGCGCTCGTGAACCGCGGCCTTTCAGTCGCCGCCGCGAAATGCGGCCCCGATTATATTGACCCGATGTTCCATAGCCGCATCATCGGGGCCAAAAGTTCGAATCTCGATCCGTTTTTCTTCGACGAAAATACGCTTCGCTTCCTCCTCGCGCAGAATGCCTCCGGCTGTGATGTCACAGTCATTGAGGGCGTCATGGGCTATTACGACGGCCTCGGCCTGACCAGTACGCGCGCCAGCACCTACGAACTCGCGCAGAAGACGGTCTCGCCCGTGGTCCTCGTTGTGAACGCGCGCGGCGCGGCACTCTCGGTGCTGGCGTCGGTACGCGGCTTTCTGGACTTTCTGCCGGACGACCACATCTGCGGCGTCATCCTCAACGGCTGCACCGCGATGACCTACGCGCCGCTCGCGCGTGTGCTGGAAGACCGCCTTGGTGTCAAGGCGTGCGGCTTTCTGCCGAATCTGCCGGACTGCGCGCTGAAAAGCCGCCATCTCGGCCTTGTGACTGCGGCGGAGGTCGCAGATCTGCGCGAAAAAATGCAGCGTCTCGCCGCTGAGGCCGAGCAGACGATCGATCTGGACGCGCTGCTGACCATCGCGCGCGAAGCGCCAGCGCTGGACGTTGTGCCGCCGACGCTTCCGGCGCCCGGCGCACCGGTGCGCATCGGTGTTGCGCGGGACAATGCGTTCTGCTTTTACTATGAAGACAGCCTCGGCCTGCTCCGGACGGTCGGCGCGGAGCTCGTGCCGTTTTCTCCGCTCTCTGACAGCGCCTTGCCCGCCGGACTCGACGGCCTCTATCTCGGCGGCGGCTATCCGGAGCTCTATGCCGCGCAGCTGAGCGAAAATCGCTCCATGTGCAGCAGCGTCCGCGCCGCGCTGGAGGCGGGGCTGCCCTCCATTGCCGAATGCGGCGGCTTTATGTACCTGACAGAGGCTATCGGGGAGCATCCGATGGTGGGCTTTCTGCCGGGGCGCTGCTTCGACGCCGGGAAGCTCGCACGCTTTGGCTACGTCACGCTGACGGCCGAGCGGGACAACCTGCTCTGCCGCGCGGGCGGATCCATCCCTGCACACGAATTCCACCACTGGGATGCGGAGCAGACCGGAGACGCCTTCACGGCGGCGAAGCCCTTCGGCCGCAGCTGGCCGTGCGTCTTCGCCACGGACACCCTCTACGCGGGCTATCCGCATTTCCATTTTTACGCGAATCCATCCTTTGCCGTCCGCTTTCTGGACGCGTGCCGAAAGGGGAAACACCATGCTGGAACAGATCAGACCGATGGACATTGAGCGCCGCAGCTTCGAGATCATCACCGAGCTGCTGGGAGACCGTAAGCTCGACCCTGAAAACGAGCTCGTCATCAAGCGCGCCATCCACACGACTGCCGACTTTGACTATGCCGACAATCTCGTCTTCTCCGACCACGCGGTCACGAAGGGGATCGAGGCGCTGCGCGCCGGCTGCGACATCGTCACCGATACGCAGATGGCGAAGGCCGGCATCAACAAGACCATTCTGGCCTCCCTCGGCGGGGAAGTCCACTGCTTCATGTCCGATCCGGACGTTGCCGCGGAGGCAAAAGCGCGCGGCGTCACCCGCGCCATCGTCTCGATGGAGCGGGCCGCGCAGCTGCCGAAGCCCTGCATCTTTGCCATCGGCAACGCGCCGACGGCCCTTGTCTCGCTCGAGGCCCTGATGGAAGCGGACAAGCTGCACCCGGCGCTCATCATCGGTGTGCCGGTCGGCTTCGTCAACGTCATTGAGAGCAAGGAGCTCGTCATCGCGAACTGCCGCGCGCCCTATATCGTCGCGCGCGGGCGCAAGGGCGGCAGCAATGTCGCCGCCGCGATCTGCAACGCGATGCTCTACCAGATCCGGCGCTGAGATGGAAGAATACGTCATCAAGGACGGAAAAAAGCTCCGTCTCGGCTATACGACCGGCTCCTGCGCCG
>HF990547.1:13643-27323 GCA_000432135.1 Firmicutes bacterium CAG:124
GCTGCCGCCGCGAAAGCGGCGGCCTGGATGCTCCTGACCGGCCACGAAAAACGAACCATCGATCTGCTCACGCCAAAGGGCGTCTCCCTGACGCTGGACGTGCTCGAGATCATGAGAACCCCCGATGCCGTCTCCTGCGCCATCCGCAAGGACAGCGGCGACGATCCGGACGTCACGCACGATACCCTCGTGTTTGCAGCCGTCCAACGCACGGAAACACCCGGCGTCACGATCGACGGCGGCGCGGGCGTGGGCCGCGTGACGAAGCGCGGGCTCGACCAGCCGGTCGGCGCTGCGGCCATCAACTCCGTCCCGCGCCGCATGATCCGCGAAAACGTCGAAGAGGTCATGCGCCTCTGCGATTATTGCGGCGGCCTGGCCGTCATGATCTCTGTGCCGGAGGGCGAGGCGCTCGCAAAAAAGACCTTCAACCCCCGCCTCGGCATTGTCGGCGGCATTTCCATCCTCGGTACGACCGGCATCGTCGAGCCGATGAGCGAGCAGGCCCTCGTCGACACCATCCATGTCGAGCTGCGGCAGCGTCGGGCGAACGGCGCGGACTATGTCCTGCTCACGCCGGGCAACTATGGCGCGGATTTCATCCGCGCGTCCATCGGCCTCGACCCGCGCACCGCCGTTTTGACCAGCAATTTCATTGGCGACGCGCTGGAGCATTGCCGTGCGCTCGGCTTCCGCGGTGCGCTGCTCGTCGGGCACATCGGCAAGCTCGTGAAGCTCGCGGGCGGCATGTGGAACACACACTCGAAGTGCGGCGACTGCCGCATGGAGCTCATCGCGGCGCATGCCGCCGCCCTTGGCCTCCCGCCCGCGCGCGTGGAGGAGGTGCTGGACTGCGCGACGTGTGACGATGCGCTCCGCATCCTGAAAGAAGAACAGTTATATGACGCGGTGCTGGCCCGCCTCGCGGAGCGCATCGAGTTTCATCTTGCGCACAAGTGCGGCGAGATGGCCGCCGGCGCGATCGTATTTTCCAAAGAATATGGCCTCCTGTGCCGGACCAGCCGTGCGCAGGAGCTGCTGGGAACCATTATGGAGGGATAACTATGGTACATTTTGTCGGCGCCGGGAGCGGCGCACCGGACCTCATCACCGTGCGCGGCGCGCGGCTGCTCGGCGAGGCGGACATCGTCATCTATGCCGGGTCGCTCGTCAATCCAGCGCTGCTGGACGCTACGAAGCCGGGCTGTGAGATCCACGACAGCGCGAAAATGACGCTGGAGGAGGTCATTGCCGTCATCCGTCAGGCCGAGGCCGAGGGCAAGACCACTGTCCGTCTCCATACCGGCGACTCGAGCATCTATGGCGCTGTGCGGGAGCAGTTTGACGCGCTGGAAAAGCTGGGCATCGACTATGATGTCTGCCCCGGCGTCAGCGCCTTCTGCGGGGCCGCCGCGGCGCTCCGCGCGGAATATACGCTCCCGAACGTCAGCCAAACGGTCATCATCACGCGCGCACCCGGCCGCACACCCGTTCCCACCCGCGAGTCCATCCGCGCCCTCGCGGCCCACCACGCCACCATGGTCCTCTTCCTCAGTACGTCGCTGACAAAGCAGCTTCAGGCCGACCTGCTCGCGGGCGGCTACGAGGCGGAAACGCCGGCCGCCGTCGTTTACAAGGCGACGTGGCCAGAGGAGAAGATCTTCCGCTGCACCGTCGGCACGCTGCACGATACTGTCACGGCCAACGGCCTGACGAAGACGTCGCTGATCGTGGTCGGCGGCTGCCTCGGGGGTGACTATCTCCGTTCGCTGCTCTACGACCCCTCGTTCACGACCGAATTCCGCGAGGCCACAAAATGAACATTGCGATTTTCGCTTACAGCCGTACTGGATGCAAAACGGCGCGGCGTATCTGTATGGCGCTGCCGGAGGCGGAAACGCTTTGTTATGCGGTGCCGCGGCTGGCGGAGCCGGGATTTCTGCCGCTTGAAAAAGCGGTCTATGGCGCGGCGTTTTCGGAAATGGACGCGCTGATCTTTGTCGGTGCGGCTGGGATCGCGGTGCGGGAGATCGCGCCGTATGTCCGCGACAAACGGACGGATCCGGCGGTGCTCGGCCTCGACGAGCAGGCGAATTTCGTCATTCCGCTGCTCTCCGGGCACATCGGCGGGGCCAATGCGCTCGCCCGCAGGCTTGCCGCAGCGCTCGGCGCGACCGCCGTCGTCACCACGGCGACGGACGTGAACGGCAAATTTTCTGTCGACACCTGGGCGGCGGAGCACGGCTGCGCAATCTCCGATATGGGGGGCGCCAAACAGATTTCAGCGGAAATTTTAGAGCATTCTGTTCCGGTTTGCAGCGATTTTCCGATTCAAGGTCCGCTGCCGGACGGGCTGGTTTTGGGCGAGTCCGGCGAGCTCGGCATCTATGTCGGTTATCGGTGTTCTGCACCGTTTATGCACACGCTGCGCCTTGTGCCGCGCGTGCTGCGCGTTGGAGTCGGTTGCCGGAAGGGCATCTCGAGGGAAGCCGTCGAGGCAGCTATTCAAACGGCGTTTGCGAGCCATGACTTAGATTTGAATGCGGTGAAGGGCGTCTATTCCATCGACTTAAAGCGGCAGGAGGCGGGGCTGCTTGCCGCCTGCGAAGAGCATGGCTGGTCCGCGACATTCTATACAGCGGAAGAATTGCGGGCTGTGACGGGGGAGTTCACCGAATCTCCCTTCGTGCAGGGGGTGACAGGCATCGGCAACGTCTGCGAACGGGCGGCGATGCTGGGCGCGGAGCGGCTTCTGGTTCGGAAGTGTGCGGGAAACGGCGTGACCATTGCGGTCTCGGCGGAAACATGGGAGGTAGACTTTGGGTAAGGTATTTATCGTGGGCATCGGCCCCGGAAATGAGGAAAACAGGACTATTCGTGCCGACCGGGCGCTGGAAGCGTGTGATGTGATCGCCGGTTACCCGGTCTATGTCGATCTGGTGAAGGACCGCTATCCCGGCAAGGAGCTGGTTTCCACGCCGATGACGCAGGAGGCCAGGCGCTGCCAGATGGCGCTCGACCTCGCGAAGAGCGGGAAAACCGTGGCGCTCGTCTGCTCCGGCGACAGCGGGATCTACGGCATGGCCGCGCTGGTCTATGAGCTGCGCGGCGAGAACAGCGAGCCGGAGGTCGAGGTCGTCCCCGGGCTGACCGCCGCGTGCAGCGGCGGCGCGGTGCTCGGCGCGCCGCTGACGCATGATTTTGCGGTCATCAGTCTGTCCGACCGGCTGACACCCTGGGAGACCATTGAAAACCGGCTGCGCTGCGCGGCGGAGGGCAACTTTGCCATTGCGATCTACAACCCGGCGAGCCACGGCCGCCCTGACCACTTAAAGCGCGCGTGTGACATTTTACTGCGTGTCCTGCCGGAGGAGCGGCTCTGCGGCATTGTCCGCAACATCGGACGTGAGGGGCAGAGCAGCCGCATTCTGACGCTCGGCGAACTGCAAGCGGCGGATGTCGATATGTTCTGTACCGTGTTTGTTGGAAATTCGTCCACAAAGGTCGTAAACGGCGCGCTCATCACGCCGAGAGGATACCGGAATGTATAAAATTTGCGTGTTCGGCGGCACGACCGAGGGCCGCGAACTGGTGGAATTTCTGAATGCGCAGCCGTGCGAGGTCACGGCCTGTGTGGCCACGGAATATGGACAGGCGCTGCTGCCCGAGGCAGAGCGGCTGACCGTTTCGGCCCGCCGGCTGCCGGCCGATGAGATCAAGGCGCTCTTGACGGACAGACATTTTGACCTCGTGATCGACGCGACGCACCCCTACGCGGCGTCGATCACGAAGAGCATCGCCCGCGCGTGCGCCGAGACCGGTGTGGAGCGCTGGCGGCTGCTGCGCGGCGCGTCGGATGCGCCGGAGGATGCCGTTTTTGTCGAAAGCACCGAAAAAGCGATCGAATTTTTGGATCAAACAGAGGGAAACATCCTGCTCACCACCGGGAGCAAGGAATTGAAAGCATACAGTCAGATCAAGGACTTTGCGGAGCGCGTCTATGCGCGCGTGCTGCCGCTGGAGGACTCGCTCGTGCTTTGCCGTGAGGCGGGCGTCAAGGCGGCGCATATTCTGGCAATGCAGGGGCCATTCTCGGAGGAGATGAACACGGCGATGCTGCGCGCCATCGGCGCAAAATGGCTGGTGACGAAGGACGGCGGGGCCGCGGGCGGCTTCGCGGAAAAGGCGGCAGCCGCCGCGAAGACCGGCGTGCGCCTTCTGGTCATCGGACGGCCCGCAGAGGCGGACGGGATCGGACTTTCAGAGACGGTCGCGAGACTCTGTGCGCGGTTTTCGTTTGGGCGCGTGCCGCATGTTTGCGTTGTGGGCATTGGGCCCGGCAGCGAGGCGGCGCAGACGGGCGAGGTCCGTGCAGCGATCGAGCATACGGACTGCCTGATCGGCGCGGCACGGATGCTGGAGGTAGCGGCCCGGCCTGGTCAGCTGCGCGTCGCGGCCATCGCGCCGGACGCGATCGCGGCGGCCATTGCGGCGCACCCGGAATGTTCGAATTTTACGGTCCTGATGTCCGGGGATACGGGATTTTTCAGCGGCACGAAGAAACTGCTCCCGCTGCTGCCGAATTGTCATGTCCGCGTGTTGCCGGGGTTGAGCTCGATGAGCTATCTCTGCGCGCGGCTCGGGAAGCGCTATGAGGAGGCCGTGCCGGTCAGTCTGCATGGGCGAGAACACGACATCGCGGCCGATGTGCGCGCACAGGAAACGGTCTTCGCGCTCGTCGGCGGCGAGGGCGGCATGGCGAAGCTCTGCGCGCGGCTCGTGGATGCGGGCCTTGGCGCGGTGCGCGTCAGCGTCGGCGAGCGGCTGAGCTACCCGGACGAGAAGATCACCTGCGGGACGGCGGCAGAGCTGGCATCGCGGGAATTTGACAAGCTCAGCGTGGCGCTGATCGAAAATCCGGCCCCGGATGCGGTCGTGACGCACGGGCTGCCCGACGAGGTATTTTTGCGGGAGATGGATCCGGCGCACGTTGTGCCGATGACAAAAAGCGAGGTGCGCGCCGTCTGCCTTTCCAAGCTGGCGCTGACGGAGCGCGCGGTCTGCTGGGATGTCGGCGCGGGCACCGGTTCGGTCTCCATTGAGATGGCTTTGCAGGCGAAGCGCGGACGCGTGTACGCCGTGGAACGACAGGAAGATGCGCTGGCGCTGCTGGCGCGCAACAAGGCGGCGTTTTCCGCCGGGAATCTGGAGATTGTCTCCGGTACGGCCCCGGCGGCGTGCGAGGCGCTCCCGGCGCCGACGCATGTGTTCCTCGGCGGGACCGCGGGAAATTTGAACGGGATATTGGACGCCGCGCTGCGGAAGAATCCGCACGTCCGCATCGTGGCGACGGCGGTGACGCTGGAGTCTGTGGGGGCGCTGGCGGCGCGCATGGCGGACTTTGAAAAGGCGGAATGCGTCAGCCTGCAGGCGGCCCGTGCGCGGACGGCCGGAAGCTATCACCTGATGCAGGGACAGAACCCTGTGTATATTTTCACGATGCAAAAAAGGAGAGAACAGGCATGAAATGGTCCCTATTCGCACTTTGCATCGGATTTTGCATCGATCTGCTGATCGGTGATCCGCACGGCCTGCCGCATCCGGTGGCCGCGATCGGACATCTCATCTCACTGCTGGAACGGCTGTTCCGCCGCCTTTTTCCGAAGACGCCCGGCGGCGAGCGGGCCGCCGGAGCCTGTATCTGGATCCTGACGGCACTGATCGCTGCGGCCCTTCCGGCGCTGCTCCTCTGGGGCTGCGCGCGCGTGAGCGTCTGGCTGCGGCTGGCGGTGGAGAGCGTGATGTGCGGACAGATCCTCGCGGCGAAGTCGCTGCGGGACGAGAGCATGAAGGTCTATGCGGCGCTGAAGCATGGGAGTCTGGACGAGGCCAGACAGGCCGTGTCCATGATCGTCGGACGCGACGTGGCGCGGCTGGATGCGCGCGGCGTGATGCGCGCGGCGGTGGAGACCGTGGCGGAGAACACGTCGGACGGCGTGATCGCGCCAATGCTGTTTCTGGTGATCGGCGGCGCGCCGCTCGGTTTTTTCTACAAGGCCGTGAACACGATGGATTCGATGCTTGGCTATGTGGAGCCGCCGTACAAGGACATCGGACTTGTGCCCGCGCGGATGGACGATGTGTTCAATTTTATCCCCGCGCGGCTGTCGGCGCTGCTGATGCTGGCGGCGGGGGCGCTGCTGCAGCTGGATGTGAAAAACGGCTGGAAGATCTTCTGCCGGGATCGCTGCAAGCATGCGAGCCCGAACTCGGCGCAGACGGAATCGGTCTGCGCGGGACTGCTGGGGCTGCGGCTGGCGGGCGATGCGTGGTACCACGGAGTGCTGCACAAGAAGGACTATATCGGCGACGCGAAGCGGGAGATCGAACTGGAGGACATCCCGCGCGCGGGGCGGCTGATGTATCTGACGGCGGTTCTGGCGCTCGTGGTGTTCGGCGCGGGGAAAGCGCTGTTGATCGTTCTGTGAATTTTGAGGAAATGCGATGCTTTATGGAGTCAAAAACCCGCATGGCGGGGACCGATACGGCGATGGGATCGCGCTCGACTTTTCGGCGAACGTGAGTCCGCTCGGCACGCCGAAGTGTGTGACCGAGGCGATTGAACGGGGCCTGCCTGAGCTCTACCGCTATCCCGATCCCTACTGCCGGGCACTTGTGCAGGTGATCGCGCGCTATGAAGGGGTGCCGGGAGAATTCATTCTCTGCGGGAACGGCGCGTCTGAGCTCATCTACGCCTATTGCGAGGCCGTGCGGCCCGTGCGCGCGATGGAGCTCGCGCCGACATTTTCGGAGTATTCGCTGGCTTTGCAGCGGATGGGCTGCGGGGTCGTGCGCTTTGCGCTCAGTCAGGAGGAAAAGTTTGACTTGCAGGAGCGCTTTCTGGCGCGTCTTGCGCGCGAAAAGATCGATGCGCTGTTCCTCTGCAATCCGAATAACCCGACGGGACGGCTGATCGCGGGCGGGCTGCTGGAAAAGATCCTGCGTGTCTGCCGAGAGAACAACATTGCACTGTTTGTCGACGAGTGCTTTTTGAGCCTGTCGGACGGCGGCACCGATCTGACGCCGTTTTTGCGGGAGTTTCCGCAGCTTTTTGTTCTCAAGGCCTTTACGAAGAGCTTTGGTATGGCGGGGCTGCGGCTGGGGTACGGCTTGAGCGCGGATGGGGCCTTGCTGCGGAAGATGTCGGCGGCGGTGCCGCCGTGGAATGTCTCGGCGCTTGCACAGGCGGCGGGCGTCGCCGCGCTGGGCGATGCGGAATTTTTGGAGAGGAACCGCGCGGTCATCCGCGCGGAGCGCCCGCGGCTCGAAGAACGGCTGCGGGAGCTTGGCTTCTGGGTGTGTCCGTCGCAGGCGAATTACATTCTGTTTCGCGGTGAGGCGGGCTTGGCGGATCGGCTGCGCGAGCGCGGCGCTGCGATCCGCGACTGTGCGAATTTTGAGGGCCTGGGGCCGGGATGGTATCGCGCGGCTGTGCGGCTGCGGGAAGAAAATGATGCGCTGCTGGATGCGATGCGGCGGGCGAGGGAGGATGGAAGATGGCGCTGAATCTGATGCTGCAGGGAACGATGTCGAACGCGGGGAAGAGCCTGCTCGCCGCGGCGCTCTGCCGCATTTTCCGGCAGGACGGTTATCGCGTGGCCCCGTTCAAGAGCCAGAACATGGCGCTGAACTCCTTCATCACAGCCGAAGGCGGCGAGATGGGCCGGGCCCAGGTGGTGCAGGCAGAGGCGGCGGGGATCGCGCCGGATGTGCGGATGAACCCGATTTTGCTGAAGCCGACGACGGACTCTGGCAGCCAGGTGATCGTGAACGGACAGGTCGTAGGCAACATGCGCGCGACGGAATATTACCGGCGGAAACGGGAATTTCTGCCTGCGGTGACGGCGGCATATGAGAGTCTTGCGGCGGAATATGACGTGATCGTCATCGAGGGCGCGGGCAGCCCGGCAGAGATCAACCTGAAACAGGACGATTTTGTGAACATGGGGCTGGCCAAGCTGGTCGATGCGCCGGTGCTGCTGATCGGGGACATCGACCGGGGCGGCGTGTTCGCGCAGCTCTACGGGACGATCGCGCTGCTGGAGCCGGACGAGCGTACGCGCGTCAAGGGGACAATCGTGAACAAGTTCCGCGGTGACCGGGCCATTCTGGAGCCGGGACTGCGGCAGCTCGAGGCGCTCTGCGGCGTGCCGGTGGCGGGTGTGGTGCCGTACACGACGGCGGACATCGACGATGAGGACAGCCTGACGGAGCGGTTTTCGCGCGACACGGCGCGGAAGCTGGTCGACATCGTGGTCATCCGGCTACCGAAGATCTCGAATTTCACCGATTTTTCGCCGTTTGAGCGATATGAAAATGTGTCGCTGCGGTATGTCGACCATGTGGGCGCGCTCGGCACGCCGGATATGATCCTCCTGCCGGGGACGAAGAGCACGATCGCCGATCTCCGCTGGCTGCGTGAGCGGGGACTGGAAGCCGCGATCCTGAAGGAGGCGGCAGGCGGGACGCTGGTATTCGGCGTGTGCGGCGGATACCAGATGCTGGGCCGGTCCGTTTCGGACCCGGAGGGTGTCGAGGCCGCGGGGCTGACGGAACTGCGGGGCATGGGACTGCTCGAGATGGAGACCGTGTTCCACGGGGAGAAGGTGCAGCGGCAGACGGCGGGGATGTTTTCCGGTGTGGAAGGGATGCTCGCGGGGCTGAACGAACTGCGCTATGAAGGGTATGAGATCCACATGGGCCGCAGCGAGGCACAGATGCCCGCGCTGGCCGGGAACGGGAACGTCTACGGCAGCTATGTGCATGGGATATTTGACGCGCCGGGCATCGCGGATGAGATTCTGAAGGCGATCTGCGCGCGGCGCGGCGTGGCGTTTTCGGCGCTCGGGACCTTCGACCGGGCGGCATATCGGGAGCGGCAGTATGATCTGCTGGCGGACGCGGTGCGCGCGGGATTGGATATGGAATTCGTTTATCGGGTGTTGAGAAAAGAGATTTAGTTTTTTCAAAAGCGGGCGACCAATGGTCACCCCTACGAATTCTATTTCAGCGCGGTGGCAAATCGAAAAATAACAATCCCTCCGTCACGGCTTCGCCGTGCCACCTCCCTTTACACAAGGGAGGCTATCCGCTGCGGCGGGGACGGGCCGATGAGTACCCGCGAGGGGTAGGCCGCATCTGTAACGCTCCTTCGTCGCGAACAGCTGCGCTCGGCATCGGCCCCTACAGGGTGCGGTGCAAAACTGTCAAACGGGCTGACAGAGGCGTCCGCCCCTACAGACACAAGCGAAGTGCGGCGGAAGATCAGGCCCCTCTTGGGAGAGGGGCTTCGTTTTGCGAAAAGTGGCTTGACAATCGTCTGAAATCGGACTATAATGCCTCTCGTTGGTCTGAAATCGGACGATCGGAGGGCGCGTATGGAACGGGATGCAAAGCGGATGCTGCTGGAATACAACAAGGAGACGAAGCGGCTCGACGACCTCTATCGGTGCGCGGCGAAGCAGTGCGGCATTTCGGAGTGCGCGTTCTGGATCCTATACACGCTGCGGGCAGAGGAACGGCAGTTCACGCAGGCGGAGATCTGCGAGTTTTTGATCGAGCCGAAGCAGACGGTCCACTCCGCGCTGAAAAAACTGGAGGCCGAGGGTTATCTCGCGCGGACGAGCAGCGCGGATCTGCGGAGCAAGCATGTGGCGCTGACCGAAAAGGGTGAACAGTTCGCCAGAACGTGGATCGATCGCGTGCCCGAGGCGGAGACCGCGGCGCTGGGTGCAATGCCGGAGGAGGAATGTGCGGCGTTTGTCCGGGGGCTGCATTTGTTCTGCCGGCTGCTGGAGGAAGGGTTCCGCGAGAACGGCGCAATTTAAGGGGTAGGGCGTATCTGAAAAAGGAGGGAATGCCGCGGAACGCGGCCAAAGATAGAGATGAAAAGACGCAAATTCAACTTTCTGACCATTTTACGTATCAAAAGCTGCTGCGCTTCGTGCTGCCGTCGATCTGATGATGGTCTTCACGTCGATCTACGGCGTGGTAGACGGCCTGTTCGTGTCGAACTTCGCCGGGAAGATGCCATTCGCGGCCATCAACCTCGTGATGCCGTTTATCATGGTGCTGGGCGGCATCGGCTTCATGATCGGCACGGGCGGCACGGCCCTCGTGTCCAAAGTCCTCGGCGAGGGCGAGCCGGAGAAGACAAAGCGGTATTTTACCATATGGCTTTAAAAGGAGAGATCTATCATCGGCCGGAGTACAAACCAAGCACCCCATCTCAAAACCAAACCGGCGGCACGAACCACGGCTCGAACGGTCTGCGCGACGAGTACGACAACCCGGAAGATCTCTACGAGTATATCCGAACTTACGAAGTAAAGGAGGAAGATGTCGTATGATGCCAATTACAGAAGAAGTCCATGCGTTTTTGACGGCAAATGCAGCTGCGCAGATACAGCGAGATGATGAGTATCTAGATTCTGCTGATGGATTGCTGCACTGCAAGACCTGTCACGGTTTGCGGCAAACGGTCATTCCTGCTCCCGGCGGGACAGGTTTTCTCCGACCACGCTGCCTGTGCCCCTGCCAGAGTGCTGCGGAAAAACAGCGCAAAGCGGCAGAAGAAAAACGGGAGCGTCTGGAACGCATTCAGCGTCGAAAAGCACATGGGTTACAGGATCGCCGCCTCTACGATTGCACGTTTGCCAACGATAATGGAAAAACGCCAGGGCTGACTGCCAAAGCCAAGCGCTATGTGGAACATTGGGAGGATGCGGTCCGGAAAAATATCGGGCTGCTCCTGTTTGGCGATGTGGGAACCGGAAAATCCTTTCTTGCCGGGTGCATTGCAAACGCGCTGCTGGAGCAGGACGTGCCGGTTCTGATGACAAATTTCCCGACGATTTTGAATCGTATGACGGGACTGTTCGGCTCTGATCGTGCTGACTTTCTTGCCGATCTGAATGCCTATGATCTTCTGATTCTGGATGATCTTGGTGCAGAGCGAGGAACAGAGTATGCACTGGAACAAGTCTTCGCCGTGATCGATGCCAGATACCGAAGCCGCAAGCCATTGATCGTCACAACAAATCTGACACTGGATGCACTCAAACACCCAGACGATCTTGCACACGCCCGCATCTATGACAGGATCTTGGAAATCTGCGCCCCGATTCTGTTCAGCGGCGAAAATCTGCGCGTGGAAAAAGCGAATGAAACGAAAACCGCCGCGAGAAATCTCCTGCTGCCGGACAATGCCGCCTGAATCGGTGCCGTAGCGACTATTGTAGCGACTACAAAAGGCAAAAAATCAAATTTCGAACTGGCATAGCGACTAATGTAGCGACTGCGAAATCCGAAACGCAGAAATTTTGGATTTTATGGCTTGTACAAAATGAAAAGCAAAAAATTCTTCTAAGCGGAATGAGAATCGGACTACACTTTTGGCTTTTCTTGCTGCGCAAGAAAAGCGCAAGCATCGCGTTTTGGTACCAAAACGCAGCTTGCAGGGAAAACCCTGGCCCCAATGCCGCCTGCAGGTGGAGGACTAACGGTTGAACTATGGCACAAGTCGGAAACGCACATCGGCGCAGCCGTTTGCTCCGCGGCGTGGGGCGCGTTGTGCCGATGTGTGCGGTTTTGCAAGCCGACCGCGCATCCGTGCAGGTCTGCGCCACACAAACGCCGCGTCCGCCCGCCGTGGCGGCGTGAAGAAAACAGAACAATAAATTTTACTTGGGTAATTCTTTTCGGCCATTCAAAAAACAAATTTTGATCCCCAGAATGGGAGAAAGGACGTCAAATGAACCAGAAACAATACCACTCGCTGGAAGAGTTACCGTTGATGATGAACATGACAGATGTTGCTGCCGCCCTTGGCATTTCCAGAGCCGGAGCTTACAAACTCGCGCACAGCGCAGACTTTCCGGCATTTCAGATCGGCAAACGGATTGTCGTTTCACGCGAGAAATTCCTCGATTGGCTGGATCGGCAGAGTGAGGAACAAAAATGCGCGTGAAAAAAGATTGGACTTGCTATTCGGCTGTGCTTGTGGTAATCGTGTGTGCTAACCAAAAACAAAGGAGGTAGACACGATGCCGAAACGACGAGCCAACGGCGAAGGGAATATTCGCAAACGCAAAGATGGTCGGTGGGAAGGTAGATATACGGCTGGTTATGACGCAAACGGAAAAGCAATCACAAAGAACGTACTCGGCAAGACGCAGGCAGAAGTCAAAGACAAGCTGCGTACTGCCATCGAGGACAGCAAAAAACTCGACCCAGTGAAAGCAGGGAGCTATACACTCGAACAGTGGCTGAAGCTGTGGTACTCCGTTTACGTCGAGCCGCAGGTGCGATATTCGACCAAAGAGTTTTACCATAACGCGATTGATCACCACATCCTTCCAAAGCTTGGCAGTGTGAAGCTGGAAAAGCTGACGATGCTGCAGATCCAGCAGTTTTACAACGAGCTGCTCAAGAGCGGTCGTGTGCAGAAGAAAAACCAGCCGAAGCTGAAAGAACACGGTCTGAGTCCTCGCATGGTGCAATGCGTTCATGTGGTGCTGAATAAGGCGTTGGAGTATGCAGTGGAAGAAAAATTGGTCCTTGCAAACCCGGCGAAGAAATGCAAAATCCCGAAAAACACTCGCAAGGAAATGAACATCCTGCCGGAAGCGTTGATCGGGCCGTACCTGCGCGCAGCAAAAGAGCATGGGATCCTTGCGCCGATGTATCTGGAGTTGACCACGGGGTTACGGCGCGGGGAATTGCTGGCCTTGCGGTGGGAAGACTTGGACGTTCAGAGCTGCACGTTGTCCATCAACAAAAGCGTCGCGCGGCAGAATGGAAAGCTGGTCATCAGCACGCCAAAAACGCCAAATTCCATCCGAACAGTGTTGCTCCCAACAGATACAGTAAAGCTTCTTGTAGAGGAGCATGAAAAACACCCGGCGAATCCGTATTTGTTCCCATCTCCACGTACTGGGGAAACGTGGGACCCGGATGGCTTCCGCAGGCTACATGATCGGATCATCAAAGAAATCGGCGCGGAGCATATGCGTTTTCATGACATGCGGCACACATTCGCGACGTTATCGCTGAAAAGCGGCGTGGATGTGCGAACACTTTCAGAAACGCTGGGTCACTTCAGCGCAGGATTCACGCTCAGCACTTACGTTCACTCGACACCCGGTATGAAACAGAGCGCGGCGGACGCAATCGGAAACACCATCCGCAACGCGATCTGACCCCAAAACCAAAGCGGCGGCTGCAACTTGCAGCCGCCGCTAAAACGTTCAAAATATTCGTGAAAACAAAGAAACTTATGCTGTTTTGTCAAATAAATCTCAATAAATCCACCACGTTTTCGCGCCCGTTTGGGTCAAATCTGGGTCAGGTCGCATGACTAAAGAAATGCGGCTGATTTTCGAGAAAGGAAAGTGGAACGATAAGCGGGATACTCCGGCGGCTGCGCCGCCTCCGTGCCGATTGCATTTTCTTGTGTTTTCTGCATTGCATGCAGAAAAAGCGGCGCTTTTGCGCCGCAAAAATGCATTCGGTCGAACCACAGCGTTTCTCGCGCCACGTATGCCCAGCCAAAACAAAAAAGCCATTCCTTACGGAATGACTTTTTGTTTTGGTGGAGATAAGCGGGATCGAACCGCTGAC
>HF990548.1:0-12400 GCA_000432135.1 Firmicutes bacterium CAG:124
CCCCCGCCGCGCCCGTACCGGAGCCGAGCGGCGAATCGAAGGTGCTCTCATCCAAGGCCGCCGGGTCGATCATTGAGCAGCGGAGCATCCGCACGAGCTCGCGCGTGGTGATGACCACGTCGACATCGGGGTCGCCGCACGCATCCTTCATCGTGGGAAGCGCCGCCTCCGCCTTTTTGGACGTGCACGGCATGACGGAGATGACACGGAGATTTTTGGGATCGATGCCGATTTTTTCGGCAAAATAGCTCTTAGCCACCGCACCGAACATCTGCTGCGGCGATTTGGCTGTGGACAGATTCTTCGCGAACTGCGGGAACTGCCCCTTCACGAACCGCACCCAGCCGGGACAGCAGGAGGTAAACATCGGCCAGGAATATGCATCCTTATGCGTAATGCGCTCGATGAACTCGCTGCCCTCTTCCATGATGGTGAGGTCGGCGCTGAAATTGGTGTCAAATACATAATCAAAGCCCAGCTCCCGCAGCGCGGAGGCCAGAACGCCCGGCGCGGCCTGCCCGGATGAGAGGGAAAAATACTCTGTCCACGCCGCGCGGACGGCAGGTGCAACCTGTACGACGGTCGTGAGGGTGGGATCGGCGAGCATACGGTAGACGTGGTCGGTATCGTCGCGCTCCTCCAATGCGCCGACAGGACAGTGGGTCACACACTGACCGCAATAGGTGCAGAGGGACTGGGAAAGGCTATCCGCCTTTGCCGTGCCGACGGTCGTCCGGGAGCCGGTGCCGACCAGATCCCAGATATGCACGCCCTGCACCTTATCGCACACCTGCACGCAGCGCATGCACTTGACGCAGCGGTTTTCAAAGCGCAAAATGGGCGCGGAGTAGTCGACCGGCGCCGGACGCAGCTTTTTCTGATAGGGCGCGCCGAGCAGATTATAGTCGTTGGCGAGCTTCTGCAGCTTGCAGTTGCCGCTGCGCGTACACTTGACGCAGTTTACCTCGTGCTGGCTGAGAAGAAGCTGGAGATTCACGCGCCGCGTCATGCGCACCTTCTGAGAATTCGTGTGGACGACCATACCCTCGTGAACCTCATTGTCGCACGCGGCAACAAGCGTATCCTGTCCCTCGACCTCGACCATGCAGATGCGGCAGGCGCCGATCTCGTTGAGGTCCTTGAGATAGCAGAGCGTTGGAATGTCAATATTGGCCGCGCGTGCCGCTTCCAGAATGCTGGTCCCCTCCGGCACGCAGACGGGTTTGCCGTTAATGATCAAGCTTACCATCGTTCGATCCTCCCTCCCTTGAAGATGCCGTAGCCGAAGTGGTCGCAGCGCAGGCAGCGGCCGCTTTCCGCGCAGGCCTCCTCATGCGTCATGCCGCATTCGATGTCTTCAAAATCGCATTTGCGCTGGGCTGCCTCGCGCTCTTTGGTGTTGACGCGCCCGCGCGCGGGACAGACATCCAGATGCGGCGCCGGAATTTCCACATCGGTGCGAATTTCATGGTGGAAGCCGAGCTGTTCGTCGATGTTGGCTGCCGCGACCTTGCCCGCTGCAATTGCACGGATGGCGGTAGCAGGGCCGGTCACGCAGTCGCCGCCGGCAAAGACGTTTTCCATGTTGTCGATCTGGCTGGAGCTTTCAGCCATAAACGTTCCCCTTTTGATGGGGATACCGGCCTGCTCAAAGCCCGCGATCTCCACGCCCTGCCCGATGGCGACGACGATGATGTCAGCCGGAATGCGTTCTTTGGGCTGGTCTGCCGCGTCCGGGCGGGGTCTGCCGGACTTGTCGGCAAGGCCGATGATCTGCGGCTGCACCCAGAGGGCGGCAGCCTCGCCCGCTTCGTTTGCCTCGATGCGCACCGGCGCAGAAAGCTCGCGGATCTCCGCACCCTCGGCAATTGCGCCCTGCACCTCGTCGGGAAGCGCAGTCATGTCCGCAATTCTGCGGCGATAGACGCAGGTGACGCTGGCAGCGCCCAGACGCACGGAGCTTCTTGTCACGTCCATCGCCACGTTGCCGCCGCCGATGACCACGACGCGCTTGCCGGCGAAGTCCGGCATGATGTCGTCGCCGATGGCGCGCAGCATTTCGACGGCAGACATGACGTTTTTGCTGTCCTCGCCGGGAATGCCGGTTTTCTTGTCCGTATGCGCGCCGATGGCGACATACAGGCAGTCGTAATCCTTGTGCAGCTGTTCAAAGGAGATGTCTTTTCCGACCGTCACTTCGGTATGTACCTCCACGCCGGTGGACAGAATGGAGGCAATTTCCGCGTCCAGCTTTTCGCGCGGGAAGCGGTAGGCCGGGATGCCGTAGCGGAGCATGCCGCCGAGCCGCTTCTTTTCTTCAAAAATCGTCACGCTGTGGCCCATAAGGCGCAGATAATACGCGCAAGAAAGCCCGCTCGGGCCGCCGCCGATGATGGCGACGCGTTTGCCGGTCGCCTCCCCGCAGGCAGGATTCGGGACATTGCCCGCATGATCGACTGCATAGCGCTTGAGGCCCCGGATATTGATGGGCGCGTCGACCATGTTGCGGCGGCAGCGCGCCTCGCACGGGTGCTCGCAGATGTACGCGCAGGCGGTCGGCATGGGGTTATCCTTGCGGATCAGACGCACCGCGTCGGCGTACCGTCCCTCGCGCACCAGCGCGACATAGCCCGGCACGTCCACGCCCGCAGGACAGAGCGACACGCAGGGCACGGGGTTCTGAAGCGAGGCGAGGCACCGGTGGTGCTGCACATGGTTCACGTAGTCGTCCCGGAAGCCCTCAAAGCCGCTCAGGACCAACTGCGCTGCGTCGCGTCCGATGGCGCAGTCAGCAGAGGCGACGATGGCCCGCGCCGTTTTTTCGATGGTGTCGATGGTCAGCATGGTGCCTGTTCCGTCGAGCACCTGCCCCATCAGCGCGGCAAGCTGGCCGAGTCCAATGCGGCAGGGCACGCATTTGCCGCACGACTGCGCGTGGCACAGCTGCAAAAATGTCAGCGACATATCGATCGGACACAGGCCCGGGGGGCTGGACGCGATCCTGCGTTCCATGTCCTTGTAGAGGCGGTCGACGACCGTCTGGGCCTTGCTTGCGGTTTTGATATCCAATCTGCTCAAGGCTGGCTCACTCCTTCTGCTTTTCTGATCTTTTTATTCTATTTTTTGATATAAATAGCATTTTTTAATCCAAAAGAATCATAGCATATCCACCGGATACCGGTCAATACTTATCGATAAATTCTTATCAAACCGTTCATTCTTCTTTTGCGGACCGTCTATTCGTAATTTGATATGTCCCATTTCAAAAGCCGGAGGCAGCCCTAATACGCGCCGGAGCAGCGGCGTTGTTTTGCGCCGCTGCTCGTTTTGTTGATTCAGCCTGTACGTTTTGCCCGGTATAGATCTTTGTGTCATCCTTATGAACTGTGTTCAGTTTGGACTCCGCCGTCTTCTGCCCAGGAATAAAAATGGGTCGAGTGCGTATCCGACGCCAGCGGTGCAGGGTCGAGGCGGAAGCCGGAGATCCCGAGCGCCTCTTCCGGGCGAACCCAGGGTTTTCCCTGTATGGCGCTCGTTTCCTCATGTGTCAGAAGCCCCCGGTAGATCGTCAGTGCCCGCCGGTAATAGCCGTCGCGGATGCAGGTCTCCTCCTCGCCGTCATTCAGCAGGTGCAGGATCAGCGGCAGCATCTGCGCTGCGTAGGCAACAGACGCAGAGTGTGCGACCGCGCCCGGAATATTTGCAACACAGTAATGCACAATGCCGTCTACAATGTACCGCGGATCTTCATGCGTGGTCGCGCGGCTGGTCTCGATCGCGCCCGGCTCGTCGTTGGAAATATCCACGATCACTGAGCCCTTTTCCATGAGGGAAAGCATGTTTCTGGTGATGAGGAATTCTTTGTTCTCCTTCTGCCATTTGACACAGTTGAGGACGATATCCATTTTCGGCAATTCTTCCGCAATATGCGCCCGTGAGCAGCGCCTAACGCGGACTCGGCCATTATACTGTGCTGAGAGCGCACGGAGCCTGTGCATATTTCTGGCCATGACCGTACAGTTGGCGCCGAGCGCCTGTAAGACCTGCAGAGCGCCTCTGCCGACTTTTCCGCTTCCGAGAATCAGCGCATGGATGCCCGGCTCCCCCGCAAAGCCGCCGACATATTTTCCCTTTCCGCCGTGGATGGTCAGCAGCGATTCCAGCCCGAACAGCGCCCCCTGCTTCCCCGCTGCCTCACAGTTCGGGGAGCCATATCGATGGGAATCCTCCGCCGTAAATGCAATGCAGCCGCTTTTCATCAGCGCGCCGACCTCCTCCGGATTTGCCGCCGGATGCAGGCAGCCGAGAAGCAGCTGGCCTGTCCGGATCAACGGCCATTCCTCCGGCGTAAACTCCTTGACCTTGGCGACCATATCGCAGACCTTGAACAGCTCCTGCACAGAGTCTGTCAGAAGCGCCCCCGCAGATTCATACGCTTCATCCGAAAAACCGGCTCGTTCTCCGCAGCCGCGCTGTGCATAAACGGTGTGTCCTGCGCTCGTGATGGTCTCCACCTCTTTCGGCGTGCAGATCACTCGGTTTTCGCCCTTCTTCGTCTCACGCAAAATCCCCAAAATCATATGCCGCGCCTCCTTTCAACAAATATTTTTCTTGTCATGCTGTGTTTTCTGTTTTTATATTATACAGGAAAATTGGCAGATTCGCAATGCTAATAATATGAAGTCTCAGTTTAATTTAGTGCTGCTCCGCATACCTCAACAAAAACGTGCAGGATTTGAGCGGATCCCGCTCAAATCCTGCACCTTTCGGGTTTCTGTTCCGTGCTTACTTTTCGTGCCCGGCCTTCTGGCACGCCGGACAAACGCCTTCAAAAATCATTCTGTGCCGCGTGATCCGATACCCGGATTCCGCTGCGATCGTTTTGTCCGGCGTTGGGTCGTATGAAAACGGGGCATCACAGACTGCGCCGCAGCCCGTGCAGATCAGGTGATAGTGAAAGTCTGTCCTGCAGTCATACCGATCCGCTCCCGGAACCTTTACATGCGTGATCTGCCCCTCCTCAGAAAGGATATTCAGATTCCGATAAACCGTTCCGCGGCTGATTCTCGGGTCTTTTGCACGGATCTCCAGATAGATCTGGTCCGCGCTCGGATGGTCATGGTGTTCCTGTACCGCTTCCAGAACAATTTTACGCTGCCGTGTGTTTCGGTACTGCATCTTGCTTCCGCCTGCCCTCATATCATTCAATTTCATCGTCTGCCATGAAAAATCCGGACTTTCCGCCCTTATCCATGAGCAGATACATGAATTGTACCGCAAAATATATCGGCTGTCAACATTCCAGTAATTGCGGTTTTTGGCAGCAGATTTCCTATCGTTTTCCCCTCTTGTCAAACGAAACTGAATCAGATATACTTAAAATAGAGGAGAGAAACCGAAGTTCCGGAACAAATCCTGCAGCGGAGCCTCTGTTTTCCTGTCTATAAACAGAGCGACAAACGAAAGGAGATTACACTATGAAAAAGGATCGCCAACTTGTAATTCTGCTTGCCGCCCTGCTGGTTCTGATTTTTTTATCCAGCTGTGCCGCGGGCAAAAACACGTCCATGACCCCTGCGGCCACTGATTTTGCCTACGCCGAGGACTATTCCTAAAGCAAAAAAGGCTGCCGCCGAGGCTGCTGCAAAGGAGCAGGAACCATGATCAGGCGGAGCAAGACTACTGTTTTTTATAAATCGCGTGCTATCAGGACTTAGTATCTATTATAATATAACCACCACAGGAAACCCATATGAAAACAGCTTTGCCCCGCCTGCACCCGCCGCCATTCCGACGTGAATATGCAAGGAGGTATTGTCTATGCGTACACAAGCCATCCGTTCCAGAGAGAATCCTAATCTTGAACTCATTGCATTCCATGGCCATTTTGCGACCCGGCATTCCCATAACAGTTATTACCTTGACATCACACGGCTGAAGCACGAATACAGTCTGGCGCACGACACTGCGCTTGCGCTCGCAAACCATTACATCTACGAAAAGTCGATCGACACCATCATCTGCATGGATGGCAGCGAGGTCATCGGCGCGTTCCTGGCCCGACAGCTGACGCAGAAAATTTTGTTCTCTGTCAACAATAACAAGAGCATCTGTGTCGTCACACCGGAATATGACTCCAACGGCCAGCTTCTGTTCCGTGAAAATCTGGTTTCCATGATCCATGGCAGAAACATGCTTCTATTGATCTCGACAGTCAATTCCGGAAAAACTGCGCGGCGCGCCCTTGATTGTATCAAATATTATGGCGGCAAAACGCAGGGCATTGCGGCGGTTTTCAGCGCGATCCCAGAGCTGGACGGCATCCCGGTATTAAGTCTGTTCACGCCTGCCGATATCCCGGGCTATGAAACCTATCCAACCGGCGAGTGCCGGATGTGCAAAGCCGGGCAGCGAATTGACGCACTGGCGAACAGCTATGGTCTTTCCACCTTCCGATGATCCTTCAGACGGGCAGCGCACCCGGCCTTCGTGTCCGGGTGCGCTGTTTACATGATCAGAAAACATCTTTTGCGAAACCGCTGACAAAACCGTTTGTCAGCCCTTGTCGGCGGCAAGGGTCTGGTCAATGAGTTTCTGCAGCGTCTCCGCCTGCTTCTTTTCCGTGATGGCGCCTACGATGGGGTCACCCACGATGTTGCCGTTGCGGTCCACCACATAGGTGGTGGGATAGGCGAAGATGTTGGTTGTGAATTTTCCGGCCTCGCCGTCGGAACCGAAATACACGTTCTGATAGGTCGCGCCCTTCTTGGCCAGCACATCCTTCGCCTCCGAGATTGCCGTTTCGTCGCCGTCAAGCGTAAACGTATTGACGCCAATGAGCGCGCCGCCCTTCTCTGCGAGCTCTTTGTTCAGTGCGTCCAGCTCGGCAAGCTCACCCACGCAGGGATTGCAGGTGGTGAACCAGAAATTCACCACGGTGACAGCGTTGCCGGAGAACAGCTCGTCGCTCTTCACCGGATTCCCATCCAGGTCTTTGCCCTCAAATGCAGGGAACTTCTGCATACTGCCGTCGTCGGGCGGATTGGTCATATCGCTGCCTGCGGGCACGCTCATATCGCCGTCCACAGATTCCTGCATGATCTCGGGGTACTTGTTTTCCAGCTCGGTCAGCTTGTTTTCGATATTGCTGATCTCCGTGGCCGATTCCTTCAGCATCTTATACTCTTCGTCGGTGAACTGGTCTTTGGCGCTCTCGATGGTATCCAGCAGGAAATCACCATAGTTTTTGCCGTCCTCCACCATGGCCATGCCCTTGTCGGCCTCCATGAAGACCTTTTCCCAGAGCGCAGTGTTCTGCGACAGGATCGTGTTCTCCTGTTCCATCAGCTTTTTGTGCAGGGCAAGTGCCTCCTCGGCGTTTTTCGGCTCGCCGGTCATGGCAGAGCTGTCTCCGCTCATATCTGCCATTTTGTCGTTGTCCTTTGTGCCGCAGGCCGCCAAAGACAGCACCAGCAGGGCCGCCAGCAGCAGCGCAGTAAACTTTTTAAACTTCATTTTGATTCCTCCGTATTGATTTTTGTTGTATTTTCTTTCCCGTTGCCAAAGCCGCAGCGGAAGCACACGGCGTTTGTGGGACAGGCGCGGATGCACATCCCGCAGCGGATGCATTCGGGGTGGTTTGGCGTCTTCGTCACATCCACATCCATCTTGCAGGCTTTGGCGCATTTCCCGCAGGAGACGCACTTGTTTTTATCCACCTTCATCTGAACCAGGGATACCCGGTTGAATAGCGCATAGAATGCGCCCAGCGGGCACAGCCACTTGCAGAAGGGACGGTAGAACAGCACGCTCAGTACGATCACCGCCAGCAGGATGCCGAATTTCCATGTAAACAGGCTGCCCAGTACCGCCCGGATGCCGGAATTGGCAAGGGACAGCGGGATAGCCCCCTCCAGCACGCCCTGTGGGCAGAGGTATTTGCAGAAGAATGGATCTCCCATGCCCACATCGTTCACAAGGAACGCCGGCAGCAGGAATACCATCACCAGCAAAACGGCATATTTCAGATATCGCAGGGGCTTGAGCTTTCTTGTGGAGAGTTTCTTGGTGGGGATCTTGTGCAGCAGCTCCTGAAACCAGCCGAAGGGACAGAGGAAGCCGCAGATGAAGCGCCCCAGCAGAACGCCCAGCAAAATGAGAAAGCCTGTGATATAATAGGAGAAGCTAAACTTAGACGAGCCCACCACTGCCTGAAACGCTCCGATGGGGCAGGCGCCGGACGCCGCCGGGCAGGAGTAGCAGTTGAGCCCCGGCACGCAGACGGTCTTCCCCGCGCCCTGATACAGTCCGCCCTTGAGAAAGTTCGGCAGATGCAGGTTGGTCAGCAGCGTCGCTCCCGCCTGGATCCAGCCCCGGAAGCGGGACATGGTCTGTGAAACGCCTGAAAACTTTTTACCCAATGCCCACACACTCCAGACATAATTTGATTGCTTTGCTCAGCACCGTCGCCGCCTCGCCCCGCCATACGCCAAAGCACAGCATGGCGGCTCCGGCGAGCAGAAGCGTGATCTGCGCCGCCGTCTTCTTTCCGTGACTCAAGTTTCATCACCCTTTCCGTTTTGTGCTTTCATCATAGCACGGGAGAGTTAAAGTCCCTGTTAAGAACAGAAACTTAACACAAACTTTATTTGTTTCTGCTATACTGAAGACAATCGAATGAATGAAGCTTATAAAGGAGGGCTTTCATGCATTTTTTGGTTATTGAAGACGAACGCGCTCTGTGCGAGACCATCGTCCGCAGCCTGCGGCGTTTGGCATACAGTGTAGACTGCTGCTACGACGGGGAGAAGGCGCTGGAGCTTCTTGGCGTGGAGCGCTACGATCTGGTGCTTCTGGATCTGAACCTGCCGGGCAAGGACGGCATGACGGTGCTGCGCACCCTGCGGCAGACAGACCGGGAGACGAGAGTCCTGATTCTCTCCGCCCGCAGCGAGGTAGAGGACAAGGTGGAGGGACTGGACGCAGGCGCCAACGACTATCTTGCAAAGCCCTTTCATCTGGCTGAGCTGGAGGCCCGTATCCGCAGCCTGACCCTGCGGCAGTTCACGCAGCAGGACGTGCTGCTGACCTGCGGGGATTTAGCCTTCGACACGCGCTCCCGCACCGCTTCCGTCAATGCTCAGGCCCTGACGCTGACCCGCAAGGAAACGGGGATATTGGAATATTTAATGGTACATCAGGGGCGACCGGTGAGTCAGGAGGAGCTGATGGATCATGTCTGGGACAACAGCGTGGACAGCTTTAGCAACTCCATCCGGGTACATATCTCCGCTCTGCGCAAAAAACTGCGTGCCGCACTGGGCTATGACCCCATCCGCAACCGCATCGGCGAAGGCTATCTGATGGGAGGCGAGGAAGCATGAAGCACCTTTCTTTGCAGTGGCGCATCACGCTGATGAGCGTCCTGCTCATCGGAGTTACCTGTATTTCCATGAATCTGCTGCTCTGTTCCTCCGGTATGTACTATATGGACACGATTGCGAACACTATTCAGGGTGGCACTGTTCTTATCGATGTTGAAGGCGAAGTGAGCTTTGACCCGCAACTCGTAGCACCTGACGAGGATTTGACAATCATTGTCGATGGGGCGCAAGGACGCTTCCGCACCACCAACTGGTACATCACGGCGGCGGTAACGCTGCTCAGCGGCATCCTCGCCTATTTTGTCAGCGGACGCGCCCTCAAGCCTCTGCGCAGCTTTGCCTCGCAGGTTGAGCAGGTGCAGATGAGCAACCTGGCAGACATGAAGATCAACGAGGACGTATTGCCGGAGTTCCGCCAGTTCAGCCATTCCTTCAATCAAATGCTTGAACGGCTGAACAACGCCTTTGCCGCCCAGCGGCAGTTCACTGGCAACGCTGCCCACGAGCTGCGCACGCCGCTTGCGCTGATGCAGGCGCAGCTGGAGCTGTTCTCCGCAGAGCACCCCGACGTACTGCCGGAAACAGCAGCATTTCTTTCTTTGCTGCGGGAGCAGACGGAGCGGCTGACTCAGATGACAAAAACACTGCTGGAACTGAGCAGCCTGCAGCAGGTGGCGCGGAACGAACGGATTCAGCTTGCGCCCATGGTCGAGGAGATCTTCACAGACCTCGCGCCGTTGACAGATAAACGCGGCATCACGCTGACGGCAGATGGCGACGGCGTCATGACCGGCAGCGACGCGCTGATCTACCGGCTGCTCTTCAACCTGACGGAAAACGCCGTCAAATACAATCGCCCGGGCGGCTCGGTGCGGGTCTGCGTCACACAGGAGCCGGAAAAGCTCCGGATCCGTGTCTCCGACACCGGCTGCGGTATCCCGGAGGAGTATCAGCAGAGCATCTTCCAGCCATTCTTCCGCGTGGACAAGTCCCGCAGCCGGGAGTACGGCGGCGCTGGTTTGGGGCTTTCTTTGGCGTGGGAGATCGCCAATCTCCATGGCGGCTATATTTGGGTGGAGAACAGCTCGGAGAAGGGCACCACCATCGCGGTAGAGCTGCCGGTGCAATAAATTGTGTGCGAACCTCCGATGCACTGCCTGTATGGACGGGATCTAAAGCATTCTATAAAATACCGGGATGGTTTTCGTCTTCTTTCCTGATTCCAATCCCCTGCAAACGAAGAGCCTATGTTGGCGCCTAACCTTGGTGCCAACATAGGTTCTTTTCTTTCCATGTTTCCATACTAGGACAAATGAAGCCATCGTGTTTATTATTATTTTATCATATTCATGGCGCTGTTCCAACGTCGGCGATACAAAAGCTTGCCGGAGCAGCTCTATTTCCCGGCGCAGTGCAACCGTTCTTCTTTTTTATCGTCTATATTGATAGATAACAAGAAAGGAGGGTCTGGTTATGAAGAGGATCGTATCAGGGCTGCTGCTTTTGGCCCTGCTGAGCGGCTGCACATCGGCAGCCATGCAGAAAACGCCGGAGGACTCCGGCAGGGATGCGCCGTTGACTGTCGTACAGGAAAACATGCCGGAGGATTTTGCAGTCCGGTTCACATGGTGGTATGATACCGACCGAAAGAGTATCATGGACACGCAGGAGGGTCTGCTGCAAAGAGATCTTGTCACCGAGGGGACCGCCTCTGTGGAGTTTCGACCGGATACAGCGTTTTTGCAGGAGCTGTATGCGCTTGTTTGCGAGGATGGATTCCTGGATATTCGGCGGCCAATGATCTCGCAGGAGCTGACAACAGATGATACGTTGGTCGCGGTGATGCCAAATTGCTGGTATGAGATCCGTGTCACAAAGAATGCGGAGCAGTACCTGATCTGCGGCGATATGACTGCGGCAGCTTATACACAGACAGATGCGGACGCTGCCTGCTTTATGAAGACGGTGGAAGCCCTGCTGGGGCTGGTAAAAGGAACTTCTGCGTGGGCGTCTCTGCCGGAACCAAACGCAGCTTATGAGTGATCGCCGCCATGGCATCTTTCTGTTCTTTTCTGCGGTTCAAACTCCCGCGCAGGCTACACCGGCCTGCGCGGGAAATCTTATCAGGTCATCACTTCTGCTCCTGAATATAGAGGCTTACGCGGCTCTGGATGAGACGGCTGGTTTCCTCGACGCTTCTGTCACCGGCAAGATAGCCTGCGGCTTCCTCGGAAATGATGCTCAGGACGCTCTGGTCGTAGTCTAAAAAGTTGGTCGTAGACTCGATCAGCTCCATGACGGTGTCGTACTGCTCCTGCGTGACAGCATAGAGCTCGATCATTGGCTCGTCGCCATAGCTCATGCCGCCGGAGGAAATGGGGATCGGATCACCGTTCTCGTCAAGCACCTGGCTGCCGTTGGCGTCGGTCTGATATTCCTGCGTCATGGCTTTCCCGGCCATGGCGTCAAAGGCAGACCTCAGGATCGGGAAATTCCAGAGGTTTTTCTGGTATTCCTCAGAGAGCGTCGAACGGATAAACGCCCAGGCGTCTGCCTTATCCTTGCAGGCCGTGGTGATGCAGAGCGTTACGCTGGCAGTAAAGGCGCTGCCGCTGGAGCCATCTTCCCGCGGGAAACCGACAAACCGGATATCGTGATCGAGCGCGGCAAAGGTATAGTAGATGTTGTCAAAGTCGTTGAGGTTCATAGGATACAGCAGCTGTTTGCCGCTTTTCATGCGGGTAAAGTCGCTTTCATATTCTCCGTCGCTCTGCCAGTTGAACTCTGCCGGGAGCGGCTTGACGAACTCCAGAAGGGCGCGGAACTCGTCAGAATCGAAATTGCAGGTGCCATTCTGCCAGTCCATGAAGTCCTTCGCGTTCATGGCGACGCAATACATGAGCATCTCCGACTGGGTGTAATACTGGTTGAATACCATCGCGCCTTCGGGCAGCTTGCTGAGCGCGTTCTTGACGTCAGCCAGCGTCCATGTCGTGTAATCACCGACGATCCTGCCG
>HF990548.1:12417-22893 GCA_000432135.1 Firmicutes bacterium CAG:124
ACCACCCTGCGGAGGCCGCCTGCCGTGGTGATGCCAAAATTGATGGGCAGCTGATAGAGCTTTCCATCCACCTGCGCGGCCTCGACCGGGCGGGTCATGAGTTTGTCGCGCGAATAGCCGGGGTCGGCGTCAAGATACGGCCAGAGGTTCTCCAACATTCCCCTGGCGGCATACTGCCGGATCGGCAGCATCATATTGCCAACGATCAGATCCGGTATCTTGCCGGCGAGAACTTCGGTGTTGAACACGGTAAGACCGGCATAGTAATCCTCGCCGTCTGCATACTCCGCATAATCCCTGACCACGATGCGGCAGTCGGTGCTGGTCTGGTTGAACTTGACGATCTGGCTGCGGAGGTTATAATCAAGGCTGAAGCAGGCCAGCGTCAGCTCTGTTTTCTGCTGCACATCGGCAGCATCCATGCGGTTCAGCACCAGGATCCGCTGCCGCTCCCGCGTTCCGTCATAGCTGTGCCCAAGGGTCACAGTGGCAATGCGACCGTCAGCCAGGAAGTCGAGGCGATTGTAGCGGATGGTATTGCTGTCCACATCACATGCCAGCCAGTCGACGACCTTTTCCACCTCGCCGGTGTCCTTGCGTTCGCCGAAGATATTACCGCCGTCTATAAAGAAATACCGGTAGACATCATTGCCCGGCTGCAGGCTCCATGCGCGGGAAGAGACCGGTGTTTCCTTTCCCCAGTTCTTCGTTTCAGGGTCAAGCTGTTTGAAGGCCATCTTCCCGTCATTGTAAGTAGTCAGTGCGCCGACTTCACCGGCAGAGAGCTGGCAGAGATGGCCGGAAAGCTCGTCAGCGGATTTGCTGAAAACGAAGCTGCCATCCGGCCCGTAAACATTGACTGTCTGATAATCGTAGGTATAGACATAGCCCTTATCATCGGAGAGCAGGGTGTCAAGGTGCGAATAGCCCCAGTCTCCTGTGCTGTTCGGATCTTCCTCGTTTGCGGGGATGATGGTGCGAAGCAGCGTGCCATGCGCATCCAGCTGGATGAGCTCCGAAAGGGAGGGCCCCATCTCGCCGTCATCCGTGTAAAGGTCTGTCCGGCGATAGATCCAGAGCGTGCCGTCTGTGCCGGCCGCGAGGGCATGGATCTCGGTGCTGCTGTTGCTGCTGCGGAAAATCTGTGTACCGTCGTCCAGATCTTCCACATCAGGCTTGTCAACGTAGTTGACAAGCTGTACGCATTCTCCGCTGTCAGGGTCAAACCGGAAAAGGCCCTCGGAATAGGTGTCATAAGAAACCTCATTGCCGTCTTCGTCAATGTAGGTATCCTGTCCACTGAGAATACTGGCAGTAAAATAAAGTGTACTGCCCGAAACGCAGCTCCGGCTGATCCACTGGATCGGTTCCGGCAGATCAAAATACTGCGGTTGATAGGCGTATTGAGACGCCAGCTCCGGTATCGTCTCCTGCTGTGTATTCTGGCTTGAATTGTCTGTCTTCGTCTTGTTTTTGCTGCACCCGGCAAGTGTGCCGAGCAGCAGCACAAACGCAAGACAGATGGAGAGCATTCGTTTTGTCATTGTTCGTCCTCCTCGTTTATGTTTACCATAATAAATCATTATCAATTTACGCGGTTTTCTACAAAAATGAACCCGCTTATTTACTATCCTCCCTTTTGCCCGATCACAACACGCTCTACCTTGTCATCATTTTCTGCATCATAGAATACAAGAATCGTTGTGTCCGCATCAAGGTCCCACACATCCGCCCAGATCCCGGACGGCGTGGCGTCCGGCTCTCCCCAGCTGCGGCGGAGACTGTCTCTGTCCTGTGCCCGCAGCTGCTCCGCTGCGTACTGCTCACCCTTTTCCAGAATATACGCGGCCACGGTTTCTTTGGATGGAATGCTGTTGTCGATTTTTTCTCTGTCGGAGAGCCGCACCGCCAGCACAAGTGCCAGAAATACACAAACGGCTACGGTTGTAATGATCCGTCTTTTCATAATCCGCCTCCAATCCTGTTCTTTCCATATTCGTTGTTTACATGGGAACTATCTGTCCTGCGTTGCCACTTTTTCGTCTCTACCAGAAATAATATTAAGACTTTATATCAAATAAGTCTTGCCAAAGCCTGCTTTCTCCTGTATAATATAGATACAGGGGAACCACGAATGCAACACCCTTGGAGACAGCGGGAACATCCCTTCTCCTCCGATCTCATAGCTTTGATCTTCTGGTTTTCCCAATGCACAAGATACTGGCTGCGGGCGGATACTACCCTGTCAGTATCTGCTGTATGACATCCCTGTCCTATGGCAGGTTCCCCTATGCCTGCTGTGCTCCTTCCTCCGCCGCCCCTGTGCCCGTACAGGGGCGGCCCCCTTTTGACTTTTTGGCAACACGGACGGCTCTGCCCCGGCTGTCATTCTCAACACAAAGTTTTTACGTCACATGTTTCTTTTTGTGTTAAAATGGCAGTGAGCTTACCGGATTGCAGTTTCATTTTGCCGGGAAGCTGATTCTGACACAAAGGATGGTTACGCCGATATGACAGCCTCTTCGTCTCTCCCGTTTCATGAAAGCCCGCACCGCTACTTTGTCATGCGGAATCTGTACGAGTCCGCTGTAAAACAGCTTGTGCTGAAGCTTGAGATTTTGAACAGTGAATTCAATACGCTGTATGCACGAAACCCCATCCATCATATTGAAAGCCGGGTCAAATCCTCGGAAAGCATCGTCGCCAAGCTCCAGAGGAAGGGATCTCCGGTTACGCTCGAAGCGGCAATGCAGGATATCAACGACATTGCAGGCGTCCGCGTCGTCTGCAATTACATCGATGATGTCTACCGAGTCGCTGGGATGCTGGAGCGGCAGGAGGATCTGGAGATCGTCAAGCGGCAGGATTATATCAAAACGCCGAACTATAACGGCTACCGTTCGCTGCATCTGGATGTCCGTGTTCCCGTGTATCTTTCTGACCGGACGGAACACGTCGTCGCCGAGATCCAGATCCGCACGATCGCAATGGATTTCTGGGCCAGTCTGGAGCATGACATCCACTACAAGGCGGACCGGGCAAAGCTCCCGGCGGGCATCGATGAAGAAATGTTTGCCTGTGCGGAAAAGATTGCCGAAATTGACCGGCAGATGCAGGATATGTACCGCCGCATCGCGGACGCAGAAGCGAATGGAGACGCCGTCAAAAAGTAAAGTTTGCTTCTTTCAGAGAGACCGGCAGCTGCATGGTTTTGCGGCTGCCGGTCTTTCTCAGTCCTTCCAGGTATCGATCAGAAGCTCGATCTCTGACGTGAACCGCCGCAGCCGCTGATTGGACTGTTCCTTGCAGGCCATCGCAACCGCGACAAGCCGCTGCGCCGCCTCTACAAGCTGCGCAAAGACTTCGGTCTTTTTCGCGCGACCCTTTCTCTCAACACGCTGACCCTCTGTGACCATCAGGAACTTTCCGTGCAGCAGATCAAATTCTGTTCCCTGCTTTTCAGATCAGATGTTTTCTACAATATACCGCTCCGCCTGCTGTGCAGCCGCCGCGCCATCTGCTGCGGCAGTCAGAATGCCCCGGAGCAGCTTCGTCCGAACGTCACCAGCCGCGAAAACACCCGGAAGATTGGTTATGGTCGTTTCATTGGCGAGAATGTAACCCTGTTTATCCAGCGCGATCTGTCCATGAAGCAGGTTTGTTTCCGGTACGCCGCCGAGACAGATAAAGGCACCGTCGCACGGCAGATTCCAGAGTTCACTGCTCCGCTGTTCCCGAATACGGATACAGGTGACCCAGTTTGCATGTAAAAATGCCCGAACCTCGCTTCCTGCATAGCGTTCAATGTTTCGCATCATTTTCAGCTTGCCCGCATAGGCCGGACTGATCTCCATATGCTCGCCCCCATGTACCAGACAGACTCGCTTGGCGATACGGGAAAGGAGCATCGCCGCCTCGGCAGCCTGCTCCCCCTCTCCGATCACCGCAACTGTTTTTCGCCGGTACATCATAGAGCGGCAAGCGGCATAATAGTGAACACCGCGTCCCAGCATCTCCTCCTCGCCTTCCACACCGAGCTTTCTGGGCGGCGCACCGGTCGCCAGAATGACGGTGGGTGCCTGATAGGTCTGCTTCGCCGCTTCAATCACCTTGACTGGCTGCATCAGATGTACGCGGCGCACCTCATCTGTCACCATTTCTGCACCGAACCGCTCCGCGCCGCGCTGCATTTTTTCACTCAGACGCAGCCCATCGATCCCGGCATCAAAGCCCGGATAGTTCTCAATATTTTCACTTCGGATTGCCTGCCCGCCAATGGCCCGCTTCTCGATCACAGCCACATGCAACCCTGCTCTCGCGGCATATAATGCAGCCGAATACCCGCCGGGGCCGCCGCCGATGATCACAATATCATACATATTTTCCATACAGACCTCCTACATTCAGTCCGAGCATTTTCTTTAAAAATGCGTCGATCTCCTTCTCAGAAGAAGGAGCGATCAGGAATCCAGCCACGGCTCCGTTGATAAACAGCAGCAGAGTCGGCAGCTTATGAATGTTATATCTGCGCGCCACAGCTGTTTCCGTATCAAAATTGATACGCCCAACGGAAAGCAGATTCTCATACTGCTTTTCAATTGACTCCAGCGCCGGTGCGAGTGCGCGGCAATACCCGCACCACGGTGCCCAGAACTTCACCAGAACCGGCTTTCTCGTTTTCAACACATCATCCCGGAAACTGTCTGTTGTAATTGCCTTGATTGCCATATCCCGCTCCTTTCCCGGCGTTTCGCGCCAGCTCTTCTGTCTGCTTCCTATCTTCTGCTCCCTGGGGCTCTGCAGCCTGCAGCTACGCTTTCTCCGGGAACAACACAACACCGGACAAAATGCCAATGCTCGCGCCCAGGGTCACCACAACGGGGAGCTCTGTAATGAGCGCACGTTCACCGAACAGGATGCTGCTCAGCCATCCAAGCACACCGCCCGCGACCGCCAGAATTGCGATCCGCAAACATCCGCGAATGATTCTCTTCTTCATCGTCTGCATCCTCCTCTTCCCAAATTTATAATTAGGTCTTTGTCTTATTTATATTTCCACTTTACCAGCAAACACCGTTCTTGTCAAGAAACCGCCCATAAAATGCCTCCAGACCTGCCGGTTCAACCATGGCAGGTCTGGAGGTCAGATACAGGCATCTTCATCTGCGGCTCCTGCAGGGATCTTGGTCATCTGCATAATTCGCACCTTTCAGCAAAATGCAAGGTCAAATCGTGAATTGTTCAGGTGTAAGAATATCCACGGAATCAGACACAAACTACACATCTTTGCAAACAGGCTTCTGCTGCGCCGGGACATTCAGCAATCGCAATGTCGCTCCAATCACCGGATAAAGATAGACAGTATGCTTTGCCCAGACGTACGAATACACAAATATCTGAACAAACATGGTATTCAGCCATTCCGGCAGCAATCCTCCCTTATCGCGCTTCATTTTACAAATTGCTATTGAAACCGGAACTCTGTCTCAGTATAATGGACAAAATACGGTTATCAATGCGACTTAAAGAAAGGAGCCTGCCATGACAAAAAGAAACGTTCCGGTCTATAACGGCACACTGCGGAATCACAGCATTCGGCTGCCGCACTGCATCCGCGAATGCAGCGGCATCCGCATTTTTGGAATGCGCATCAAATCCATTGCATTTACAACAGACGTGGCGATCATTAAGAACATCAATGCCGATGCGATCATCGCCGTTTATCCCTTTACACCACAGCCGGCAATTTCGCAGGCGATAATCGGTATCTCGGACGTACCGGTCTTTGTCGGCGTCGGCGGTGGGATCACAGGCGGAGACCGCTCTGTCCGGCTGGCGATTGAGGCGGAAAATCAGGGAGCTTTCGGGGTCGTCGTCAATGCGCCGATTTCCAATGAAGTCATTTCCCGCATCAAGGAGGTTGTCGACATCCCTGTGATTGCGACGATCGTTTCCGACCGGATGGACATCCGCAGCCGGATCGAGGCCGGGGCTGATTTTCTCAATGTGTCAGGCGCAGCAGACACGCCGCAAATCGTGCGCCGCATCCGTGCGCAGTTTCCGGACGTTCCGATTCTTGCAACCGGAGGACCGAACGATGAAACGATCCTGCAGACCATCCACGCCGGTGCAAACGCGATCACCTACTCTCCGCCCAGCAATGGAGAACTTTTCGCTGCGATCATGCAAAAATACCGCGGAAAACTATAAATATAGCGTTTGAAAGCTGCCGGAAGTACACCGGCAGCTTCTCTGTTATCGCACGCGTGGGGGCTGTTCCGGCCCCGTGTGCTGCGTCATTCTGACTGTCCCTGCTCCTCCAGATAGCGGCACGCCGCAAGCGCGGCTGCTGCACCATCCGAAACAGCGGTTGTGAGCTGACGCACCTGCTTTTTGCGTCCGTCTCCGGCTGCAAAGACGCCAGGCAGGCTTGTTTTTGTATCCTCGCCCGCCAGATAATACCCGTTCTCTACCGCAACGGCTTCCTGAAAAGGAGCACTCTGCGGGGTCTGACCGACTGCGATGAACAGCCCGTCCATATCCAGCCGCTCCGGCTCCCCGGTTTTGAGATTCAGAAGCTCCACACCTTGCAGGACATCTCCAAGCCGAAGAAGCTTCTGTACCGTATAGTTCCGAAGGATCCGGATATTCTCCTGCCGCTCCGCACAGCTAACCAGATGAGGGCTTGCGCGGAAGGCCTCGCGCCGGTGGATGAGCGTCACGCTGCGGCAGATGTTTGCCAGAAACAGCGTGTCCTGCAAGGCCGTATCTCCGCCGCCCACGACCGCAACGTCCAGTCCCTCATAAAACGCGCCGTCGCAGACAGCGCAGTAGGATACGCCGCAGCCGGTAAGCGCAGCCTCCGCCGCAAGCCCCAGTGACCGGTGCGCCGCACCAGTCGCAAGGATGACCGCTTTTGCCTCCCGGACGCCATCCATGCAGAGGACCCGGAAGCCCGCCGGCGTTTTCTCAAGCCCCACCGCCTCTGTATAAACGATCTCCGCGCCGAATGTGCACGCCTGTTCGGTCATCTGCCGGGCAAGTTCTGTGCCGGAAACCGAAGGAATGCCCGGATAGTTTTCCACCAGCGGTGCGGATATGATCTGCCCGCCGGTCGATTCTCTCTCCAGAACAGCCACATGCTTACCGGCACGGGCGGCATAAATTGCCGCCGTCAGACCGGCCGGGCCGCCGCCAACGATCAAAATCTCATACATTTGCGTTCTCCTTTGTGGCAATAAACTCCCGCACACCGCTCACGCCGGTCCACTTCTGCCCGCCGGATACCAGCGTCGGTGCCTGCCGGATGCCAAGGGCGCGGACGGTGTCGCGGTTTTCCTCTGCAAACCGCACCGTATAGCGGATGCCTGCCGTATCCAGCAGCTGCTCGGCCTGCTTGCAGTTCGGGCAGGTCTTTGTCGCAAACAGTTCGACCGCTTCGCACGGCTGCTCCGCCGGCGGCTCCGGCGTCTGCGCCTGCTCCTTTACGCCGCAGTGCGTCAGCTTCGACGCGCCGATGTCGTATGTCCTGCGATCCTTAAATTCCTGCGCCTTGCCGTCGTTCCAGTTCTGCACGGGGCGGTAATAGCCGGTGATGCGGCTGTAGACCTCTGCTTTCTCGCCGCAGAAGGGGCAGACCGGCTGCTCTCCTGCAAGATAGCCGTGGTTTTTGCAGACGGAGTAGGTCGGCGACAGCGTGTAATACGGCAGGCGGTAATTTTCTGCGATTTTCCGAACGAGGCTTGCCGCCGCCTTCCAGTCCGGCAGCTTTTCTCCGAGGAAGGCATGGAATACCGTGCCGGAGGTATAGAGCGTCTGCAGCTCGTCCTGTACGTCGAGTGCGGAGAAGATATCCTCCGTGTACCCGACCGGCAGATGGCTGGAGTTCGTGTAATACGGCGTGCCGTTTTCATTCGCCGTGATGATATCAGGGTAGAGCATTTTGTCGTGCTTTGCAAGGCGGTAGGCTGTAGATTCTGCCGGAGTAGCCTCCAGATTGTAGAGATCTCCGTACTGCTCCTGATAGTCGCTCAACCGCTGCCGCATATGGTTCAGTACGTCTTTGGCAAACGCCTGCGTCTCCGGGTGGGTCAGATCTTTCCGGAGCCATTTCGCGTTCAGCCCCGCCTCATTCATGCCGACAAGACCGATCGTCGAAAAATGATTCTCAAACGTGCCGAGATAGCGTCTGGTATAGGGGTAGAGCCCACCCTCCATCAGCTTCGTGATGACCATGCGCTTCGTCTTGAGCGAACGCGCGGCGATGTCCATCAGCCTGTCGAGCCTCCTGTAGAAATCCGCCTCGCCTTCGGCAAGATACGCGATCCTCGGCAGGTTGATCGTCACAACGCCGACCGAACCGGTCGACTCGCCGGAGCCGAAGAAGCCGCCGGATTTTTTGCGCAGCTCCCGCAGATCAAGCCGCAGGCGGCAGCACATCGAGCGCACGTCGTTCGGCTCCATGTCGGAGTTGATGTAGTTGGAGAAATACGGCGTGCCGTATTTGGCCGTCATTTCAAACAGAAGCTTGTTGTTTTCCGTTTCGCTCCAGTCGAAATCCTTGGTGATGGAGTAGGTCGGGATGGGATACTGGAAGCCGCGCCCGTTTGCGTCGCCCTCGATCATCAGCTCGATGAACGCCCGGTTGACCATATCCATTTCCTTCTGGCACTCGCCATAGGTGAACGGCTGCTCCTGCCCGCCGACGATGGCAGGAAGGTTTGCCATATCCTTCGGCACCGTCCAGTCGAGCGTGATGTTGGAAAACGGCGCCTGCGTACCCCAGCGCGACGGCGTATTAACGCCGTAGACGAACGACTGCACGCACTGCTTGACCTCACGCTGCGTCAGTTTATCCACGCGGACGAAGGGCGCGAGATAGGTGTCAAACGAGGAAAATGCCTGCGCGCCTGCCCACTCGTTCTGCATGATGCCGAGGAAGTTTACCATCTGGTTGCAGAGCGTGGACAGATGGGAGGCGGGAGCGGAGCTGATTTTCCCCGGCACGCCGCCAAGCCCCTCCTGAATGAGCTGCCTGAGGCTCCATCCCGCGCAGTAGCCGGTGAGCATGCTGAGGTCGTGCAGATGCAGCTCCGCGTTCCGGTGCGCCTGCGCGATCTCCGCGTCGTAAATTTCGCTCAGCCAGTAATTCGCCGTGATCGCGCCGGAGTTGGACAGGATCAGGCCGCCGACGGAATACGTGACCGTGGAATTCTCCTTCACGCGCCAGTCGTTGATCCGGAGATAATTGTCCACCAGCTCCTTATAATTGAGCAGGGTGCTGCCGACGTTGCGCAGCTTTTCCCGCTGCTTGCGGTAGAGAATGTAGGCCTTTGCCACATCCGAATAGCCCGCTTCGCTCAGAACGCGCTCGACGCAGTCCTGAATATCTTCGACTGAGATCAGCTCATTCCGGATCTTCGGCTCAAACTCCGCCGTGACACGCAGAGCCAGCAGCTCGATCACGCTCGGATGCTGCTGCCGGCCAACGGCCTCAAAGGCTCTTGTGATGGCATTGCCGATCTTGGCAATGTGAAATTCTGTGATGCTTCCGTCTCTTTTTGTTACCCGGTACATAGCTGGTCCTCCTGTTCTCTGTGTGCCATCGTATGAAACAAAATGGGATGCCGCGCCTTGCGCTGCATCCCATTCTAACCTGAAAGCTTGTGGTTTGTCAATAGTTTTGCACAATATATTGTGTTTATTCTAGATATATATAACAATATATTGTTTTTCATATCCCGCGAACGCAGACTGTGGGGATCTTGGGCCGCACCAGCTCCGCCCAATGATGAAGCTGTGCGTCCGACGGGGCGTGCAGGCCTGCCCGCAGGACCGTATCGCGCGGCTGGAAGCGCTGGATATAGTACCGCCTTGCGCCCATGAGCCAGTCTCCCAGCTGTACAAATGACGCGTCATCATGCAGCTCCGCAACTGCGGTCGTCCGGAACTCATAATCAACCGTGCCGCGCAGCAAAAACGAAACACTCCTGAAAATGGGCGTCAGGGCAAGCCCCGGAACACCAGCTGTTTCCGCGTAGCGCGCCGGGCTGTTTTTGATATCCATGGCAACGTAATCTGCCAGCCCCGCGCACACGACTGCCTTCAGCTGCTCCGGAAACGCGCCGTTTGTGTCCAGCTTGATCGCATAGCCCAGCGCCTTGATCTTTTCCAGCAGAGCGGGAAGCTCCGGGCGCAAAAGCGGCTCTCCGCCGGTAACGGCAACACCGTCGAGAAGCCCCTGCCGTTTTTTCAAAAACGCCAGCAGCTCGTCTTCGTCCATGCCGTCTTCGTCCGCTGCGGTGAGCAGCGGCGCGTTATGGCAGAACGGGCAGCGAAAGTTGCAGCCGGATAAGAACACCGTGCAGGCCGTCCGCCCTGGATAATCCAGCAGCGTCAGCTTTTGAAGTCCCTGAATTTGCATCAATGGATCCGTCCTCCTGTTTTTCTTTAGGGTGTATCTGAAAACTCATGATG
>HF990549.1 GCA_000432135.1 Firmicutes bacterium CAG:124
ACGGACCCCGCCGCATTTTGGAATGCGGCGGGGAAGCTTTTCGTTATTCGATCGTAAATTCTGCGTACAGCGTGTATTCTGTTCCGTCCGGCAGGATCACGGGCTGGGCAAGGCGGTATTTGCCTGCGTCCAGTTCGCCGTAGAGCGTCTGCCAGTCGTAGTGCAGTGTGCAGACAGATGATTCCGGCGCGGCTTCATCCGTCTGGTTCTGCGCCTTAAAAAGGTTCGATGTCAGCATCTTCCATTCGCTGTCTGCCTGCGTCTCCAGCCAGTACTCGCTGCGAAGGGCAAGCACAGCGCCGTCTTCGTTTGTCAGCGTGAAGTCTGCCGATGTGCGCGTGACGCTCTCCGACACGACCGTGAAGCAGTCCGCGCCCGGAAGCGTTCTGGTTTTCTGCTCGGCAGGCTCTGCCGGAGCTGCTTCCGGCATGGCCTCGGCGGGCGCCTCCGAGGCCTCCAGCGTCATTTCCATTTCCTCTTCCGCAGGCGCTTCCGGCGCCGCGGTATCCGCCGTCGGAGCAGATGCCGTCTCCGGCGCGGACGAGCCTGCGTGGAACATCGGCACGACAAATGCCGCCGCGCCGATCACCAGCGCGCAGCAGGCCGCAAGCGCAGCCCATTTGACCCACACGCGCGGCGCTTTTTTGACCGGCGCATCGGCGCGGGCGATCAGATCGTCACCGACATCGCCGATGGCGCGGAATAGCTTTTCACTTTGTTCTTTCATACGATGATCCCCTCTCCGGCGAGATACCGGCGCAGCTTTTCCCGCGTCCGGAACAGGATGGATTTTGCGGTGTTCTCCCGGAGCGCGTACCGCGCGGCGATATCCTGCACGGAATCGACGTACCAGTACCGCCGCAGGAAAATGCTGCACTCGCGCTCCGGAAGCGTCCGGAGAAAGCGGTCGATGGCCTCGGCCAGCTCCCGCGCTTCAAGCGCCTGCTCGACCCGGCCTGGAGCCGGGACGCACTCGGACAGCTCATCCAGCGCCAGCGGCAGCAATCCGCCGCCGCGCTTTTCCGCATTCTGCCTGCGGCAGCGGTCAAAGGACAGGTTGCGCGTGATCCTGCCGAGAAACGACGACAGAATCGACGGCCGCTGCGGCGGCATGGCGTTCCACGCGTGCAGCCAGGTATCGCTGACGCATTCCTCGCTGTCCTCGCGGTTTTTCAGAATATTATGGGCAATGGAGCGGCAATAGCCGCCGTATTTCGCATCCGTCTCGCTGAGCGCACGCTCCTCGCGCGCCCAATACAGATCGATAATTGCGGAATCCTCCATCTGTGTGCTCCTTTCTCTGTCTGTAAAGACGCAAACGCGTCCCGTTGGTTTCAGGATACAGTATAGCATTGCCAAAAAATTTTTTAAATGGTATACTGAAAAAAATGATATGTAAAGGAGGCTTCTTATGGAACTTCGTGTTCTGGCCGTCGGCGACGTGGTCGGCGAAGGCGGACTGCAGTGTCTGGAACAGCATCTGCGAAGCCTGAAAAAGTTATACCGCATTGATTTTTGCGTTGTCAACGGTGAAAATGCCAGCGGAACCGGCCTGACGCCAAAGCAGGCGGACCGGATGCTGGACGCGGGCGCAGACATCCTTACACTCGGAAATCATTCGTTCGACCGGCGCGAGATCTGCGCGTATCTGGACGACTGCCCCTATATCCTGCGGCCCGCCAATCTGCATCCGAGCCTGCCGGGACGGGGCTTCGGCGTGTTTGAGACGAAGATCGGGCAGGTGGGCGTTGTGAACCTGCTGGGCCGCTGCAATCTCGACTTCCGGCCCGACAATCCCTTCCGCGTGATCGATAAGGTTCTGAAGGAGCTGGACGGGCTTCCCGTGCTTCTGGATTTCCACGCCGAGGCGACAAGTGAAAAGCTTGCCATGGCGTATTATCTCGACGGAAAAATTTCCGCCCAGTGGGGCACGCACACGCACGTGCAGACCGCCGACGAGCAGATCCTGCCGAAGGGCACCGGGTATCTCACTGACCTCGGCATGACCGGCCCCGTGCATTCCGTCATCGGCGTAAAGCCGGAGCAGTCCATCGCAAATTTCCGCGGCGAGCTTACCTCGCGGTATGAGACTGCGCCGGGGCCGTGTATGCTTGCAGGCGCGGTGTTTACCATCGACGCGAAGACAGGCCGCTGCACGGCGGCAGAAAGGGTGGCGCTCCGTGATTAAATTTCTGCATACCGCCGATCTGCATCTGGACGCGCCGTTTGCTGCCCTCAGTCCCGAACAGGCTGCTGCGCGGCGGCAGGAGCAGCGCGAGCTTCTGACCGAGCTTGCCGAGGCGGCCAACACGCACGACTGCGATCTTGTCCTGCTGGCGGGCGATCTGTTTGACAGCGCGGGCGCGTCGGACGAGACGCTGCTGGCGCTCCGGCGGGCGCTGGCCTCCATCCGTGCGCCGGTCTTCATCAGCCCCGGCAACCACGACTGTCTGCTGCCCGGCAGCGCGTATCTGACGGAGCGCTGGCCGGAAAACGTGCATATTTTCAAAACGGATGCAATCGAGGCAATCGAGCTGCCGGAGAAACAGCTGCGCGTCTATGGCGCGGGCTTCACCGCGCGGCACGAAAGACCGCTGCTGGAGGGCTTCCGCGCGAAAGCCGACGGCTGGACGAACCTCATGGTCCTCCACGGGGACGCGACGCAGGCGGCCTCGCCCTATAATCCCATCACGTCCGAGCAGCTGGCGGCCTCCGGCCTTGCCTATCTCGCGCTCGGCCATATCCATCAGGCAAGCGGGCTGCTGCGGTGCGGGAGCACGTGCTACGCCTGGCCCGGCTGCGCGATGGGGCGCGGCTTCGACGAGCTTGGGCAGAAGGGCGCGTATCTCGGGGAAGTTTCCGATTCCGGCATCCGGCTGGACTTTTTGCCGCTGCATGGCAGGAGCTATGAAATTCTCCACGTCGAAGCAGGGGACGACGCGCTTGCCGCCGTCACGGCGGCGCTGCCGGAGGACACGCAGAACGATATTTACCGCGTGATCCTGACCGGCGAGGCAGAGCCGGTCGAAACGGCAGCGCTGCAAGCGGCGCTGGCTCCGCGCTTTTACGCGCTGACCATCCGCGACGAGACGCGGCCCCGCCGCGCGCTCTGGGAAGGCGCGGAGGAGGATACGCTGCGCGGCCTGTTTCTGCAGGCGCTCAAGGCGCAGTATGACGCGGCCCAGACGGAAGCGGACAGACGCAAAATCGCGCTGGCCGCGCGCTGCGGCTGCGCGGCGATGGACGGAAGGGAGGCGGCGGAATGAAGCTTCTGCGCATGACCGCAACATTCGGCAGGCTCGAGCAGGAGACGCTCTCGCTTACCGAGGGCCTGAACGTCCTGCAAATGCCGAACGAGGCCGGAAAGAGCACCTGGGCGGAATTTTTGCTGGCCATGCTCTATGGCATCGATACCTCTGAACGCGAAAAAACGGGCGTGCTGCCCGTCAAGACAAAATACCAGCCGTGGAGCGGCAAGCCGATGGAGGGCGTGATCGAGCTTGAGCACGCCGGGCGGCGCATCACGCTCACGCGCACCTCGACGGCCCGTGCACCGCTCGGCGTATTTTCCGCCGCCTATACCGAGTCCGGCCTGCCGGTCGAGGGCATGACGGGCGCGAACTGCGGCGAAACGCTTCTGGGCGTTCCGAAGCGTGTGTATCAGCGCAGCGCCTTTGTCCGTCAGGCCGGACTCGGCCTGACGCCGGACGACGAGCTGGAAGCGCGGCTGTCCGCCCTTGTCACGACCGGGGACGAGGCCGTCAGCTTTGCCGCAGCCGACAAGCGGCTGCTTGCTTGGCAGAACCGCGTCCGGCACAACAAGACCGGCCTCATCCCTGACGCCGAGCGGGAGCTTGCCGCCGTAGACAGCGCGCTGGCCGCGCTGGCGGGGGAGCATGAAAAAAATCTGGCGCTGCGCGCGCAGCTGCAGTCGCTGCAAGCGCAGCAGACTGCCTGCGAAGAGGACCTGCGGGCGCTGCAGGCGGCGCAGGCCCAACGAAAAAAGGCGCAGCTCTATGACGCGAAGCGCGCCGCGATGCAGGCGGCGAACCGGGAAAACGCCGCGTCCGCCGTATGCGCGCGGCTGCCGCGCGAGGATGCGCTGGCCGCGCTTTCACAGGAGGCCGCCGCTCTGCTTGCCCTGCCGGAGCAGGAGCCGGCCGCGGCCGCGCCCGCGCGCCCCGATTGCCCGCAGGCGTTTTCCGGGGTGGACGAGGAACGGCTTCTCGACAAGGCGCAGCGCGATATGCGCGAATTTGACCGGCTGACGGCGAAAAAGCACCGGCCATCTGTGCCGTTCTGGGTGCTTGCGGTGCTCCTTCTCGGACTTGGCGCGGCAGGTTGGTTCCTCCGGCACGAGCCGCTCCTGCCCGCCGCATTCGCGCTGGCGGCGCTTGTCTGCGCTGTCGCGGCGCTTGGAAACGCGGCGCATGACCGGCGGCGCGAGGCGGAGCTTTCCGAAGCGCAGGCACTGCTGACGCTCTATGAAAACCACAGCCGCGACGAGTTTTACGCCTATGCCGTTCAGTACCGCGACGCGCTGCGCGCGTGGCAGGCAGCGTGCGAGGCTGCATCGGCGCAGAATGCGGCCCGCGACGCGGAAAGCCGTCTGCGCGCCGAGCGCACGGCGGCGCTGCTCGGCAGCGTCCGGATGTTCGCGGAGGCCGGAACGGTCCGGGAGGCGCAAAATGCGATCGCCTCCGCGCTGGCCGCTTACCGCGCCTGGCACGAGGCGGAACAGACCGCGCAGCAGGCGAAAACGCGCTATGACGCGCTTGCGCAGGCCCTCGGCGAGATCCCGGAGCTGCCCGCGCCCGTGCGCGACGTCTCCGGCCTGACGACCGAACAGGCGCAGGCCGCGCTTGCACGGACGCAGGCGCTTGCTGCAGCCGTGCAGTCGCAGCTCGACCAGAGCCGTGGCCGGTTGGAGCAGTTCGGCTCCGAGGCGGAGCTGTCGGCGAAAAAGCAGGCGCTGGCGCAGAGGCTCGACACGCTGAACGAGCGCCGCGAGGCGCTTACGCTTGCCAGGCAGACGCTTGCGCAGGCCAACGCAGCGCTGGCAGAGCGCTTCTCCCCGCGTCTGGTGCGCGAGGCGTCGGAAATTTTCTCCGAGCTGACCGGCGGACGCTATGCCCGCGTGCAGATCAGCCGGCAGATGGAGCTGGAGGCGGGACAGCCGGACGCGGCCATGCGCCGTTCGCTCTTCCTGAGCGGCGGCACGGCGGACGAGCTGTATCTGTCCGTCCGGCTGGCCGTCTGCCGCCTGCTGCTGCCGGAGGATGCCCCGCTCCTGCTGGATGACGCGCTCGTCATGTTCGACGATGACCGCCTGCGTCTGGCCCTGCGCCTTTTGCAGCGCGAGGCTGAAAACCGGCAGATCCTCCTGTTCACCTGCCAGCACCGGGAGCAGAAAGCGCTGACCACAGATCTTTAAACACGACGCAAAACGCCCGGAGCCTTGCGGCTCCGGGCGTTTGTGTATCAGAACAGATTGTCCGCTGCTTACATCAGCGGCTCGAGGGACAGGACCGGGTGGTTCTTTTCCTGCAGGAACTCGAGCAGTGCGTCGCAGTCGGTGCAGATCGTCTCGTCGGCGATCATGTCGGTGAAGTTGTCGATGCCGTAAAGCTCCTTGGCGGTCTTGTTCAGGCGTTCGCCGACATCATCCTTCAGCTCCTTCGGCATCCAGACGATGCGCTCAATGCCGCCCTCGGCGTGGATGAACTTCTTGGAGGAGATGAAGTGGCGGCCATGGCCCATGTAGCCCGGCGTCTGCACGCCGCCGCCGGTGCAGGAGGCCAGCTCGCCGAAGGTCATACCGGCGGGGGTCATGCCTGCGTACTCGCGGTTGACGACGATGAAGCCGTTGGACATCGGCTCAATGCCGGAGATGCACTCGAAGCAGCCGCAGGAGGTCATCGGGTCCTCCATGATGGAGTACAGCGTGACTTCTTCAACTGCGCCGTGGGTCGCGTCCTTGATTGCGTCGTTGACGGTGGTGTAGCGGCCCGTGCGCTCGTCGAGGCAGCCCTCCTTCATGATGGGCTGGGACGGGCCGTTCGGGTTCAGCTCATAGGTCGCCTTCGCGTCGAGCCAGGAAACGGCGCCGCACAGGCCAAGACGCTCCGGCGTGACCACGCAGCAGTGCGCCGGTGCGAAGGACTGACAGAGGATGCAGGTAAAGAAGCGGTCGACGGATTCGTCGGTCATGGAGGCCAGACGGTCGTCACGCATGTTGTAGCGCGGGATGGCGACGTCGTTCAGGAACGCGGTGGCCTTGACCGGATCGGTAATCAGGTGTACCTCGCACTTGTCGACGACTGCGTCGAATTCATCCGTGATCATGTGGTACAGAACCTCGGCAAAGTGCGTCAGGCGCAGGCCCTTGTCATAGGCGTCCTTGGAGATACGGATACGGAACTGGTTGCGCTGGCCGGTGTGCATGACGCCTTCCATGTAGTTGAACCAGGCGTGGATCTTGCGCTCGATAACAGACTCGAAATCGGCCTGCATCTTCTTGCCCGCGACATAGACGCAGGTGGCAAGCGCGTATTCCAGATCGCCGGAGTCGATATCCGGGCCGTCGATGACGAGCTTGTGATCCTCGACCTCGTCCATGTTCTTCATGAGAACAAGCTCGCAGGTGGTGTTCTTTGCGGACCAGAACTCGACCTTCATGTCGGCCTTGCGGATGATCTCGCCCTCGAATGCAGCTGCGAACGCGACGGGGATGGGCAGCTCCTTGGACTTGATCTTGATGCCGCGCAGCTCCAGAGACTTCTTGACCGTCTCATTATGGTCGGTGCAGGACTCCAGTGCGCCCGGAACCTGATTTTCGCCGAGGTTGATATCGACCACGACCGGGAAGCCCAGCGCGATTGCGCCTGCGCCCGCGGAAACGACGACATTGTCGATCGCACCGAAGGTATTGACGAACGCGGGAACGCGCTCCTTGGTGTACTTGAGCAGGCCCGCCAGATCGCCCGGCTGCACGTTGCCGAAGATCAGTGCGGCACGGATGGCGACGGTGACGACATGGATGACGGCGGTCACATCATGGCCCAGCGGGATGACACGGAGCTCAAGGCCCATCTTGACGCCCGCTTCCGCGCACTGTTCAATGACTTCGCCGACCATGAAGGTCATGATGCCCTTGGACTGATAGTCCTTGACGACCTTTGCAACGTCCTCGCCGTTTTCGGCCTTGCCCAGCACGACGGCCACACCGGGGATATCGCCCGTGACCAGCGGCACGCCGAGGGAACGGATGATGGGATCGGGCACGAAGCCGATGCCGGGAACCGCGGCCTGCTCATAGGCGTCCTTCGGCTCGGCGAACTTCAGGCCCTCAAGGATCTCGGCACCGACAGCGGTGGCCAGACCGGCGTTGAGTGCCTGTCCCAGATCCTCCTGATCGGTGATGAGGCTCTTGAGCACGCCCACGCAGGCGGGCAGATCGCCCAGGGTCTTGACCTTGACGCCGGTGGCGGCGTAGATGGTGGGGAAGAAATACGCGGTGTCAGGGAAGGCAATGGGATGGTCTGCGCCATATTTTGCAATGGCGTCGTTGACTGCACCCTCGGTCAGGCCAGCCACGGCGTGCGAGCCGCCATAGATGAGATCGGTTAATACGCTCATAAATACCTCCTGCAAATTCTGTTGAATTTTGAATTATATAGGGGAAATGCGGCGGTTCCCTGCCGGTGTTTCGCAGCAGGGAACCGTGGAAAGACAAATTACGCGTCCAGATAGGAGTCGGAGTACAGCTCGTTGTTCTTGAAGATGTCGCAGGATTTGATCGTCTCCATCAGGCGCAGGTCGTTCGGGTTGACGATGGCGGAGGTCAGACCCTGCATCATGGCCATGGCGACGAGCGCAGAGTCCATGATCGGGCGGACGTTCTTCGGCGCGCCGTTGGAGTTGTTGGACAGGCCGCCGGTGGACTTCAGGCCTTCGTCAGAGAACAGCTTGATGGCGTTCAGAACGTCCATCTGCTTGTCCTGCATGCCCTTGACGACGAGGAACAGCGGGTCGAACCACAGGTCGGTCGCTTCCATGCCGAGGGACAGACCGCGTTCAAGCATATGATGGCAGTGCATCATGCGCTCTTCGTTGTCCTTTGCGATGCCGTCGGCAGAGCACAGCGCGATGCAGATGGCGTCGTTGGCCGCAGCCAGATCGATATAGGAGATACGGGAGCCAGCGTCAGCGGAGTTGACGATGGGCTTGCCGTTCGTGCGGTTGTAGACCTTGATGCCGGCCTCGATGGCGCGCTTGTTGGCGGTATCGAGTGCCAGAGGCACGTTGTTGAAGTTCTCCTGCAGCAGCTTGACTGCCCAGGTCATAAGCTCGGGGCCGTTGGACTCGGCCGGGCCGATGTTGACGTCCAGATACGTTGCGCCGGCCTTGATCTGCTCGGCAGCACGCTTCAGGATGGGCTCGGGGTTCATGGTGTTCATGGCCTCGCGGATGACCGGGGAGATGCAGTGGATACGTTCGCCGATGGTGACGAACTTCGGGGACTCCGGATCACGCTGCTTGTAGCTCACACCCATGTCGACGACCTCGATGGCCGGGATGGACGCAGCGATCTTCTCGAAATCGAGCGGCGCGTTGGCGTCGGCAGCTTCCTTCTTCTCCGCGGCGGGAGCCTTGGAGGCAGCGGCAGCCTCGGCGGCCTTGATGTGTTCGCCGTCGCGCAGGTACTTGACCAGCTCGACCGCCTCACGGGTGCCGACGACGACGTTCCACTCAGGCAGCTTGTCCTGGATCTCGCCCTTCATGACGGCGACCTTGCCCGGAATGATGAGGGTGCGGTTGTTGATCTTGGAGGCGATATCGAATTCGTCAAAGAACTTCTTGACGGAGGTGGAGGAGAACTTGCCTGCAGCCCATGCCGTCAGAACGGACATACCGGATGCGTCGGTGATGAGCAGGTTCACGGGAATCTTGGAGCGCTCGAGTTCGCCGGAGACCAGGAAGTAGGTCAGCGCGAAGTCGACCGTCAGCGCGCAGGGATCGTCGGGACCGGCGCCGTTGATGGGGTAGATGCCGGGGGCGACCTTCATCGGCTTCTGCGGGTCGGTGAAGATGTTCTGGCGCAGGCCGTAGAGCGGCAGCGCCTCAGCGTAGCCGACCTTGTCCATGACGATGATGGAGCCGTACTTGACGACGAACATGGCGGCCAGAGCCGTCTCAAGATGCTCGTCATGGTTGCACAGAACGCCCAGATTGACAATGGAGGGATAGCCGAACGTGCGGTCGCCGTCCTTGATGGCGGTGCGGCGGACGAGCACAGCGTTTGCGAACGTCTCCTTGATGGTGGGAGCGGTCACGTCGAGAATGAGGTTCTTGTTGCCGGCCTTTTCGAGTGCGGCAACGGTATCGTGCAGCTCGGACAGATCCGTGCCGCTGACGCCCAGAACGAGGCCCGCCGCCTTGGCGATCTCGTTCATGTCGTTGAAGTTGTCCTTGTTTGCGCCGTTCAGGATGGGCTTGCTGTCCTTGATGGCCTCGACGGCAGCCTTCGCCGTCTCGACGTCCTTGGTGTCGATGATGACGGTGCGGTCGGGCAGAGCGGCTGCCTTTTTGCACAGTTCGACAAACTTCGCGCAGTCGCCTGCATCGTGAACGAAGACGCACTCGACCATTTCACGCTCGCCGATACGCTCGTAATCGACCTTCTTGACGAGCGCGATGCGCTCTTCGATGGACGCGTCGTCCATGGAGGTATCCAGCGTCGCCGCGAACAGGTTGCGGTTGACGAGGGTCTTCTCATGACGCATCATAACGGTCTCGCCGCCGAGCTTGTGCGCGCCGACCGTGATGGTCTGCATGGGAGGCGCGGTGGCCTCGGACAGAAGGGCGATCGCCTCCTCGGACATATACGGGCACTTGGTGATGGGAACAGCGCCCTGTGCGACCTTCATGCAGAATGCCATGCAGGTGGGGCTGCCGCATTCCTTACAGTTTTTCTTCGGAGATAATTTGAAAATGTCAAGACCTTTAACTGCCATAGTATGGTTCCCCCTCTCTGCTTACATCAGCGCGTCGATCATCTTGGCGATGGTCTTTACTGCTTCCGGATGGCGCAGAATGACTGCGTCGGAGCCGCCTGCCAGAACGGCGGCAGCGGTCGTGATCTCCATCTCGATGCCGCGCTCTTCCTGGCTGCCCCATTCGGGCATGTCTTCCTCGGACATAACGGCTTCCTTGACGCCCCAGGTGTCTGCGGAGACAGGGGTCATGATGGGCATTTCGAGCATGGCGTCCGCCTGCTTGAGCGCAGCGTCCTTCACGCGGTCGAGCGTGGAGGCGACGTACTCATAGCCGTAGCCTGCGGCGGCGGAGCCGACGTTCATGACGATGGACTGCGCGTTGAAGCCCATCTGGGTGATGACGGTGTTGAGCTGCTTGGCGAGGTTGATGTCGACGGCAGATTCCGCGCCGACCTTCTGGCCGTAGGCCATACCGGCGGAGGCGACGACGGTCTTGTAGTCCTCGTCGCGCGCGGACAGAACCAGAATGTTCTTCCCGGCCAGCGCTTCGGAGATCTTATTGAACAGCTCGGTGTCCTTTTCGATGTTCTTGCAGCCCATGATAACGAGCGGCAGGGTCGTCGCGTCGGCGACGTCCTTGGCAAGCTGGACGCACTCTTCAACGGACTTGTTCAGACCGTTGGGATCTGCGCCCTCGAGGTGCAGGCAGATGAAAGAAGCGCCCTCGAGCGTTTCTGCACGCTTGGCCATTTCGGCCACGGTGGTGCAGCCTGCGTAGAAGGCCTTCTCGCCGGGCATGGTGTATTCCGCCATGCCGAGGTCGGTCAGCTCAACGCCGATCTTCGGTGCGTTCTTGATCTCAGCGTCAAACGTGTGGAACGGAAGCACGTTCTGACCGCCGATGGCCGTGGCCTTGTCGCCAACGCCCAGCACAACTTCGTTGATGTGCGCATTGAACGCCTGTTTCTTGGGAACGAAAGGCATAGTTGTGAATCCCCCTATAAAAATATTGTCTTTTGCTTACAGCTTTAAGTCCCGCATGACGGCGGCAAGCGCAGTCTTGACGGGCGTATCGTCCGGCACCTGCGAGCTGGGCTTTCCTTCGCAGTCGTACTCGTAAACAGTCTCATCCTGCGGAAGAACGCCTGCCAGCTGGAGGCCGTACTTGTTTATCTCTTCCATGACGCCGGGGTTCAGAACCCCGTTCGGCGCACGGTTGACGATCAGCTTCATTTCGCCGGGCTTCAGATCCATCTCGCGGATCATCTCGGCGATGCGGCCCACGGCCTGAATGCCGCGGCGGGAGCAGTCGGAAATGAGAAGCATGGTGTCAACATGCGGAAGCGTCCCGCGGCTGATATGCTCCAGACCAGCCTCGTTGTCCACCACCATGTAGCGGTAATTGCCGACATATTTGTCGATCTGCGTTTTTAAAACGCCGTTGACGAAGCAGTAGCAGCCCTTGCCCTGCGTCCGGCCCATGACGAGCATATCATAGTCGTCCTCCTCAATGAGCGCGGAGTTGAACTTCATCTCGGCATAGTCGGCCTTGGTCATGTTGGCGGGCACGGTGCCCGTCTGCTCGGCGTGGGCCATTTCCTCGCGGATATCGCCCAGTGTCGTCTCGACCTCGACGCCCAGAACCTCGTTGAGGTTGGAGTTCGCGTCTGCGTCTACGACCAGAATGGGGCCTTTTTTCTGCTTGCACAGATAGTCAATGATCATGCCGCAGGTCGTCGTCTTGCCGACGCCGCCTTTTCCGGCAACTGCAATGATATGGGTTTTGGCCATAGAAAATCGCTCCTTGGAACGTGTTTCCGGCAGGCGGACATATGCCCGCCTGCCGAATCGGGATGCAGTTAAACGAGGTCGATCAGACCGGCTTCCTTGGCGATGTAGGCGACGTCATCATACTTGTTGAGCGCGTACAGATGGATGCCGTCAACGCCGCAGGCGCGGTACTCGTCGATCTGATTGATGGTGTATTCGATACCGGCCTTGCGGAAGCTTTCCTTCTTGCCGGCGACGTCTGCGTCGAACGGCTCCTTGTCGAACGGGTTCGGGAAGATCCAGTTCTTGGAGATGATCTCGCAGAGCTTGCGATCCATGACGCAGCCGTTGCGGCTGAGAGCCATGTTGATGGTTGCAGCCTGATCGAGGATCGGCATGATGCCCACGTCGACGGGCAGCCAGATCCCGGCGTTGCGGATGGCCTCGAGCCAGTAGCGGAACGCGTCCATATCCCAACAGAGCTGGGAGATGATGAAGTCCGCGCCGTTGTCCTGCTTCTGCTTCAGGAAGGCGATGTCGGCTTCGAGGCTGCGGCACTGGATATGGCCCTCGGGAGAGCCTGCGACCGCGATGGTGAACTTGTCGCCGAACTCCTTGCGGACGAACTTGACAAGCTCGGTCGCGTAGTGCAGATCGCCGTTCGTGCCGGTCCAGCCGAAGGGCAGGTCGCCGCGCAGGGCGAGCATATGGTCGATGCCGTGGTCAAGGTAGGTCTGCAGCTTTTCCCTGATATCTTCCTTGGTGTTGCCGATGCAGGTGAAGTGCGTCACAGGGGTGCACTTGCCGTCCTTCTGGATCTTGTCCAGAACCTCCAGGTTCTTGCCGACGTTGGTGCCGCCGGCGCCGTAGGTACAGGAAATATAGTCGGGCTCAAGGGTGTAGAGCTTGTCCAGAACTCCGTCCTTGCCGCACAGCTTTTCCATGCCCACGTCCGTCTTGGGCGGGAAAACCTCGAAGGAGAATGTCGCTCTCTTTTCATAAATGTCCGCTACGCTCATAATTGCCTCCATATCCAAAATAGATTGCCTGAGTGGCTGCATACCGGCGCAGAGCCGGTATGGATTCGATACAAAATTATCGTATCACACTTGACCGGCAATTACAAGACCTGCGGCGCGCAAATATATGAAAAAAAGCATTTCTTTTTACATTCTTAGCATGGCTGGCGCGGGAAACTCAGATCCGCGTCATGAGAAATTTCTGGCTGACGCCGCCGGAGACGGCATAGACGGTCAGATCGCCGTTTTCCTTTTCGTCGACGGTCAGCTCCACGTCCTTCCCCTTGAGAAAGCCGCGCACCCATGAAACCGGGTCGTCCGTCTCGATCTCCGCAAAGAACACGTCGCGCATCTGGTTGTTGCCGCAGAGGTTCTGCACCTCGCGCACGACTTCGTACTCGGCCATATCAGTCTTTGACGATGACGGCGGTGTTGCCGACCAGATCGATGGTCGCAAGCCGGCCCTCGACGCGGGTTTCGCGCTCGAACAGGTCGTAGAGCACAACGAAGCCGTCCTTGCAGTCGATGCGCTGCACATTGGACAGGATCAGGTTTTTCTGCTCGACGCTGTTTTCATAGACATTGGAAAGGCACATAACGTTTTCGCTCCTTATGCGTTCGGGGCCTGCATGGACGCCAGCACGGTGGACAGGCGCAGGTTGCCCTTTTCAAAATCGCTCACGGCCAGCATGATCTGGTCGTAGGCCGCCGTTTCGCCCATCTCCTGCAGCTGCTTTGCGAGATTTGCAAGCTCGTTGGCGTGGGAAGCGTTGTGGCCAACCATGTATTTCATGAGCGCCATCAGCTCCTCCTTCGGGCTGTGCTCACAGCCGCCGCAGGCGTCGCAGTGGGTGTGCGCGCAGTCCTCGTGGGAATGCGTATGCTCGTTTTCATGGTCGTGCGCGTGGGCGTGCGTATGGGTGTGGGTCGTGCCGTCCGCATGGGTATGCGTATGGCTGTGGACGGTTTCGTCGTGGTCGTGGTCAAGGTGCATGGATGCTTCCTCCAGACTTTTTTCTTGCTTGTATTATAGCTTTTCCGTTTGATTTTGTAAAGCAGTCGGGCGCACGTCTGTCTGTTTTTCCAAAAACTTTTTCAGGCATTTCCCGATTTTAAGTGGAATTTCCATGTGAAATATGATACATTACAAGTAATTTATGATATAAGGAGCGTTCCCCCATGGAACACGAGCATTCTCACGACCATGCGTACCTGCATGAGCACAACATTCCCCACCTGCACCACGAAACGGATACCCACGACGAAGCGCACAATCATACCCACAGCCACGACGCCGCGAACGGCCATGGCCATGTGCACGAAAACACGCAGGCCGTCCTGAACCGGCTGTCCCGTGCCATCGGCCATCTGGAGTCCGTGCGGAAGATGGTCGCCGACGGCCGGGACTGCAGCGAGGTCCTCATCCAGATCGCAGCCGTGCGCGCAGCGATCACGAACATCGGCAAGGTGATCCTGCAGGACCACATCCAGCACTGCATCGTCGACGCTGTCGAGCACGACGACGAGCAGGCCCTCGACGCGCTGTGTCAGGCGATCGACAAGTTTGTGAAATAACAAAAGCACCGCCGGGGCTGTCCCACGAAGCGGCGTCCCCAAAACACAAAGGGGCTGCCTCCCGAAGAGACAGCCCCGCTCTTATTTTTATGGGGCTGCTTTGCGGCAGCCCCGCTCGGGTTTATAATCAGCGGCTCGAACGCCGGATCAGACGGAGCTTTGCGAACTGCTGCCCTTAGCCGTTCACGTTGTAGTCTGCGGAAAGCCGGTTCATGGCCGTCAGCAGCTTGTGGGTGTAGATAAACGGGCCTACGAGGATCAAAGAGCCCAGAATGCCCCAACCCCAGAAGGTGCCTGCGCCAAATTGATAATCGATGCCGCGGCGCGTCAGCTCAGCGCCGATTCGGTCGGAAATCTTATGGTTCCAGACAAGGGGCACAATGCCCAGCGTCAGCCAGGAGAAGATGAACAGAACCAGGCAGTAGTGCATGGTTTTCTTGCCGTCGTATCTGCTTGCGATCGTATTGATATCCGTGCTGATGTTTGACATCACCACGATGCCGTTGAAGCATCAGCTGCTTAATAGCTGCTGATGGGGAGCGTTTCGTCGTCCGAACCCTTCTGCACGTCGCGGATGACGATGTCATAGCTGTAAGTCTCGTTCACATGGACAGTCACGCGGTCGCCCTTTTTGTGACCCATGACGGCCTTGCCGACGGGCGATTCCTTGCTGATGAGGCCCTTGAGCGCGTTCTGGCGGAGCGTGGTGACCAGCTCGATGGTCTGCTCCTCGTCGTCCTCCTCGATATAGATCGTCACCTTGTCAAACAGGCCGATCTCGTCCGGGTTCGAGCTGGCGTCGATGACCTTCGCGGTCTTGATCATGCGCTCAAGATAGCGGATGCGGCTGTCGTTGCGGTTCTTTTCCCGCTTGGCTGCCTTGTATTCAAAGTTTTCGCTGAGATCGCCGAACTCGCGCGCGGTCTTCACGTCCTCAAGCAGCTGCGGCCGCAGCTGCAGGCGGCGGTACTCGACCTCCTGCTCCATTTTTTTGATATCGACGGCTGTCAATTCGTCATGCATATCGTTTGCACCTCCTGTGCAGCTTGTATTTTACGCGCTTTGCGTGAAAAAGTAAAACGGATTTTGCATTTTTCTGTTTCTGTGATACAATTTGACCATGACTTGCAGGAGGCCCGCCATGAACATCGAACCCATCGCCCGTATCCACACCGATTTTCCGACCAAGTTCGGCGTCCCGCGTCAGTCGGGGCTGGCGTCCGGGCTTGTCTCGACGATCGTGTTCGAGCCGCCGTACCGCAATCCGGACTGTCTGCGCGGCATTGCGGATTTTTCGCATCTGTGGCTCATCTGGGAGTTTGATAAGGTCGCGGGCGCGGGCTGGTCGCCGACGGTGCTGCCGCCGAAGCTGGGCGGCAAGACGCGCGTGGGCGTGTTCGCTACGCGTTCGCCGTTCCGGCCGAACCCGCTGGGGCTTTCCTGCGTGCAGCTTGTCAAGGCCGACCTTCATACGAAGGACGGCCCGGTCTTGTATGTCGCGGGCGCCGATCTGGTGGACGGCACGCCGGTCTATGACATCAAGCCGTATCTTCCGTATGCAGACAGCCATCCGGAGGCTGTCGACGGCTTTGACGGCAGGCGCGACGCAGAGCCCCTGACGGTCGTATTCCCGCCGGAGCTGGAAGCGATGATCCCGGAAGAAAAGCGTGAAGGCCTGCGGCAGGCTCTCGCCTGCGGGCCGGTCCCCGGCTATCAGCACGATCCGGAGCGCCGGTACGGGTTTAATTTCGCGGGCTTCGACGTGCGCTTCCGCATCCGGGAGCGGACGGTGACGGTTGTGGAGATCGTGAGGTTATAACGAACGTGCCTCCCTCCGACGAGCCTCCGGCGGCCCTATCTTTTCTCTCGCAAGAGAAAAGATAGGGGAGAAAAGAGTGCTTGGACGCGTTTGGTGCGTTCTGCGGGTGCGGTTCAGGTGAGTCCTGATTTATAGTCGCTGCGAGCACACGAACTCACCCTACGGGCGCTGGACTACGCGCCGACTGTTACGGTACAACAGATTTGTGAGTAGTTGCGATTTAATATCTGCGGTAAAAGCGCCTTGCGTTCAAAATTTGCAAGGCAGTGCGGATTCGCCGGAGCCCTGTAGGGGCCGATGCCCACATCGGCCCGTTGGGAAGTTACGAATTCGCTGAAGATTTCCATAAAAACGGCGCATTCTGCCGGGCCGATATAGGCATCGGCCCCTACGACGCCTTCAAGGACAGTGTCGGAATTTTTGAACTGGTCTTGGTTTCGCAGGAAAGATTCAAGAAAACCGAGTCGGTTTTCTTTCGGAGAAGCAAAAGAAAAAGTTGTACCGCAGTTGCAAATTCATAGAAGACTTTCAGCCTTGCGGCAGGCTCCTTCAATAATCCACCCGCATCAGGCACAGCCCCTGCGGGGGCGCGGTATACCCGGCCTGCGTCCGGTCCTTCGCTTCGAGCGTCTGCCGGACGCTTTCGGGCGTGCGCTTGCCCTGTCCGACCTCCAGAAGCGTTCCGGTCAGGATGCGCACCATATTCTGCAGGAAGCCCGTGCCGTGGTAATTAAAATAGATATATTCCTTCCGCCGGACGATCTCGATGGAATCGACGATCCGCACGGTGGATTTTTTCATCTGCGGGTTCGAGCAGAAGCTTTTGTAATCATGCTCGCCGGTGAGATATTCCGCCGCGCGCTGCATGGCGGCAAGATCCGGCTGGTAATCGAGCACGGTGACGTATTTGCGGTTAAAGACCGGCTTCGTATCGCCGACGTAGCAGGTGTAGGTGTAGAGCTTGCCGACGGCGCGGTAGCGCGCGTGGAAGCGGTCGGCGGCGAGCTTCGCCTCCTGCACGCAGATATCGTCCGGAAGGTACCGATTCATGTAATCGCGGATCTCTTCGGGCGTTTTCTCCGTGTTCATGTAGGCGTTGGCCGCCATGGCCCTTGCGTGGACGCCTGCGTCCGTGCGGCCCGCGCCGATGACCTGCACGTCCGTGCCGCACATGCGCGTCAGGACGGCTTCCAGCTTGCCCTGGATCGTGTCGCGGCCCGGCTGGCGTTCCCAGCCGAAATAGCGGGAGCCGTCGTAGCTGATGATGAACTTGAAATTTTTCATGACCGCGCTTCAAAGTCCTTCGTATACCGGCAGGCCGGGTAGTTGGAGCAGCCCCAGAATTTCTGTCCCTTGCGCGCGCCGGTCTGCCCGGTGCGCAGCACCATGCGTCCGCCGCAGCGTGCGCAGACAGGGACCTCATGCGTGGCCGCGCGGCGGATATGGCGCTCCGCCGCCGTTTCGCCTGCAGGCTCCAGCTGCAGCGCGTCATAGCGGATGGCGGTGCATCTTGCCTTCATGGCGATCTCGACGGCCAGCATATCATAAAGCCGCCGCAGCTCCGCCTCCGGCATGCCGCCCGCGAGCTTGCGGCGCAGATACTGCTCGGGCTTGCAGCCTACTTTTTTCTGAAACGCGCCGTAGAATTTCTCCCGGTCGCTTTTTGGTTGTTTTTTCGGATACATGGCGTTCCCTCCCATGCTTGCTGCGTCCAGTATAACACATTCGGCCCAAGAAAATCTACTGCGTTTTGTTTCCTTGACACAGGCGGCCCCGGCTGTTATACTGTCTGACACGCCGAGACGGGATAAGACAGGAATTTGAGAAAAGTTCGGCGGCAGTATGGTCGGCATTGCCAGAGAAACGACTGAACGAAATGGAGAAGGAACAATGAACAAGGATATGTGCGTCGCCTGTGACGACGGGATCTTGAATGTTCGTGCCGGTGCGATCATCATGAAAGATGGAAAGCTTTTGATGGTTGGCAATGACAGAGACTATCTCTACTCCGTTGGCGGCAGCGTAAAATTCGGTGAAACAGCAGAAGAGGCTGTCGTCCGTGAAGTGTTGGAGGAAACAGGCGTTCAGATGGAAATTGACCGTCTTGGCTTTGTGCATGAAAACTATTTCTATGGCGACGTGCCTTCCAATCGGAATAAGCTGATTTATGAGATCTCGCTTTTCTTCTATATGAAAGTGCCTGATGCTTTTGCGCCGATCAGCGAGAGCTTCACGGAAGATAACAGCAAAGAACACTTGGTGTGGGTTTCGCTCGATGAAGACAGGAAGATGTATCCGGAATTTTTCAGAACCGAATTGAAGAATCCAACAGACACCGTAAAGCATTTCACGAAAGACGAGAGAGCAATTAACAGATAAGCCGCCAAAAGCAGAACAGACATGACCGCGATCATGTCTGCTTCAGAGAATTTGAATTTTACTGTTTTGCAGGCAAGGCGCCTTACCGTCCCGCTTTTTGAAAATATCCGGCTTCTAAAAGCAGCGCAAGGCAGGCGTTGACCTCCTCGTCGGTAAAGAGCGGGCCGTATTTGCCCTTGACGGCGCTGGCCTCCGCGGACAGGTCGAGTCGGCCTGCCTGCGCAAGCGAATCAAACGCGTCGGACGGGCGGTTCCGCCTGCAAAGCTCCCGCACGGTGGAAACGCCGCCGGTGGCCTGCACGCTGCGCACGAAGCGCGTCACGGGACTGCCGCACAGAATGCGGGCCTGCTCGGCGTTCTGCAGCAGCTCCTGATCGAATAAAAGCTCCAGTCTGGTTCGTTCCATAAGCGGCTCCTATCGCATACTGAACTGGATCTGGTCACGCTGGCCAAGCTCGGACAGGCGCGTTTCGATGGCGCCGATGCTCCGCCCATGGCGGCGCGCGATCGTCTCGGTCGTGAGCCCCGCACCGTATTCCTGCAGCAGCCGCGCTTCCTCCTCCGCGCTCCAGCTTCGGCCCGCGTTTGTGGCGGCCACGCCGTCGGCGCGCTCCTGCAGCTCCCGCAGGACGCAGTGCAGCGCCCGGATGATCTCGGGGCGGTTATAGACGCTCTCGTCCGGCAGCGGCCGGCCCGTCATGGGGTCGACGCCGTCTGCAAGACCGCGAAGCAGCTCGGCTGCGCGCTTGATCTCCATATGCTCACCTTTTCCGACGTTTTCTTCTATTATAGTACGAAAAACGCCGTGCTGCAAGCCCTTTTCCGGCAAAACTGCCCGCAGCCGGAGGAATTCCGGGTTCAGTTCATTTCTTCGATATAATATACGTAATCCAGCGACCGCAGCGCCTCGATGATCTCACCGTGCTTTTTATACTGCTTGAGCTCCGCGCTGCTTACGGTGAAGGAGACGGTGAACACGCTGAGGCCGGAATTCAAGTACGCGGGATTCGACTCGATATCGTCAATGCGGATGCCGAGGGCGCGGACGGTCGAGACGAAACCCGGCAGATCGAGCTTGTTTTTCAGCTCCAGATGCACCTCAAAATGGTTCGAGCGGTCCTTCAGATGTGTTTCGAGCGCCGGAAGGCCCGACATACTGCACAGCAGCGCGAGAAACAGCACCAGCGCCAGCGTATACAGTCCCGCGCCGAGCGCCAGCCCCACGATGCCGCAGCACCAGAGGCCGACGGAGGTCGTCAGGCCCTTGATCTGGTTCTTGGAGCTGAAGAGGATGGAATTGGCGCTGATCGTCGTGATGCCGATGACGGCAGCCGCCGACAAAACCGGGATCGTGACCGGCAGAAGCTCCATGAGATACTGATCGATGAGCATCGTGGCTGTGCCCGCGAGGCTCACGAGAATGAACGTGCGAAGACCGGCCGAGTGCCGCTTGCTCGAACGTTCGCAGCCGATGATGGCGGCCAGCGCCATGCTGAGCGCCAGCCGGAGAAGAATCGAGCCGGGCGCCAGCTCCGCGCTCCACGGGCCGAGAAGTCCCGCGATCCAGTCTGTTTTCATATGCCGTTACCTCCTGAGATAGAAAAATCTGCGCTGCGCCTGCGTCTGGGCCAGCTGCTCCTCCGCCGCCTCGGTAAAGGCGGCTTCCTCCTCCGATATGTCGTTATCCAGCGCCGGAAGCTCGGACTGGATCTTCTGGATCCGCTCGATGAGCAGCTGCACGTCGGACTTCCGTTCGCCCGTTTCCGTGACCTCCTCCACGGCGGCAACGTCTTCGAGCCTTGTGGAATACGATCTGGACAAATACAGCGCCAGCTTTGCGCAGCCGGGGCCGATCAGCTCATACAGAACGCTGGAAGCGAGAATGATGGTCTGCAGGTCGCTTCCCATCGTGCCGCCGAGCGTCCGCGCGCCGAGGGCGGCCAGACCGATGGCAACGCCCGCCTGGGGGATGAGCGCCAGCCCCAGATAATTGCGCACCAGCTTATCCTTTTTGACCAGCCTGCAGCCCAGCCATGCGCCCGCGTATTTGCCGAGAATGCGCACGAGAAAATAGCTCACGCCGATCACGAGCAGCGGCACGCCGTTCAGATCCCCGGACGAGGACACCAGCGCGTCCAGCTGGAACGACATACCGGAGCGGACGAAGAACAGAAGCAAAATCGGCGGACTGAAATAATTGAGCTGCTTGAAGAGCTTGTCGTCGTCCGCAATATTCGTATAGACCGTGCCCATCATCATGCAGCCGAGCAGGGGAGAGATATCCAGCAGCGCGCACACGCCGCAGAACGCGAACAGGAGCGCGACGGAGATGATCAGCTTATTGTCCTTCGAGCGCTTCTGGGGCATGAGCAGCTTCATGAACAGCCCGAACGCACTGCCCAGCGCCAGCACCAGCAGATTCAGCAGCACCGGCTTTCCCAGCGTTTCGAACGAAAAGCCGCTTGCGCCGCTTAAGGAAGCCAGCGCGACGGAAATGGCGATGGAATACAGAACCAGCCCCACCACATCGTCCAGCGCCACGACCTGCAGCAGCGTGTCGACGAAATCGCCCTTGGCTCCCGTCTGCCGGATGGTCATCATTGTCGAGGCCGGAGCCGTCGCCGAGGCAAGCGCAGAGAGCACGATGGAAAACGCCAGCTCGAGCCGGAGTACGAGAAACGTCAGAATAAAAACAAAGACCGAGGCCAGAACGGCTTCGAAGATCGTGATCCAGACGACCTTCATACCGCTTTTTTTCAGAACGGAGAGCTTGAAGAACTCGCCTGTTGAGAACGCGATGAAGGCCAGCGCGATATCGGAAAGAAAGTCCGTGCCGTCAATGATGCGCTGCGGCACAAGGTTCAGCACATACGGCCCGATGAGGATCCCGGCGAGGATATAGCCGGTCACATTCGGCAGACGCGCAAGCTTCGTCAGCCGCGTCATCGCGAAGCCGGAAAACAGCATCAGCGCGACAGAAATGATCACGCCCGCGACCGGACTTGTATTGGCGATCAGAGAAGAAAGGCCCGTAACGTTCACCTCCGATTTTACATGGATTTAAGATTTAACACAGTGTACCACACCGGAGCGCGTTCTGCAAGCCATTCGTGTCGGACGCAAAATTTCCCGTGAAAGGGGCTTGCAATCTCCCGGGGAAACCGATACCATAGAGACAGTAACTTGCAGGAGGCGTACCTATGCAGAAACAAGCACCGAAGCTCGTCATCATGGCCGCCGGAATGGGCAGCCGCTTCGGCGGGCTCAAGCAGATGGAGCCTGTCGACCGGGAAGGACACAGTATTATCGATTTTTCCATGTACGACGCAAGATGCGCAGGCTTCCGTGATCTTGTCTTTATTATCAAGCGTGAGCACGAGGCGCTCTTCCGGGAGCGCATCGGGACCCGCATGGAGCGGTTTTTCCATGTCGAATACGTCTATCAGGAGCTGACGGATATCCCGGCGGGATATTCTGTCCCGGACGGACGCGTCAAGCCCTGGGGCACGGGACAGGCCGTTGCCTGCTGCCGGAACGTGCTGCACGGGCCGTTCGCGGTCATCAACTCCGACGATTTCTACGGCCGCACGGCGTTCAGCACGATCTATGAGTTTCTGCGCACGAACGACGATGAGCACTGCTACGCCATGGTCGGCTACCGGGTGCGCAACACCGTGACGGAGTTCGGCTCTGTGGCGCGCGGCGTGTGCGAGGTCGAAAACGGGATGCTCACGAGCATTACCGAGCGGATGCAGATCTACCAGCGCGGCGACCATGCTGCCTATACCGAGGACGGCACACAGTTTGTCGACCTGCCGGGCGACACCATTGTGTCCATGAACCTCTGGGGCTTTACCCAGCCGATGGTGTCGGAGCTCTGGTCGCGGCTCAGCACGTTCCTCGCGCAGCAGGTCCCGCAGAACCCGATGAAGTGTGAGTTTTATCTTCCGAACGCCGTCAACCAGCAGCTGGAGGATGGAACGGCCCGTGTGCGTGTGCTGCCCTGCGAGGAGGTCTGGCATGGCGTGACCTACCGAGAGGATCTGGCCTCCGTCAAGGAGGCGATCTGTGCGCTCAAGGCCGCAGGCGTCTACGAAGAACGCCTCTGGCCGGACTGATCCTGTCCGAACGCAGAACCGATCAAAAGAGGCTGTCCCGGATACGTGCGGGACAGCCTCTTTGTGCTGTTATACTCAGATCTTCATGGCAGTCTCATAGGCACGCCAGACGACGGAGCGGAGGTTTCCGACGCGCAGACAGTCGCCGACGAGCTGGACGTTTTTATGGCCCTTCTCCTCGACGAGCGGCGTGGAGATATAGCCGGCGGAGGAAATGACGGTGTCGCACGGGATCTCGACGGAGGAGCCGTCCTTTGCCGCGCAGACAATGGAGCCGTCTTTGACCTCGCGGAGCGTCGTTTCCAGATAGACGGGCACCTGCTTCCACGCGAACCACTCGCGCAGATACGAGCTGTTGGCAAGGCACACGCCCTTCTGGGACACCAGATCGTCCTTCATCTCGACGATCGTGACGTCTTTGCCCTGCAGCGCCAGCTCATACGCGATCTCGCAGCCGGTCAGACCGCCGCCCACAACGGCGATTTTTTCACCCACTGGCGCGCCGAGCAGATACTCGCAGGCCTCGAGCATCTTCTCGTGGCCGGGAACCTTTTTGAGCACGCGCGGGGTCGAGCCGGTGGCGATGATGACGGGGTCAGTGCCGAAGGACGCGATCTCTTTGACCTCGGTGTTCAGGCGGACCTCCACGCCGAGCTTTTCCATCTCCCGGCGGTACCACGTCAGAAGGTCGCGGAGCTTACCCTTATAGCTCTCGGATGAGGCCGCGATGAACGTGCCGCCGAGCACGCCGGACTTTTCATAAATAATGGGCTTGTGGCCGCGCAGCGTCAGCACGCGGGCAGCCTCCATGCCGCCGATGCCGCCGCCGACGATGTGGACGGTCTTCGGATCGTTTGTCTTTTTGATATAGTGCTTGTCCCACTGCATCATTTCGGCGTTGACCGCGCAGCGCGCCAGATGCAGGGAGTCGCTCAGATCCTGATCATTCGGCACGCCCTTGTAGTGGCACATATTGAAGCAGCCGTTGTGACAGAGGATGCACGGGCGGATATCGTCCTCACGGTCCTCAAGCACCTTGGTGAACCACTCCGGGTCGGCCAGGAAATTCCGCGCAAAGCCCGCGCCGTCCAGCCTGCCTGCGGCAATGGCCTCCGCGGCAGCGTCCAGCGTCATGCGGCCCGCGCAGACAACGGGAATGTCGACGAACTTTTTGATGTGCTCGACCTCCGCCAGATTGCAGTTTTCGGGCATATACACCGGCGGGTGAGCCCAGTACCACGCGTCATACGTGCCGTTGTCGCAGTTGAGCATATCATAGCCCGCATCCTGCAAAAACTTCGCGGCGATCTCGGACTCGGCCATGTCGCGGCCCGCCTCGACATACTCCTCGCCGGGCAGCGCGCCCTGCCGGAAGCCCTTGGTCTTCGAGACGACGGAATAGCGCAGCGACACCGGGAAATCCGGGCCGCAGGCGGCCTTGATGGCCTTGACGATCTCGGCGGCGAAGCGGTAGCGGTTTTCAAGACTTCCGCCATACTCATCCGTGCGCTTGTTGACGTAGTGGAGCGTAAACTGGTCGAGCAGATAGCCCTCGTGCACGGCATGGACCTCCACGCCGTCGACGCCCGCGTCCTTCAAGAGCTTCGAGCTTTTGGCGAACGAGTCAATGAATTCCTGAATTTCCGCCTTCGTCATCTCGCGCGACGGCAGCTTATCCGACCAGCGGTTGGGCGACGGACTGGCCGAGGCCGTGATCTTGTCGAGATCCATGACCGGCTTCGACAGCACGCGCAGCACGGGATTGTTGTAGAGCTTTTCCATCATCTCGGACACGGTAAAGCTCCGGCCGAAGCCCGCCGTCAGCTGCACGAACAGCTTCGCGCCCGTCTTATGGAACTCCGGCATCCACTTTGCCAGATCGTCGTACATCTTCTTATTCTTGTGCAGCCACTGGCCGTACATCGGATTATACACCGGCTGACAGCCGGGCAGGACAAGACCGGCATTGTTTTTCGCAACTTCAAGGATAAAGCGCGCGCCGTCCTTGTCAAAATGGTTCCATTCCATCCAGCCGAACAGATCCGTGCCGCCCATGCTGGTGAGCACGATGCGGTTCTTGAACTCGACCTTGCCGATCTTCCACGGCGTCAGCAAGGGCTTATAGCTTTCCTTCAAAACGATTCTCCCCTTTTCGTTTTTTGATGTGCGGACGCTTCCGCGTATGAATCTGATCCCAGTTTAAACGAAGACCGGCAAAATGTCACGGTTTATTTTCATGAATCTGCCCAAAAGCACCGCGAATCCCTTGACAGGGTACGCCCCTGTACGTATGATAAGCCTATAAATTTTATATGTAATCGAGGATGCTATGCTCAATCAATTTTCAAGAACGCAGCTTCTGCTCGGCACGGAGGCCATGGAGAAGCTGAAGCGTGCGCGCGTGGCCGTGTTCGGCATCGGCGGCGTGGGCGGCTATGTCTGCGAGGCGCTTGTGCGCAGCGGCGTGGGCGCGTTTGATCTCGTCGACGACGACAAGGTCTGTCTGACGAACCTCAACCGGCAGATCATTGCCACGCGCAAAACCGTCGGCAAGTACAAGGTCGAGGTCATGCGCGAGCGCATTCTGGAGATCAACCCGGACTGCGACGTGCGCGTGCATCAGTGCTTCTATCTGCCGGAGACAGCGGATCAATTCAATTTTTCGGACTATGACTACGTGGTCGACGCCGTCGACACCGTCACAGCCAAGGTCACGCTGGTTCTCGAGGCGCAGAAGGCGGGTGTGCCTATCATCAGCTGCATGGGCGCGGGCAACAAGCTCGACCCGACCCGCTTCCGCGTGGCCGATATTTACAAAACCAGCGGCTGCCCGCTTGCGCGCGTGATGCGCACGGCGCTCAGAAAGCGCGGGGTTAAGCATCTGAAGGTCGTCTATTCCGATGAAATTCCCACAAGACCCATCGAGGATATGTCCATCAGCTGCCGCAGCCACTGCATCTGCCCGCCGGGCGCAAAGCATAAGTGCACCGAGCGCCGCGATATTCCCGGCAGCACGGCCTTCGTGCCGTCGGTGGCAGGACTGATCATCGCGGGCGAGGTCGTAAAGGATCTCGCAAAGGGCTGAGGAGGGGTTTTATGAAGCTCATGATCGCATCGGATATCCACGGCGCGGCGGGGTACTGCCGTGAGCTGCTGGCCGCGTTTGACCGGGAAGGGGCCGATAGGCTTTTGCTGCTGGGCGACATTCTCTACCACGGCCCGCGCAACGATCTGCCGGATGAATACGCGCCCAAGCAGGTGCTGGCCATGCTCAACGAGCGGCGCGAACGCCTCTTCTGCGTGCGCGGCAACTGCGACACGGAGGTCGACCAGATGGTGCTGACCTTCCCGATCCTGGCCGATTACAGCATTTTCCCGGCCGGAAGCCGCCTGATCTACGCCACGCACGGCCACGTCTATAACACCGCGCATCTGCCGCCGCTCTGCCCCGGCGATATCCTCCTGCACGGCCACACGCACGTGCCCGCGTGGGAGCCGTTCGGCGAAAACAACCTCTATCTCAACCCCGGATCTGTCTCCATCCCGAAAAACGGCTCCGCACATGGCTATATGACGCTGGAGGATGGCGTTTTCGAATGGAAAACGCTCTCCGGCGGGGTCTATCACACACTGACACTGTAACATTTTTTTGCAAACTGATGCCCTCGGCGAGAGCCGCCGGGGGCTGTTTTTGTATAAAGAAAACCACCGGCAATGCCGGT
>HF990550.1 GCA_000432135.1 Firmicutes bacterium CAG:124
TCCTGCTGATCGGATGCAGCGCATTCATTGTGAATTGGAATTTGCTGTTGGCAAATTTTTGGATCAGGAAAATGATGGCCGTAATGATAACGGCAATGACACTGATCGCAGCCGCAAAATTTTCGTTTGTTCCAGTTTCACCAACGAACTGATTATAGATTTCGACCGGGAAGGTCCGATAGCCTTCGCCAATCATCAGCGGAGTGCCGAAGTCGGCAAATGCACGCATGAAAATCATCAAGGCTGCCGCAAGAATGGAAGGCATACACAGAGAGATGCCGATCTTCCAGAAACGCTTGAAGCCGGTGCAGCCGAGATTTGCAGACGCTTCCAGCAAGGTATTGTCGATATTCTGCATCGCACTGGAAACGTACATAAACGCCAGTGGGAAAAGCCGGGTAGACATTGCCAGAAGGATGCCGCTGAAGCCATAAATGCTGGGGATTTTTATATTGAGTGCGGTTTTCAGGAAAGCTGTAATGACGCCATTATTTCCAAGGAGAAGGATCCATGCGTAGGCGCCAATAAACGGGGCGGACATCGTGCAGAGGACGATAACCATCTGGAGCAGCTTTCGCCCGTGAATTTCATAGATGTTGTAAAAGTATGCGAGCGGAATGCCAAGAATAAGGGATACGGCAGTCGTAGCAATGGAAACCTTGAAGCTGTTCCAAAGCGTAGAAATATAGTATTCCTGCGAGAAAAATGTAATGAAGTATTTCAGCGTAAGCTTTCCATCTTCTACAACAGATCTTCCCAGAACATTAAACATCGGGTAGATCAAAAACAATAGGTAGAGCGCTAAAATGACCACGCTTACCATGATCCAGGGATCGATTCTTTTTGCCCTCTTCATAGCAGCCACCTATCAACAAATCAGCGTTCTGGCACCGTCTTCTGTAAAGATATTGATTTTTTCTTTCTTTACATTCAGATGGATCACAGACCCCTTACGCACCTCGTTTGCAAATGTGGACTCCTGCACAATAATTACATCCTCGCCGGTAGCCAGCTCCGCAAAGTAATGCGTGTTCATTCCGAGGAAGGCGCTGTCCTTTACCGTCGCCTCAATGCCGGTCGGGGCCAGTACAAACTCTTCCGGACGGATAGAGACAATTACGGACTGCCCATTTACAACCGACGCATCCAGATTATCCATGTCAACGCGAGTTCCATTTTCAAATGTGACCCCGCGGCGGTTTCCGTCTGTAAAAATTTTTGCAGGAACAAAATTGGAGCTGCCTACAAAATTTGCAACGAACGTGTTCTGCGGACGCAAATACAATTCTTTTGGCGTACCGATCTGCTGAATTTCACCGTGATTCATAACCGCAATGCGATCAGACACCGCCATAGCTTCTTCCTGGTCATGCGTCACATACACGGTCGTGATCCCTAACTTGTTCTGAATTTCCTTAATGACTTCTCGCATCTCCAAGCGCAGCTTCGCGTCTAGATTAGAAAGCGGCTCATCCATCAGCAGCACATCCGGTTCGATCGCAAGCGCACGTGCAAGCGCGACGCGCTGCTGCTGTCCACCCGAAAGGCGATCTGGCATACGGTCTGCATATTCCTGAATTTTCATTAAATCAAGAAACCGTTCTGTGCGCTGCGCGATCTCTGTACGCTCAAGCTTGCGGTTTTTCAGACCGAACGCAACATTTTTCCGCACAGTCATGTTCGGAAAAATTGCATAGTTCTGAAACACCATACCAATGTTGCGTTTCGCCGGATCCATGTCATTCACGCGCGTATCGTTAAAATAAAAGTCGCCGCCTTCGATCGAATTGAATCCGGCGATCATGCGAAGTAGCGTCGTTTTTCCGCAGCCAGAGGGACCAAGGAGGGTGAAAAATTCACCCTCCTTGATCGTTAAATTCAAGCTGGGAATAATCACGTTATTACCGTATTTCTTTACGGCATTGTCTATCTTGATCTGAACGCTCATAATTCCCTCCGTAAAATCAGCTTATCCGGCAATGTCCACCGTGTTGCTGCCATAAGCGGCAGTCCACAGCTCCGTCCACTTTTCCTGAATTTCAGCCTGATGGGTCGACAGATACTCCTGATCGCTGTCAACAAACTTGATCTCAGAAGCGTCAAGCAGGTTGGGGTTCGTGGTAGGAATGTTCATGTTGGCGCCACGCTGGACCGATGCGGCAAGCATACCCTGGCATTCATCAGAGGTGATCCAGTCGATGAAAACCTTTGCAAGATCCATATTCTTTGCATCTTTGATGATTGCTGCACCAAACGGGGTGACAGTAGTGCCTTCCTTCATATAGACAATATCAATTCCGTCGCCGACACCGTCATCCTTATAGGTGACACAAGGACCTTCATAGGTAATACCAACAGGGTATTCGCCTTCATAGACGCTCTTATAAACCTTGGACGAAGAAGAGCTGATTTTACCATCCAAATTTGCAATCAGCTTCGTCACATAATCCCAGCCAGCATCGCTGGAAGCATCTCCGTTGCCCATGACAGTCAGCATAGCAGCAAGGTTGTTCCAGCCACTAGAAGTACTCGTGGGATCGGCAGCAATAATCTGCCCCTTGAGTTCCGGCTGAAGGAGATCCTCATAGCCGGTGACTTCAACACCGAACTCAGCAAGCTTCTCTTTGTTGATGATCAGGTTAACGACCTGCGTGGTGATCCAGCTGACCTTGCCAGTGGTGTTCTTAACGCTTTCCGGCATATTGGCATCATTCGGAGAGACATACTCTTCAAACAGGTCGCCCTTTGTCAGTGCATCGACATACACAAGACCGCCAAGCATCACATCGCCCTGCGGGTTGCCAGCTTCCTCAGCAATACGAGTCTTCAGCTCACCAGCGCCACCGTTCACGCAGTCAACCGTAACGTTGGGGTATTTTTCAAGGAAAGAGCCGACAAAGAGTTCGTACTCCGCATCGCCCATGGTGCTGTAAACGACAAGATTGCCAGATACGTCTCCCGCCGCCTGCGCGTTATCTTCGGATTCGTTCGTTTCTGCATCAGAAGTTGCACTATTCTGTGTAGTTTCAGTCGGCGCTGTGGTTTCCGTGTCTTTGGTTTCAGCGGGTGCTTCAGCGTTCTGTGCGCAAGCAACCATGCCGAGCAGCATAGTTACTGCTAAAAGTAAAACCAGAATCTTCTTCATTTTTAATCTCCCTTTATTTTTGTTTTATGAAAATTTGCGGTGCAAATTGTCATCATGCATAGTGCTTTGATGTTCGTCATCAATTTCTACAATTTATTATACATATCCGACCTGAAAATTGTTTTCTTTTCCTTGCACATTATGGCTTAGAGGTCTGAAAACATTTTCTATTTCGTCATTGTGCTTAAATTTGATGTGAACGAATGGATATTTATTGTAATTACTTACTCGCATGGTATAGAAAAAGGCAAGGTGACACGCGGACTGGCGCTCACCTTGCCTTGCGTAATTATTTGTTAATCAATTAAATATTCAGTAATCGTCCGCATAATGATGTGTAGTGCTAGTCTTGATGTGCTCTTATACAAGTGATTTGGAACAATCAGAGTAGAATATCCTAATATGAACACATCGGCCAACTTTTCGAGTTCTGTTCCGCTGGTACAGCAGCAAACAACGAGTTTTGCACCTTTTTGCTTGCTGAGTTTGGCGGCTATAGCTAATTCTGGCGTAGAGTTTGCGACAGATAAAACGAATACGACATCCTCATCGGAGACAAACTTGTCAAGTTGTTTGAGCATCTGTGAATCTGAGATTGACCAGACATGGAAACCTTGGCATTGCAGTTGAAATTCAAATTCCTGAACAACAAGGTATGTTACACCACACCCGACAATAAAAATACGTTTAGCTTTACGAATGTACTCAGCCGCAGAGAGAACCGATGGTATCCGGATATTATCGATTGTCTTAATGCACTCTTCATACGACTTGGCAAGAATTTTATTGACTTGCGCTAAGTTATGCTGCATTTTATCGGGAGAAGCAATTTTATAGCGGAGTTCCATTAAATTCTCATATCCACATTTTCGAATGGCGCGAGAAACTGTAGCGGTTGAAACAAAGGCTCGCTCGGCTATTTCTGTAATTGATAATTCTGCAACTAGTTCCGTATTTTGGTTGATGTAATCAATCGCCGTTTGCTCCGTTGCAGTTAATTTTCTACCATCACAGCAACTAATCTTCATGGACTGCAATCACCTCATTTGGAGCTTTTTTATTATTTTATAACAAAAGCGCACCGTTTTCAAGAAATTCGTTAGGACGTAAAGCAATCAGGTTTAGCCACGCTCGTAAAACCTGCCGAGCCGGTGATAACAACACCGTTTGCACCACCGCTGCAATGAACGATCAGGAGATTGCCGTCTGCGTCCTTACCGCCGACGATACCGACATGGGAATCGTCCGGATAGAACACCAAATCGCCCGGCTGTGCGTCGCTCCATGAGATATTCGTGCAATAGCTGTGCTGTGTCGCTGCACCGCCGCCGCGCCCCGGATAATAGCTGCCATCCGTTGCATTGTAGAATGTCCAATCGACGAAACCGCTGCAATCCAGTCCGAACGGGCGTACCGTGCCGGTGGAGCCGCTGCCTGCGGCTGTGACTTCCATCGAAGTTCCCCAACGATCATCCCAGCCGAGCGTCAAAGATTTTCCGCCCCAGAAGTACGACACGCGCCCGACAAGCTGTACTGCCGTTTCCACAACGTTTTTTCGTTCCGGGTCAAGATCATCCGGGAGATTTTCAAGCAAC
>HF990551.1:0-9997 GCA_000432135.1 Firmicutes bacterium CAG:124
CGGTCACATCATGAGTTTTCAGATACACCCTAGGACAAGACTGTGACGTTCGGTTTATACGAAAAAACCAAAACCGAACGCATCTGGTAGGGGCGGGGCTCTGCTCCGCCCAGCAGGATACGGTGGTTTTATGAAGCTTTACGGCGAACTCGTATGCACTTGCCTGCTTAACTGCCGGGGCGATGTGGGCATCGACCGCGACAACCAGCCGTGCGGACACTTACGGATTCGCCGCAGATTTCTGAAAAAAGCACTGCATCCCGCAGGCGGACAGAGTCGTCCGCCCCTACGAACCGACCTTCTGCAAAACAGGTCTTATAACGAAACAACAGCCGCTCCCGGAGTGAACCGGGAACGGCTGGTTTTATGTCTTTATCGCAGTGTCACGCCGAGGTCGTTTTTGAGCTTTTCCAGAACGGAGTTCGTGACACCGGTGGTGTCCTCGTCGGTGAGCGTGCGGTCGTCCGCGCGCAGCTCAAGGCTGAACGCAACGCTCTTCTTGCCCGGTGCAATGCCGGGGCCGCGGTAGATATCAAACAGCTGGATGGAGCGCAGCAGCTTGCCGCCCGCCTTCTTGATGCAGGCTTCGAGCATACCGACGGTCATCGCCTCGTCGCACACCAGCGCCAGATCGCGGCTGACGGTCGGGAACTTGGGCAGGCTGTGGAACACACGTTCCGGTGCAAGCGCAGCCTGCAGGCCGGTGAAGTCCAGCTCCGCGACGTAGACCTCGCCGTCGATGCCGTAGCCCTCCGCGACCAGCGGGTGGATCTGACCGATCACGCCGAGCTTTTTGCCGTCGATGATAATATCGGCGCAGCGGCCCGGATGATAGCTCGGGTTCTTCGTGTCGGCGATATACGCCGCCGGATGCACGTTCAGCTGTTCAAGCAGCGCGTCGATCTCGCCCTTGAGCGTGAAGAAATTCTCATGCTCGCCATACGTGCCGAAGATCATGCGCTTCGGCTCGTCCGGCAGCTTCTGGCCCTCGACCGGCAGATAGATCTTGCCGATCTCATAGAGCTTGACGCCCTTGTTCTTGAACGCATAGTTGCGGGAGAGGATATCCAGCATACTCGGCAGAATGACCGTGCGCATGATGGAGGTATCCTCGCCGAGCGGATTGACGAGCTTGACTGTTTTGCGCAGCGGGCTGTCCGCCGGAAGGCGGATGGCGTCGAACGAGGACGGGGAGACGAAGGAATACGTGATGATCTCGCTGTAGCCCAGCGCTCTTGCCGCCGCACCGGCGGCGTTTTCCAGCTTCTGCTCGTCGGAATAGCCGCCCATGGTGGTCGCGCCGCGCATGAGTGTGGTTTCAATGTTGTTGTAGCCATAATACCGGGCGACTTCCTCCGCGATATCGGCCATCACGCGCAGATCGGGCCGCCAGGACGGGACCAGGATCATGCCGTCCACGACGGGAACTTCCTCGCGGCGCAGATACTCGATCATATCCGCCTCGGAGATATCCGTGCCGAGCAGCGCGTTGATGCGCTCCGGCTCGAGCTTGACCGTGACGGGCTGCGGAACATAGTTCAGCACGTCGATCATGCCGTCCATGACCTCGCCTGCGCCAAGCAGCTCGACCAGCTCGCACGCACGGTTGACGGCGGGGACGGTCAGCATCGGGTCAATGTCCTTTTCAAACTTCGCGGACGCGTCCGTGCGCATACCGAGCGCCAGCGCCGTCTTGCGGATAGAGGAACCGAGAAAGTTCGCGGATTCGAAGACCACGTCGACCGTATCGTCCACGATCTCGCTGTTTTCGCCGCCCATCACGCCCGCAAGGCCGACCGGCTTCGTCTCGTCGGCGATGACGAGCATATCTGGCTGAAGCGTGCGAACATTGCCGTCCAGCGTCGTGAGCGTCTTGTCCTCGCCCGCACGGCGGACGACGATTTTGCCGCCCTTGACATAGCGGTAGTCAAATGCGTGCATCGGCTGGCCGTATTCGACCATGACGTAGTTCGTGATATCGACGATATTGTTGATCGGACGGATGCCCGCCGAGCGCAGACGCTGCCGCATCCACTTGGGGCTGGGCGCGATCTTGACATTGCGCACCATACGAGCCGTGTAGCGCGGGCACAGGTCGTCCGCCTGCACATCAACATCAAGCAAATCGCAGAGATTTCCTTCCGCGCCGCCCTTGACGACCGGCTCATGGTGCTTCATCGGCACGTTGAACGCGGCGGCCGTCTCACGGGCGAGCCCGATGAGCGAATAGCAGTCCGGGCGGTTGTTCGTGATCTCGAATTCGACGATGGAATCATCGTTGCCGATGACGACGTTCATATCCTCGCCGACCTCGCAGCCCTCGTCGTTCAGAATCCAGATGCCGTCGGCATACGCCTCCGGGCAGTCATGCTCGGTCAGGCCAAGCTCCTTGTAGGAGCACAGCATACCACAGGATTCCACGCCTCGCAGCTTGCCCTTCGTGATGTGGATGCCGCCGGGCAGGTACGAATTGTGCTGCGCGACCGGAACCAGATCGCCCTCGTGCACATTCTGTGCGCCCGTGACGATCTGCACCGGCTCACCGGAGCCGCAGTCGACCATGCAGACCCACATATGGTCGGAGTTTTCATGCTTTTTCATCGACAGGACCTTGCCGACGACGACGTTTTTGATCTCCGCGTCCATGCGCTCGGTCGTCTCGACCTTCTGACCGGCGAGGGTCATGACGGAGTCGTATTCTTTATCCGTAGCCGTGATATCAACGAATTCACGGAGCCATTTTCTCGAAATATTCATGTCGTACCCTCCTTAGAACTGAGACAGGAAGCGAATGTCGTTTTCGAAGATCATGCGCATATCGCTGATCTTGAACCGGCGCATGGCCATACGCTCAAGGCCGATGCCGAAGGCAAAGCCGGAGTAGATTTCCGGGTCAATATCGCAGCCGGCCAGTACCTTCGGGTGCACCATACCGGCACCCAGCAGCTCGATCCAGCCCTCGCCCTTGCAGGTCGAGCAGCCCTTGCCGCGGCAGTTGAAGCACTGCACGTCGACCTCACAGCTCGGCTCGGTGAACGGGAAGTGGTGCGGGCGGAAGCGGACAACGGAATCCTGGCCGTACATGGCCTTGATGAGCGTCTCAAGCGTGCCCTTGAGATCGGCCATCGTGATCCCCTTGTCGATGACAAGGCCCTCGATCTGGTGGAACATGGGGGAGTGCGTCGCGTCGACCTCGTCCTTGCGATACACGCGGCCGGGGGCCAGAATGCGGATGGGCGGCTGGCCGATGGCCTCCATGGCGCGGATCTGCATGGGGCTGGTCTGCGTGCGCAGAAGGACTTCCTCGTCGTCCGTCACATAGAACGTGTCGCTGCGGTCGCGGGAGGGGTGGTTCTCGGCGATATTCAGCTTGGTGAAGTTATAGTCGGCAAGCTCGACCTCCGGGCCGTCGAGGATCTTGAAGCCCATGGAGATAAAAATATCCTTGGCCTCGTCGAGCGCCTTGTTCATCGGATGCCGGTGACCCAGCTGGACAGGGGTTCCGGGGATGGTCACGTCGATGGCCTCGGCCTCCAGTCTGGCCTCCATGGCCTTTTCTTTCAGTTCGGCGCGGACGGTTTCGATTTTTTCCTCAATGGCGGCGCGGACGTTGTTCGCGGCCTGACCCATGACGGGGCGCTCCTCTGCGGACAGCTTGCCCATCGTCTTCAAAACGCCGGTCAGCTCGCCCTTCTTGCCGAGAAAGCGCACGCGCAGCGCGTCCAGCTCCCCGGCGTCCTTGACGCTTTCCAGCGCGCCGAGCGCTTCCTGCCGGATTTTTTCGAGTTGTTCCTTCATAAACGAATGCTCCTTTTCGTGATAATACAAAAAAATAAGCCCTCCGCCCGGAATCGGGACGAAAGACCATGCTTCCGCGGTACCACCCGCTGTTCGCAGAGAATCTGCGCTGCTTTCTGCCCGGTAACGGCGGCAATAACCGGCGCGTCCTAGTAGGGGAGCGACCCCCGTTCAAACGGCAGCTCACGAGAGAAAGCCCTGCGGCCCAACCGGGAGGCGGCTTCCAGCAAAACCCGCCCTCTCTGTACCCGGCCCTATCGGACAGGACAGCTCGATCCTCGCTTTTTCCAGATATCAGATGCATTTTAGCACAACAACCGCCGTTTGGCAACAGCTTTTTCGGAAAAAGCACAGAAAACCCGGCGGCTGCGCGCCGCCGGGAGAAATTTCTTATTGCAGTCCCTTGCCCGCTTTGACCTTGTCGAATTCCGCCTCGATCTGTGCGTCAGGCTCTGCCGTGAGCAGGGAGACGGCGACGATCACGATCACGCTGAAGACGAACGCGGGCAGCAGCTCATAGATGCCGAACATCCCGCCGAGGGGCTTCAGAACGAGCTTCCAGAAGAAGACCATTGCGCCGCCCGCGACCATACCCGCGATTGCGCCCTGATATGTCGTGCGCTTCCAGAACAGGCACAGGAGCATCAGCGGGCCGAAGGCCGCGCCGAAGCCCGCCCACGCAAACGACGTGATGCCGAAGATGGTCGAGTTGGAGTTCCAGGCGATCGCCATGGCGACGATGGTGATGAGCACCAGCGTGATGCGCGAGCACCACATGACCTGCTTCTCCGTCGCATCCTTCTTGAACACGCCGCGATACAGGTTCTGGCTGACGGCGCTGGCCGAGATCAGCAGATACGAATCAGAGGACGAGATCGCCGCGGCCAGCACGCCCGCGCAGGCGAAGCCCGCGAGGATCGGCGGCAGATAGGACGTCGCCGCGTCAATGAAGATATTTTCCGCATCGTTGTTGGACAGATAATCAAGCCCCGCGACGCTGCGGCCCACGACGCCGATGAACACGGCGGCGGCCATCGAGATCACGACCCAGATGATCGCCACACGGCGGGAGCGGCCCAGCTCATGCTCGGAGCGGATGCCCATGAACCGCAGCAGCACTTGCGGCATACCGAAATAGCCAAGACCCCACGCAAGGCAGGACGCAATGGACAGCGCGCCGTAAGGACGGCCTGCACCAAAAACGTTGACCTCTGTGGTCGAGGGCGTCGCCGTGCGCACCATGGAGAAGAAGCCGTCAATGCTCTTCGCGTTTTCGATGACTGTGTTCAGTCCACCTGCGGAAACGACCGACAGGATCAGGATCAGCACCAGCACCGTGACCATCACAACGCCCTGCATGAAATCGGACGCGCTCTCGGCCAGATATCCGCCGAGGAACGTGTAGGCCAGCACGAACACGGCAGCGACGATCATCATGCCGCCGTAGGAGAAGCCGAACAGATTTGCGAACAGCTTGCCGCACGTGGACAGGCACTGCGCCGCGTAGACGCTGAAGAAAATGATGATAATGAGTGAGCAGATCGTCATGATGATCTTTTTCTTCTCATGGAAACGGTTCGAGAAGAAGTCCGGCAGCGTGAATGCGTTCACGGCGATGGAATACCGGCGCAGCCGCTTCGAAACGATCAGGAAGTTGAGGTACGTGCCGATGGCAAGCCCGATGCATGTCCAGCCCGCGTCCGCAAGGCCCGTCCAATACGCAAGGCCGGGCAGCCCCATCAGCAGATAGCCGGACATATCGGACGCCTCCGCGCTGAACGCCGTGACCCACGGGCCGAGGCTGCGTCCGCCGAGAAAATACGACTCGGCATCCTTATTCGCGCGTCCGGCAAAATAAATGCCGATGCCGACGACAGCGGCCATATACAAAATCATGGCCAGCAGATGCTGCAGATTTGCTCCACTCATAACGCATTTCTCCGTTTCTTTCTCTTGACACATTACAAATATTCATGTATAATATCAAGGAACTTCATAATATGCGCGTATGATAACACGTTAAAGTGAAAAAAGCAAGAGGTTTTTCAGTATGGATACGAAAAAATATGAGGCTTTTGAAAAAACAGTGGAGCTGCAGTCTCTGACAAAGGCCGCGCAGGAGCTGGGCCTTACGCAGTCCGGCGTCAGCCATATGCTCTCCGCCATCGAGGCGGAGCTTCAGCTGCCGCTTTTGAAGCGCACGCGCACCGGCGCACGCCTCACGCCGGAGGGCGAGCAGATGATGCCCTATATTCACGAGATCGTGCGGCAGGAAAGGCTGCTGCGGCAGGCGGCGGAACGCCTGCATACGCTCGTTACCGGCAAGATCCGCATCGGTACGTTCACCAGTGTCGCCACGCACTGGCTGCCCGCCATGATGATGCAGTTCCAGAAGGAGCACCCGCAGGTGGATTTCCAGCTTTTCAACGGCGACTATCATGATATCGACACCTGGCTCGGCGACGGCAGCGTCGATCTTGCGTTTACAACGCTTCCCGCCCGTCCTGGCTGCCGCTGCACACCGCTGTACGAGGATGCGCTGGCCGCCGTCCTGCCGAAGGGGCATCCATTGGGGCAAAGTCCGGTCTGCCGGGTCGAGGAGCTGGCAAAGGAGCCGTTTATTTCGCTCCTGGAATCCTCCAATCATGACGTGCGCCGTGCGTTTCATGCAGTCAAGGCCCGGCCAAACATCCGCTTTGAGACGAAGGATGATTATGCCGTTATCGCCATGGTCCGGCAGGGACTGGGCGTGAGCATCATGCCGTCCCTGCTGCTGCGCGGCAACACAGACGGCGTGGAGATCCGCCCCATCGACCCGCCCGCCAGCCGCACCATTGCTCTTGCCGCTGCGACCGATGCCCCTGCCGCCACCCGCTTCGCGGACTTCGCAGTCCACTGGGTCAGAGAGAACACATAAAAAACCGGGCCGCTGCGGATTTGCAGCGGCCCGGAGCATTTATTTCCGGCTCAGTCGGGCTTCCATATAGTTGTGCGCGGCAGTTTCAAACTCGTCGGCAAGGGGCGGAAGCTCCACTTTGCCATATTTGCGTTCGAGCGCAAGCTTGAGGATCAGATCGGCCAGCTTCGGGTTTTTGGGCAGCAGACAGCCGTGGGAATAGGACGCGAAGACGTTTTTGTAGCGTGCGCCCTCCGTCCCGTCCTCGCCGTTGTTGCCGTATCCCTCGAGGACTTTGCCGAGCGGCTTCACGCCGGAGCCGAGATACGTCTTGCCGGAGTGGTTTTCAAAGCCGACAATTTTACAGTCCGCCTCGTCGCACGTGAACATATAATTGCCGATCATACGCTGCTCGGAGCCGACGGTGTAAAGATCGAGCGCGCCGGTAAAGTCACACTGCTTGCCGTCCCAGGTCTTGTAATACTGGCCCAGCATCTGATACCCGCCGCAGATGGCGAGCACGGGCACGCCGTCCTCGATGGCGGCTTTCAGCTCTGCCGTCTTTTCGCCCTTCAGATCGTGCATCAGGATCTCCTGCTCAAAGTCCTGTCCGCCGCCGATGAAGAGCAGATCGCAGTCCTTCGCGGCAAGTTTCACCCCGATGGGGACCGGGACAATGTTTGCCTGCATCCCGCGCCATTCCAGCCGCCGCTGCATACACAGGACATTTCCGCGGTCGCCGTAGAGGTTCAGAACGTCGGGATATAAATGATAGATGTTCAGTTCCATAGCTTACTCCCAGAATTGCTTGTAGCCATACGTTTTGCTGATCGTGCCGCGCAGAGCCAGCATGGCCGTGTACGTCGGCATGACGAAGACCGGCAGCTTATGCGCCGTCGCCTCCTCCATGAGCGCGCCGTAGTCCTTCTGCACGTGCAGCTTTTCCTTCGGAAATCCGGCGTAGAGGAAGCGCAGGGCCATATCCTCCGCCCGCGTGCCGGACAGATAGACCTCACGGAGCGTATCGCCCATGTCTACCAGACGCTCAAAGGAGACGTCCCAGATCCAGCTGACGTCGCGGCCGTCCTGTGTCCGGTCGTTGAGACAGGCGGCGAAGACGAACGGCTCGGTCCGCTGCGTCAGGAAGCTCAGCACCTGGTTGCAGCCCGCTGGATTCTTGATCAAAATCATGCGCACGTCCGTGCCATTGATCTCGAATTTCTCCATGCGCCCAAAGCCGCAGGCAAAGCGGGACAGCGACTGCGCCGCCTTCGGAAGCTCCAGCCCCATGGCCTTTGCTGCCGCCATGGCCGCGCAGGCGTTATAAATATTGTATCCGCCCGGCAGATTGACCGTTGCGGGGATCTCCGTTTCGCCGTCGCGGAAGACAACCTCGGAGCGCTCCTCGTCGCTCAGAATGACCTTGCTGACGCAGATATCCGGCTTCGGACGGGCATAGCCGCAGCGCGGGCAGCGGTAGCCGCCCAGATGGCCGTAGGTCACAAAGTCGTATTGATATTCGCTCTTGCACTTGATGCAGTACGGCGCGTCGGAGAGGTCCGAAACCTGCTCCTCATAGAGCGGCGTGCTGATGCCGTAGAAAATAACGGGGTTCGGCACGTCGTCGTGCAGGCTGGTAATGAGCGAATCGTCCGCGTTCAGGCACAGAACGGCGTTCGGACTGTTCTGCGCGCCGACGCGCAGCTTGCTGAGCGTATGCGTGACCTCGCCGTAGCGGTCGAGCTGGTCGCGGAAGACGTTCGTGTAGACGATCACCTTCGCGTCGACATATTTGCTGATGAATTTCAGCGCCGCCTCGTCCGACTCAATGAGCGCGTGCGAATATCTGCAGCGGCCCGTGAGCGTGGAGTGGACGGCGAATTCCGCCGTGACGCCGGACAGGAGGTTTGCGCCGGATTTATTTGCAAAGTAAGAGATTCCAGCGTCCTGCCACGATTGCTCGATCATGCGCGAGGTCGTGGTCTTGCCGTTGGTGCCCGTGACGATCACGGTCGTCACGTTCCTTGCAAGTTCACCCAGCAGATTCGGGCAGAGCTTGAGCGCCACGCGCCCGGGAAAATCCGTGCCGCCTCTGCCCAGCAGGCGGATCAGGGCCCGGCAGAGCTTGCAGGCAAGCACTGCGGTCATCACTCGTAACTTCATATCACACTTATATCATATTTTTTCGCAAAACTCAACTGGTTACGAAAGATTTACAAAATTGTGCTTGTAATGGTTGTCATAATCTGATATAATGCAGTCGAATTGTCTCGAAAATGTGCCGTTCCGGTCCGGGAACGGAAAAAAGGAGTCTGTAAACCATGCGAAAGGCAAGAAAACCGCTGTGCCTGCTGCTGTGCGCCGTGCTGCTTCTGTCCATGAGCGCGGCCGCGCTCGGCGCGAACAACAACTATAGCAGCTGGTTCCAAACAAACTATGACGAGATCAACAAGCTCGGCCTGATGCCCGCGTCCTTTAACGGCCTTGATCTGACCAAGAACATCACGCGCGGCGAGATGTGCGAGCTGGCCGTCTACGCATTCGAAAAGGCCACCGGCAACGATATCGATATGTCGAACGAAACGTTCACCGGCTTTACGGATACGTCGAATGAGAATATTGTCAAGGCCCATCTGTACGGCATCGTCAACGGCTACGAGGACGGCTCGTTCCGCCCGAAGCAGCTGCTGACGCGGCAGGAATTCTTCAAGCTCATCGAGAATTTCTGCACGGCGGCTGCGTTCTCCCCCAAGGCGAAAGACGGCGCGCTGAATGGCTTTGCCGACGCCGGATCGATCTCCGCATGGGCGAAGGAGGCCGCGCAGATCTGCGTGAGCTATTCCTACGTGCAGGGCACGAAGCTTGGAAACGGCACGTATCTGAACCCCAAGGACAACGCCAGCCGGCAGGAAGCCATGACGATGTTCCTGCGCTGCTATAAGACCATCCAGTGGTTCTACGATGAAAACGTCAAGAGCGCGACGGTCGTTGTTGACCAGATCAATCTGAACGTCACCGTCACGAGCATCAGCAAGACCATGTACGTCTGCCAGACGGGTTATATCAACGTCCGCGATTCCTGGACGACCGGCAGCACGAAGGTCGGCGAGCTGAGCTACAACGCCGCCGTCACCGTCACCGGCATCACGACTACGACCTCCGACGGCCACCAGTGGTACCGCATCAAATATAACGGCATTACGGCCTATGTCCGCGCAGACCTGCTCGCCGATAAGAAGGACAGCACCGTCACGCCGGGCGGCGGCTCCGGCTCCGGCAGCGGCGGGACCGTCTCCGGCTCCG
>HF990551.1:10007-18727 GCA_000432135.1 Firmicutes bacterium CAG:124
GGGACCGTCTCCGGCCCCGGCACAGCCAGCGAGATCGCGAACTTCGCCATGGGCTTCGTCGGCTACAGCTATGTCTGGGGCGGCTCGAGTCCGTCGACCGGCTTTGACTGCTCCGGCCTCATGTACTATGTCCTGACGCAGTACGGCTACTCCATGAAGCGCGTCGCCAACGACCAGATGACGCAGGGCACCTACGTTTCCCGCAGCGACCTGCAGGTCGGTGACCTCGTCTTCTTCGGCTACAGCGGCTACGCGAACCACGTCGGTATGTACATCGGCGGCGGCAACTTCGTCCACGCCTCCACGCCGTCCACGGGCGTCCGCGTCAACTCGCTTGACGAATCGTATTACAAGACCCGCTTCCTGTGCGGGCGGCGCATCATCTGACGATCAAATCATGACATACCGGCCCCCGGTCTGCTAAAAAAGCGCCGGGGGCCGCGCTTATCAAAAGGAGAATGTATGGAGCGAACCGAGCTGGCGCTTGCGCGCCTGTCCAATCAATATCTGCTGCGCGCGGGGGAGCGTATGGAGGTGCTCCGCGCCATGAACGGCCTTCAGGCGCAGTTTCTCTCCAACGCACTGCATGCCATGCGCCTGCGCAGCACGGCGTATGACGCAGCGCACGCGGCGGACGGCCTTGTGAAGGGCTGGACGCTCCGCGGCACAATGCACATCTTTGCAGAAGCCGACCTTCCGTTGTTCCTGCACACTGGCTGCCGGTACCGGAGTCGGGACTGGACTGTTCCGTCATTCTGGAACCAGCGCCCGAACTGGGCGCTTACACCGAAGCGGCAGGCATACTTTTCGGACCTGATCATCGATGCACTTGCGCAAGGGCCAATGACGCGCGAGGCCCTGAAAGCCCGCTGCCGCGCTGCCGGAATGACGCAGGCGGAGGAGGGCAGCATATTCCATCCCTGGGGCGGCGGCATACGCGAGCTCTGCGAGCGTGGCTTTCTCTGCGGCACGGTCAGCGAGGAAAAGGCGTTCCGCCTCTGTCCGGCATTCACACCGATGGAGGAGCAGGACGCACTGCTGGAACAGACGCGCCGGTATTTCACGAATTACGGCCCGGCTTCCGTCCGGGATGCAGCCTATTATTTCGGTACCTCGCAGGCGGAGATCGAAAAGCGGCTGGCCCGGCTTCCTGTGAAAGCAGCCAAATACGAGGGGCAGCAGCTGTTCAGTCTGGATTCCGGAAGAGCACCAGGACAGTCGCTTCCGGACTGCTTGCTGCTGGCGGGCTTCGACCCGCTGATGCTGGGCTATGAGAAAAAGCAGAGCGTATTTCTCCCGCCGGAGTATCTGCGCGGCATTTTCAGTCTGTCCGGCATCGTCATGCCGCCGGTGCTGCTGCACGGCAGCGTAGCGGGCCGCTGGAAGCACAGCGGAAAGCGCCTGCTTATCACGCAGTTCCGCCCATTTTCGCAGGAGGAGCGTGGTTTTGCAGAGGCAGCCGCGGCGCAGCTTTGGGGCGAAGCCGTACAGCCTGTCTTTCAGGACGCATAATCGACCTTTTCAAACCGAAAAATCCATGCTATACTTTTCTTGTCCCTCATACGCTTGTATGGGGTGATCATATGAAAAAATGGGTAGAGATCATGATGCCGGTCATGCTGTTTGCGACCGTTCTGTATTTCTGCGTCTTCGCCGTTCTGACACATCGAAGCGCGCAGACGGCGGCTATGCAGCCCGGCGGAACGACCGTCGTGCTCGACGCAGGGCACGGCGGGGAGGACGGCGGCGCGACCGGCGTTTCCGGCACGTCGGAGGCGGCGCTGAATCTGGATATTTCGCTGCGCCTGCGCGACCTTCTGCGCCTGTGCGGCGTGCGGGTCAGCATGATCCGCGAGACTGATACGGCTGTCTATTCAGACGGCTGCCGCACGATCTCGGAGAAAAAAGTTTCGGACATCAAAAACCGGACTGAGACAGTGAACCAGACGGAGGATGCGCTGCTTCTGAGCGTGCACCAGAACTTCTTCACCGAGGGCAAGTACCACGGCGCACAGGTCTTCTACGCGAAAACGCCCGGCAGTCAGGCGCTGGCCGAGCAGCTGCAGGCCAATCTGGCGCTGGGCCTCGAGCCGGGCAACCGCCGGCAGTGCAAAAAATCGGACGGCGTGTATCTCATGGAGCATATCGGCTGCACCGGCGTGCTGGTCGAATGCGGATTTTTATCCAATTACGAGGAAGAACAGCGGCTCTTGCAGCCGGAGTATCAGAAAAAGCTGGCCGCCGTGATCGCGGGAACGCTGTCCGTGTGGCTGTCAGAGGAGCATCCGAATGAAATCTAAAACCGTTTTTGTCTGCAAGCAATGCGGCAACGAAACGCCGCGCTGGCAGGGCCAGTGCCCCGCCTGCGGGGCATGGAACTCCATCGTGGAGTTTGAGGACAAAAAAGCGCCTGCCGCGAAGGCGGCAGGCCGGGCAGGCATCGCGCGTGCCGTTCCGAAAAAGCTCAAAGAGGTGACAGGGGAGCAGGAGATCCGCTTCTCCACCGGTATGCAGGAGCTTGACCGCGTTCTGGGCGGCGGCGGCGTGCGCGGATCGCTGATTCTGGTGGGCGGCGCGCCCGGCATCGGCAAATCGACGCTGCTTTTGCAAATCTGCGCGTATCTGGGAAAAACGCTCCGCATCCTCTATGTTTCCGGCGAGGAATCGGAAAAGCAGATCAAAATGCGTGCCGACCGGCTGCAAGTCGCGTCGGACGAATTATATATCCTCTCGGAGACGGATCTTTCCGAGATTTTAAGCGCTGTCGACGAGGTGCAGCCGGATATTCTCATTGCCGACTCCATCCAGACGCTCTACAGCCCGGAGAATACCTCTGCCCCCGGCAGCATCTCGCAGGTCAAGGACTGCACCATGGCCCTCATGCAGCTGGCCAAGAGCAGCGGCGTGACCGTCTTTGTCGTCGGCCATGTCAATAAGGAGGGCGCGATCGCGGGGCCGAAGGTGCTCGAGCACATGGTTGACTGCGAGCTGTTTTTCGAGGGCGAGCACGCCAGCAGCTACCGCATCCTGCGCGCAGCCAAGAACCGCTTCGGCTCGACAAACGAGATCGGCGTGTTCGAAATGGAGGGCAGGGGACTGCTCGAAGTCCCGAATCCGTCCGAAATGCTGCTGGCCGGACGGCCATTAAATGCCCCCGGTACGTGCGTGGCCTGCGTGATGGAGGGTACGCGCCCGGTTCTGGCAGAAATTCAGGCGCTTGTCGCGCGGACGAATTTCAACGTCCCCCGCCGCACGGCGGACGGCTTTGATTTTAACCGGGCAAATCTCATGCTGGCCGTGCTGGAAAAGCGCGGCGGCGTGAATCTTGGGATGTCGGATGCGTATGTGAACGTCATCGGCGGCTTGCAGCTGGACGAGCCTGCCGCCGATCTGGCCCTTGTGCTTGCCGCCGCGTCCAGCTTCCGCGATAAGCCCATCGATCCGGCGACCGCCGCCATCGGCGAGGTCGGCCTGACGGGCGAGATCCGCGCCGTGACCGGCTTGCAGCAGCGCCTGTCCGAGGCGTCCCGCACCGGATTCAAGACCTGTATCATCCCGCGCCACGGGACGGGCAATATCACCGCGCCCGACGGCATGGAGCTGCTGCGCGTGCGCAATATCCGCGAAGCAATTCAATTGGTGCTGTCATAAATCAAAAAAGGAGAAACAGGTATGGAAGTGCGTGCATTACTGGATGTGTTACATATTGCTGAGCGCCTCAAGGACGAGCTGCGCCACTGCGAGACGAGCAGGGGCCGCCGCGAAAGCGTCGCCGAGCACAGCTGGCGGCTTGCACTGACGGCATTCTTTATGAAGGACGAATTCCCGGCGCTCGATATGGACAAGGTCATCAAAATGTGCCTGATCCACGATCTTGGCGAGTGCTTCACCGGCGATATCCCGACGTTTTTGAAGTCCGCAAGCGACGAGAAAAAGGAGGATACCGCGCTGTTTAGCTGGGTCGCGTCGCTCCCGGCCCCGTATAATACGGAGCTGGCCGCGCTGTATACCGAAATGGGCGCGCTGCAGACAGACGAAGCGAAGCTCTATAAGGCGCTGGACAAGCTCGAAGCCGTCATCCAGCACAATGAGTCCGATATCCGCTCGTGGGAGCCGCTGGAATATGACCTCAACCGGACATACGCCTATGACGCCGTCGCGTTTTCTCCCTATCTGACGAAGCTGCGCGAGGCCGTCCGCGAGGATACGGAGGAAAAGATCAAAGCGGCGGAAAAATAAGCGATTTTCCGTAAAAAAGTATTTGACACGGAGAAAAATCTCTGGTATAATCCATAAGCCGCATTAAAGAGGTCAAAAGCTGCTCCGGCACACCTCAAGAGCGAGTCTACGAAAGAAAAGGTAGGTGCAAACGAATATGCAGGCTATTATCGTTACCGGCGGTAAGCAGTACAACGTCAAGGAGGGCGATGTGATCTACATCGAGAAGCTCGCGGCGGAGGCTGAGCAGACCGTCACCTTCGATCAGGTTCTGGCAGTTGTCGACGGTGCTGACTCCAAGTTCGGTACCCCCACAGTTGCAGGTGCTAAGGTTGAGGCTAAGGTGCTGAAGAATGGCAAGGGCAAGAAGATCCGCGTCTTCAAGTACCGCCCGAAGAAGGACTCCAAGTCCCTCCAGGGCCACAGACAGCCGTACACCAAGGTGCAGATCGAAAAGATCGCGCTGTAATTTATGACGCGCGTCGAATTTTTCGATCACGAGGGCAGGATCACCGGATTCTGCTGTTCGGGCCACAGCGGCTATGCAGAGGCGGGCAGCGACATTGTGTGCGCAGCTGTTTCTACAGCCGTCAAGCTTGCAGAGTGCACGATCAACGATGTGCTCGGCGAGCATGCGAAAACCAGGGTGAATGAAGACGAGGCCCGGATCACCTTAACCCTTCCCGCAGCGTGTGAAAGCGAAGAGGCCGTACAGGCGGTTCTCTCCGGCATGATGCTCACATTATGTTCTCTGCGGGATGACTATCCTGATTATATCGAAGTTTTGGAGGTGCAAAACGATGCTTAATATCAGTTTCCAGTTCTTCGCACATAAGAAAGGCGGCGGCTCCACCAAGAACGGCCGCGATTCTGAATCGAAGAGACTCGGCGCGAAGCGCGCTGACGGTCAGTTCGTTCTGGCTGGCAACATCCTCGTTCGTCAGAGAGGCACGCACATTCATCCGGGCAACAACGTCGGTATCGGCAAGGATGACACGCTGTTCGCTCTGATCGACGGCAAGGTCAAGTTCGAGCGTATGGGCAAGGATCGCAAGATGTGCTCTGTCTACGCAGAACAGTAATTTTGTTGTAAAAACCCCGAACGAGTCCCGTTCGGGGTTTTTTCTTAAAAGGGAGGCCGGTATGACCTATTACCACGCTTCGCCGACAGGCGGTCTGCAAATACTCGAACCGAGAAAGTCCCCGTTTTTTGACAAGCCCACGCAGGTCTGCCTGACATCTTTGCGCCATGGCGCTGTTCTATCTCATCCGGAATTATGAATACGCATATGGATATACCCGGCAGGGCAAGCTGTATTTCGACGATCCGTTCCCCAATGCGCTGAAAAAGCTCTACGCCGGAAAATCCGGCTGGCTCTACACCTGTGAGGATGGGGACTACGAAAAGACAGAAATTCCGAACGAGTTTGTATCCGCGCAGCCTGTCCGCATCGTCGGCGCTGAGTATATCCCGGACGCCTATGTAGCGTTCCTGCGCGAGCAGGAGGCGGGCAATATCCTGCTGCTGGACTACGCGCATTTCGCATCCGACCCGGAGAAATTCGCAAAAAAGCGCGCATGGCTGGAAAAAGCCATTTCCGAAGAGATCCGGAAGAAAGCAATCTGGAAAGCTCCGGATTCCGACTGCGCGCGTTATTATCGGGAGAACTATCCGGAGATATGGAAAAATATATTAAAATCCTTACAAACAGAGGAGGCGCCTCATGTTTATTGATAAAGTCAGAATCTCGGTCAAGGCCGGTGCGGGCGGCAACGGCGCAGTGGCCTTCCACCGGGAAAAATACGTTGCCGCAGGCGGCCCGGACGGCGGCGACGGCGGCAACGGCGGCTCCATCGTCCTGCGCGTCGATGATAACCTGTCCACGCTGATGGACTTCCGCTACAAGCGCAAATATACCGCGCCGAACGGCGAGAACGGACAGGGCAAGCGCTGCCGCGGCAAAAATGGCGAAAACCTGATCATCAAGGTGCCCAGAGGCACCGTCGTGCGCGATCTGGCCACGAACGAGATCATCAAGGATATGTCCGATTCCGCCGATTTCGTCCTCTGCAAGGGAGGCCGGGGCGGCTGGGGCAACCAGCACTTCGCAACGCCGACCCGGCAGGTGCCGCGTTTTGCCAAGGCAGGCCTCCCCGGCGAGGAGCACGACGTCATTCTGGAACTCAAGCTGCTGGCCGACGTGGGCCTTGTCGGCTTCCCGAACGTCGGCAAGTCGACGCTTCTGTCCGTCACCTCCAACGCGCATCCGAAGATCGCAAACTACCACTTCACCACGCTCTATCCGAATCTCGGCGTGATCTACGTCGCCGACGGCGTTTCGTTCGTCATGGCCGATATCCCCGGTATCATCGAGGGTGCGGCGGACGGCGTCGGCCTCGGTCATGATTTCCTGCGCCATATCGACCGCTGCCGCCTGCTCGTCCACATCGTCGACGTCTCCGGCAGCGAGGATCGCGACCCGGTCGATGATTTTGAAAAGATCAACGAAGAACTGCGGCAGTATTCGCCTGAGCTTGCCGAGCGGCCGATGCTCGTCGCGGCCAACAAGGTCGATCTTCTGCCGCCGGACAGCGATAATCTCGAACGCCTCCGTGCCCACGTCGAGGCCAAGGGGTATGAATTCTACACCATCTGCGCCGCCACGACGCAGGGCACGCGCGAGCTGATGAAGACCATCGCAGGCAAGCTTGCCGCGCTCCCGCCCGTCACGATCTACGAGCCGGAGTACGTCAAGCCTCTGGCCGAGGCGGGCGACGCGGACGAATTGCAGATCGAGCGCTACGACGATCTGTGGGTCGTGTCCGGCAAGTGGCTCCAGAAGCTTCTGAACGATATCAACTTCGACGATTACGAGTCCCGTATGTACTTCGACCGCCAGCTGCGCAAAAGCGGCCTGTTCGACCGCCTGGAGGAGCAGGGCATCGAGGACGGCGACACCGTCAGCATCTACGATTTTGAATTCGACTACACGAAATAAACAAACAAAAACCCGCAGCCTTCGGCTGCGGGCCTTTGTTTGAAGAAAGAAAAGAAAAAGAGAAGAAAGAGAGGATTGGGTAAATCCTTGATTAAGAGTATACGGGCAAATCGTGTCCGAACTGTGAACGGCAGGAAAAGGAATTGTGAACATTTCACCGCCGCCCTGTATTTTCACGGAAAAAATAAAAAAACGAAAATCACCACTTGACAAATCCCGACTTTATGCTATAATAACGGAGCGCTCTTGAGAAAGAGACTTGCTGCTGTAGCTCAGTCGGTAGAGCGCGTCATTGGTAATGACGAGGTCGGCAGTTCGAATCTGCCCAGCAGCTCCATAAAGAATTACCGGTATAGATGCGTCTGGCGCAAAGCCAGGCGCATCAACCGTTTCCGGGCTTTTTCGAGCCCGGATTTCTTCTTTTGAACCATAGATTTTTATGGAGGTTTCGGAGCAACTGACCGGATTTGAACTGGAGGATCTCATGTCCTGGACAGTTTCCAACCTCCAGCGCCCTTTTAGAGAGGACTTTTCTCTCGAAAAAAGCGGCATCATCGCAGAAAAAGTATCACAAATATTTGGGCGTCGTTTTGTCGGCTTTGACAGCTGAAAAAGCGGCGCCCTTTTTCAATTTCTAAAAGGGCGCTGGCTGCAGCGTCTGAAACGACAGGCTGGAGAAGACCTCTCCGGCCTTATTTTTTTACAACAGGAGGATCGCTCACATGGACACCCAAAACACAAGCCGTCAGCTTCGCTACCTTGAAGAGGTCCGTATTCCCCTGCACCGTGCAGGCTTTGGAACCCTGCCGGTGGAGGGAGAGCAGTTGCCTGTCCTTTGGAACGGCGCACCCCTCTGCCGCATCACCGGCAAGGGCAGTGTGTTCTATCGTCGGGAGGACGCGGACACGCCCCAGGCAGAGGATGCCCTATATCGCGTCGAGGACATCGCCGCGAAGACGCTGGAGTATATGGCCGCTATGGAAACCGCTCCGCAGCTCAAAGCCAGTGGACTGGATGGCGACTACCGCATCCTCGCTGACTTTGGCGCCACGGTGCTGGCAGGTACTCCAAGCAAATACGGCGTTCAATTCGTCACATGGGATTGGGACTATGACCGCACGGGCGTGGTACACGGGCACTATTTCATGGAGAACTACGATGCCGCCAAGCAGGATTTCGCCACACGCTCCGGGCTTATCCCAAAGGAACAGCTTTTCAGCCCGGAGCAGCTGACTGAGATATTCCGCTGCTGCGCCGATTCCGTGGATGAGGACTTCTTTGAGCTGACGGATATGCAGGAAGAAATGATCCGCGGAATCCAGCAGCAGATCAGGGTGTGCGTGCCGGATCTGGACGAGCGCGTCCGTCAGCAGGAGGAAGCATTGGAACGAGCCTCGCAGGAGCAGACAATGTAATAGCAGCATGGCATGGGCCGGAGTTTTAGCAATAAGACTCCGGCCCTTTTTTATTTTCAAAAAAGGAGTGGATTTGCTTGACGCGATA
>HF990552.1 GCA_000432135.1 Firmicutes bacterium CAG:124
GCGACCTTGATATCCTGCGCTTTCTCCGCTGGTGCCGCTTTGTGCTGGCGGAAGATCTGACCAATGTGTTTTCCAAGATTGAGGTTCAGAATCTTGAAATTCTCCGCCTGATAAAACTCTATTTGCCCGCACAAGCCTACACACTGACTGCTTCCGGGAATCGACTGCTCGAAGCTGCTTTTCCAAAGCTCCCTGCCGCAGTTGCTCCGGCTTACAAAGCCGCTGATACCATACGCCGCATCCGGCAAGCAAAGCTGATGCTCACCGTATATCATGCGGGCGTTTCCGTTTTTACGACAGATGTTTCCGCGCTGTGCGAACAGGCGATGTTCCTCCCCATGATTGCCCGTAATCGCGGCGCCAATCCGTGGGGCAGCACCCGTGTGGCGGCGCTGCTCCATACCGGCAACCTCATGTGCGCGATCCACTGGGTCAGTCCCAATATCGGCTGCGTTGCGCTGACGGATGAGCTGACCGCTTTCCAGAATCACACGGCGGCGATCCCCGCAAAGCAGCGCGCCATAATTTTTGCCGCGTCCAGCTATGAGGAAATCCTTTCCGAGCTGGATACCGTGCAAGAGAAGCAAAACACGCGCCTGCAAACCTACCGCGAGGTCTACGACTGCCTGAAGCTGCCGCTCTTTCTGCTGCCGTGCAACGACACGGGCTGCTTGCAGCTCCGCATCATGGGTGTTCCAAATTACCGCGAACTTCTGGCGAGAATCATCCTGAAGTCGCATTACGTTCCACCGCCCGCTGGTCAACCGATGTACGATGCTC
>HF990553.1:0-8700 GCA_000432135.1 Firmicutes bacterium CAG:124
TCTTTTTTACCCAACAATATCTTTAATTAAGGGAAACGGGGCTTTCCCAGCCGGAGCTGGCGATCATCGTCGAGCTGGCCGACCTGTTTCAGGTATCCATGGACGTGCTCATTGGATATGAGCTTCGAAACAACGACAGAGAAAGCGTCATTGAACGATTAAAGCAGTATGTTCATGACAGAGATCATGTTCATGGCAGCGATCCCGTTGATGCGATATCCGATGTAGAAAAAGCGCTGCAGCGGTATCCGAACTGCTTTGAGATCGTCTATCGCAGCGCAAGGATCTACCGTGTAAAGGGGCTGTATCTGAAAAACCCTGCTTATTCCGAAAGAGCAATTTCTCTGTATCGCCATGCCTGCCTGCTGATCGGGCAGAATACTGACCCTGAGATCAGCGAGGTATCCATTCATTTGGAAATGGCACAGGTGTATATTTCCCTTGGACAGACCGAAAAAGGTCTGGAGATCCTGAAGAAGAACAATCCCTGCCGGCTCAATCATCCGAAGATCGGGGAGGTGCTTGCATCTTCCTGTAATGACGCAAAAGGAGCGCTTCCGTATCTTTCGGCCGCACTGCTGGATCTGACCGTCACCCATATGCAGATCGTCATGGGCTATCTCAATCTATATTGCAAGCAGAGGGACTATGAAAACGCGCTGCTTTTACTGGATTGGGCATTGGCGTTTTATCCAGGGCTGAAGTGTCCGCAGAAGCGAAGCTATCTGGACAAGAGCGAAGCAGCCCTTTGGGCGGTCCGCGCGGATGTGCTCTGGCGTTTGGAGCAAAAGGAGGATGCTGCGGACAGTCTCAGAAAAGCGAAGGTCGCCGCGACTGCCTTTGACCGGGAGCCGAATTACGATGCACGGAATATCCGGTTTGTTTCCGCAGCAGAAGCCGCAACAGCCTATGATGACATGGGCAGTACCGCCATGGATGTCATTGATACGATTCTTGCGGACAGCGATGAACCAATGCTGCTCACACGATGGATGAGGATTCAGAATGAAGAATAAACGCAGAGAATATACGGCACAATTTTATAAAAAGAATCATATCGCATTTGCGGCCGCGCTCCTTTCGTCCCTGCTCACCTCCGCGCTGAACCTTTATATCGCGTGGGTGCTCCAGCAAATGATCGACGCTGTGTCCGGCGTCCCCGGCTCCTTTGCATTGTCTGCTCTGCTTTGGTTCGTTCTCAGCGTCATTGCAGCGATCATCTTACTGAAGACTGCGAGTTACTTTTCCAAGCCGTGCTTTATGGAAAAAGCGATGAAGCAATATAAGAATTACGCATTCTGTAAGCTGACAAGAAAAAGCATCTCGGCCTTTGGTGCTGAAAATACCGCGAATTACATATCTGCGTTCTCCAATGATGCGGCAACGATCGAAAACAGCTATCTGGATGCGCAATTCAATATTCTGTTCTCGCTTGTCATGCTGCTCGGCGCTCTCATCATGATGATCGCATACAGTCCGATGATGACCGTCGTTGCCTGCCTGTTCTTTGTTCTGCCCATAGGCGCTTCCTATATCACTGGCAATCGCATCGAAAAAGCAGAGCGAAAAATATCCGAGAAAAACAGTGAATTAACAGCTACTTTAAAGGACAGCTTAAGCGGGTTTGCGGTGATCAAAAGTTTCAGAGCAGAAACCGCAATTTTCAAAATTTTTTCAAAGAACAATGCTGAAGTGGAACAGGCAAAATGCGAGAAGCGAAAGCAGGTAACGGTCGTCAGCACGTTGGCCGGAGCAGCCGGAGTCACCGCACAGCTCGGGACATTTTTAGTCGGAGCGTGGCTTGCTCTGTCCGGCCGGGGGATCACACCGGGTGTATTGATCCTTTTTGTTGACTTGACTGCGTATGTAATAACCCCCATTCGCGAATTGCCGGAACAGCTTGCATCCCGAAAGGCGGCAGCTGCACTGATCGATAAGCTTGCTGATTCCCTGGAAGATCATGTCCGGGACGAAGGTTCTCTCGTTCCGAAGCAGTTGAATTGCGGGATCACATTGGAACATATGACCTTTGGTTATGAAGTAGGCTGTGACATTCTGCATGATATCAATACCACTTTTGATGCAGGAAAGAAATATGCTATTGTGGGCGCATCCGGCAGCGGGAAATCCACGCTTCTGAATCTGCTTATGGCAAGCCACGGGAATTACTCCGGGAAGATCTGTTACGATGGGCATGAAGTGAAAAAGATCAGCAGCGAATCGTTATATGACATTGTTTCTATGATCCAGCAGAATGTCTTTGTTTTTAACGCTTCGATCCGGAATAATATCACAATGTTCCGTGAGTTCCCAACGGCAGAGGTCGATCGGGCCATCGAGCTCTCCGGTTTGTCGACGCTGATCGCCGAGCGCGGGGAGGATTATCTGTGCGGCGAAAACGGCAGCGGGCTGTCGGGCGGGGAGAAGCAGCGCATCTCCATCGCGCGGAGTCTTCTGAAGCATGCCTCCGTTCTGCTGGCCGACGAGGCCACCGCCGCGCTGGACGCGCAGACGGCGCATCAGGTCACGGACGATATCCTGTCCCTGTCCGGCGTCACACGCATTGTCGTCACGCACACGCTGGAGCAGGCGGCGCTGCGCCGCTATGACGGCATTCTCGTCCTGAAGGACGGCCGCATCGCAGAGTCCGGCTCCTTCGACGAGCTGATGGAACAGAAGGGCTATTTCTACGCGCTGTATACGGTGTCGCAGTAAGCTTTACGCACGAAAAGGCTCCCCTTGCGCGCAAGGGAGAGCCTTTTCGTGTGTTCAGACTGACTCCGGTCATCTCAAACCGTTTCGGAATAGCTGCCGAGATAGCAGACGTGTTCGCAGACGGATTCCAGCTCGCCGAGGAGCTTCGGCAGCTCCGGTGAGTAGACGGAGGCTTCGAGATCGAAGTAGAACCGGAACGTGTCGTCCGAGCCGGGAATGGGGCGGCTTTCCAGCTTTGTCAGGTTGATGCCCCGGCCATAGATGCGGGCCAGCACCTGATAGAGGCTGCCGGGTTCGTTGGAGAGCGTGACGAGCAGGCTCGTCCGGTCGGCGCCGGGATAGACCTCGGGCTTGGCCGCGATGCAGATGAAGCGGGTGTAGTTGCCATGCTCGTTCTGCACGCGCTCCTGCAGCGGCTGCAGGCCGTAAATTTCCGCGCAGGCTGGCGAGGCGATGGCGGCGAGATCGCGCCGTCCCGCTCCGGCGACCATGCGGGCTGCCGCCGCCGTGTTTTCGCAGCGGGTCACGGTCACGTTCGGCAGCTGCTTCAAAAATTCGGAGCACTGCTCCAGCGCCTGTCCGTGCGAGACAACCTCGCGAATTTCGGACAGCTTTACGCCCGGCAGGGCCAGCAGACTGTGATCTACGCGCAGGCGGACGCTGCGGACGATGGAGAAATTGTGCTTCTGCATGAGGTCGTACACCGCGTTGACCGAGCCTGCCGTGCTGTTTTCCAGCGGCAGAACGCCGTACTGGCACAGGCCCTGCTCGATGGCGGAGAAGACCTTGTCAAATGTCGCGCAGAAGAATACGCTCGGATGCTGGAACAGCTTGTCGCAGGCCTGCTGCGAATACGCACCCTCAACGCCCTGGCAGGCAACGGCTGCTGTGGGCGGGAAGAGCTGCGGCGTCTGCTCCAGCGCCGCTTTGAGAAGCGCCGGAAGCGCCGTCTTTTCGTCCAGCAGATCGCGCTGATAGCTGCGGCTGAGGGAGAACAGCAGCCGGTAGAGGCTCACGGCCTCCTCTTGCAGATCCTCCGGCGCGGCCTTTACGATCTGCGCCAGCTTCTCGCGCTCCCGCCCAGCGTCCAGAACCGGCAGGCCGTGCGATTTTTTATACGCCGCGATCCCCGCAGCCGTCTGCATCCGCTCGGCAAACAGCTGCAGAAGCTCCGCGTCGATCCGGTCGATCTGTGCTCTGTAATCAGAAAGTTCCATAGCGATATCCATCCTTTCAGAAAATACAAACGAAAAACGCGGCACAGCGTAATCTGTGCCGCGTTGCGAACCTGACTTCGTTTCTGCGCATCACAAATTACCCTTACTGCAAGCCAGTAAAGGTAAAGATAAACGCGAACATGGCGGAAACGTACATCATAACGACCTCATTTCGAAGATGGCATCATGGTAGCAGAACGGGACTGGAATGTCAAGCCCTTGCGCGCAGCTTTTCCAGAAGCGCGGTAAAATAGTCCGGCAGCTCACAGCAGACGGTCACGGGCTGCCCCGTGCGCGGGTGCACGAAGCGGAGTTCCTTTGCGTGCAGGCATTGGCTGTCCTGCCCCAGCTCGGGCTTTTTATGGCCGTAGACCATATCGCCCAAAATCGGGTGGCCGCGATAGGCCATGTGGACGCGGATCTGGTGCGTCCGGCCCGTTTCCAGCTTGCACTCGACGAGCGTATAGCCGGAAAAGCGCTCCAATACGCGCCAGTGCGTCACGGCGCTGCGGCTATTTTTCTCCGTGACGGCCATTTTCTTGCGGTCGGCCGGGTGGCGGCCGATGGGCGCATCGATGGTGCCGGAATCGTCCTTGATCTTGCCGCAGACAATGCACACATACGTCCGGGCCAGACTGTGATCCTTCAGCTGTGCGGCCAGCGCGGCGTGCGCAAAGTCATTCTTGGCCGCGATGATGAGGCCGGACGTGTCCTTATCGATGCGGTGGACGATGCCGGGGCGCTTTTCCCCGCCGATGCCGGACAGGGTGTCGCCGCAGTGGGCCAGCAGCGCGTTGACGAGCGTGCCGTCCGCGTGACCGGGGGCCGGGTGGACGACAAGCCCCTTGGGCTTATTGACGACGATCACGTCCGCGTCCTCATAGCAGACCTCCAGAGGAATGTCCTGCGCCGCGATGGGCGCTTCGCGCACCTCCGGAATTTCCAGCTCCAGCGCCGTCCCGGCGGGGAGCTTTTCGTTCTTTTTGACGGGCCTTCCGGCCTGCGTGACCGCCCCCTGCTCGATCAGGCGCTGGGCTTGGCTGCGGGTCAGCTCCGGCACGAGGCGGCTGAGCGCGCTGTCGAGCCGTTCGCCGTCTCTGTCAAGCGTCAGCGTCATGCGGTTTCTTCTGCTCCTTCGGCTTGTCGGCCAGCAGCTCCTTATCCTTCGTCAGAATATAAATCACAAGGAAAAGCGCGCCGAACGTGATGAACAGATCCGCCACGTTGAACGTGGAGAACCACGGGATGCAGATCATGTCAATGACAAGGCCGGTGGAAATGCGGTCGATGAAATTGCCGATCGCGCCGCCGGTGATGGCCGCGATGCACCACAGCTCCGGCGTCTTTTTGAACCATTTTTTCACGAGCACGTAGATCACGACCGCGAGATACACCGCCGTCATGACCACGAACAGCCACCGCGCGCCGCGCAGAAGGCTCAGCGCCATGCCGTCGTTCGTGATGTAGTGCAGCTGGAGCCAGCCGGGGATGAGCGTGACGGTCTTCCCCACGAGATTGGCCGCAGCCAGATATTTTGTCAGCTGATCGACCGCGACGATCGCCGCCGTAAACAGCGCAAGCAGCAGATAAAGCAAAGCAGTTCCCCCTTCCGGTAAGTGGGAACATCATACCATATTTCTGTTAATATTGCAACGCCGCAAAACGGCACGCAGGCGCAGCGAAAATCCCCGCCGCATAAAACCCGCTGTCCCTGCGGAGCAGGCGGCAGCGGGTTTTTCAGCGCTTCAGTGATTGACGACGTTCTGCGGCGTTCCGGCGAGGAAGGCACGGATGTTTTCTGCCGTGGCGTCCATGATCCGCTGGCGGCTCTCCTTCGGGGCCCAGGAGATATGCGGCGTGATGATGCAGTTTTTCGCGGTCAGGAGCGGATTGTCCGGGCGGATCGGCTCTGTGTAGACTACATCCAGCCCGGCGGCAGCCAGCTTGCCGCTGTTCAGCGCGTCGGCGACGTCCTGCTCCACGATCAGCTGGCCACGGGCGTTGTTGATGAGGATCGCGCCATCCTTCATTTTCGCGATGTTCTCTTTATTGATGAGTCCGGTGTTCTCCGGCGTCAGATTGCAGTGCAGCGACACCACGTCCGACTGCGCAAGCAGCGTGTCCAGATCGACATACGCGCCGATGGCGCGCCCGGCGTCGTTCGGATAGACGTCATATGCCAGAACGCGCATGCCCATCGCCCGCGCGATGCGGCCCTCCGCCTGGCCGATGCGGCCAAAGCCGATGATGCCGATCGTCTTGCCCTCCAGCTCGATGAGCGGATAGTCCCAATAGCACCAGTCGGGATTCGAGGCCCAATTGCCCGCATGGACAGACGCGCTGTGATGGCCGATATGGTGGCAGATCTCCAGCAGAAGGGCGATGGAATACTGGCTGACCGACGCTGTGCCGTAGGCCGGCACGTTCACGACCGGGATGCCCTTTTCCCGCGCGTAGTTGTAATCCACAACGTTATAGCCCGTCGCAAGCACCGCGATCAGCCGGATATTCGGGCACGCGTCGATCGTCGCGCGGGAAATCGGCGTTTTGTTCATGACCACGATCTCCGCGTCGCCGATGCGCTCCGCGATCAGCGGGGACTCGGTATACGACGTGCGGTCATAGACCGTCAGCTCGCCAAGCGCGGCCAGCTCTGCCCAGCTCAGATCGCCGGGATTTTCCGTATAACCGTCCAATACTACAAGTTTCATAGCAGCTCTCTCCTGTTTATAATTTGCGTTCCGCACATACGCGGAATTTCAGATATACCAGTCGCCATCCGGCTGTGGGAGCACCGCCTCGAGCGCCTGCGCGCCGTGTACGCGCGCGATCCACCGGAGGCCGTCCTCCGTCTGCCGCAATACGCCCGCATCCAACAGTGCCTGCCGAAGCGGCGCGTCCGGAACTGCGGGAACATCCCGTCCCGCTTCCTCCGCAAGCCTGCGGCGGCAGTCCGGGAACGCTTTTTCCAACTCCGGTGACAGATAGAGGGTATTTTCGGCAAAATAGGCCGGGTACGGGTGACGGCAGCGGCGGTACGGCGTCATGGCAAGCTCGCAGCGGCTGGCACTGACGCAGGATGCCTGTCCGGGCGCGGCTTCGGCAAAGGCGTCGATGGTGTAGGCAAAGTGAATGTCCCGGACGGCGTCAAACGCGGGAAAGGCCGCATGGGCGAGGCCGTCCGCGTCTGTCACGGCGGAAAGCCCGATCGGCGCCTGCTCCTGCGCAAGGGTATTGACCGCTCCGTCCTCCGTCCAGAACGGTACAACGCGGAACGTCATCTGCCGCCCGGCGACAGGACTTCCCTTGCAGGTCAGCCGCGCCGTATATGCGTTGCCGTAATGGCTCCCGTCCGCAGAAAGCACGCGTTCAAGAGACAGCTCACACCCCGCGGGAGGCGCACCGTCCAGCCGGAACAGATCGGCGGCGATCGCCATGCGCGTCTGCCCGACCGCGCTGTCCGCGCCGCAGTGGCCGAAGGCCGCAGCGCGTCCGTCCGGCAGCAGGCGGATGCACGGCTGATAGAGTCCGTTTCCCGCGCCCTCGATCACCGTCCATGTCTGGCCGAGATCGCCGGAGCAGCTGAAGGGCTTGCCTCGCCGCGCACCGACGAGAACATCGCCCGGCATGCACACGATGCTTTCCGGGACGAAGCCGCCCTGCGGATTTTTCGCAGGCTCTGGCGGAGCGCCCGCGCCGATGGGCAGCAGCGGCCCGTTGATGAAGCCCTGCGCCGAGCGGCGGACGAGCTGCCGCCCGACCGGCGTGCCCTGCACGTCGCCCGCCACGAACAGAAGCCGTCCGTCAGACAGCTCTGCCGCGTCGTACTCATGCGCGCCGATGCCCGGAAGGACATAGTGCGGCCCCGAAAAGCTCCGGCCGTCGGGACTATGGAGGAAAAAGGTTTGGATCTTATTGAGATACGTTTCGCCGGGAAGCATGGTGTTGCGCGTTGCACGTTCGCAGCCAATGCCCCACGGCGTGCCGTAGAAGCTGGCAAGCACGAGAAGCGAACCGTCGCGCAGGCGGCGCAGCCGCCAGAGATAGACGGCGCAGCCCTCCAGCAGACGGGCCGTTTCCGTCCAGGTGCTGCCGCCGTCCGTGCTTTCCCGGACGGCAATATAGTCGCACCAGCCGGTGCGCGCGGCGTTGACGCGGCCCACGTCCAGCCCGACCAGCCGCCCGTCGGCAAAGCCCGCGTTCAGAAACGAGCCTTCGGCCAGCGGGCACCTGCCCGTCTCGTACCAGTGTTCCCCGCCGTCGTCGGAGGCCATATAGACGCGCTCCGAGACGGTATCCGCACTGCCGCATTCCGCCGAGCAATAGGACACCGGCGCGCCGATGGCCTCGCCCATTTCCAGTCTCGGCGGCACAAAGGCCGCGTCATGCGCCCGGCGGATCTCCTTAAAGGACAGGCCAAGCCGCCCGTTCTGATAGTCGAAGCAGTCCGTCCACGCCGTAAAGCCCAAGGCGTCCGCAGGCTCGTAGATCATGCGGTGCTCGGCATCCGCCGCGTGCGGGACCGAAGATATGTCCATCATAATACCGCCTCCTTCCGCATCAGTCAAGCCGGACGACGCTTCCCGTTTCATAGGCCCGCAGCGCGCCGGTGAGCAGCTGGTGGCTCAAAAGCGCCTCGTCCGGCCGGAAGCAGCCGAACGCGCACGGTTCGCCGCAGAGTTCGGCGATAAACGCCGCGAACATCTGCAGCATGGCGTCGGAAAAGCCAAACTCGAAAATGCCGCCGGTGATGACTGGGAAGAGCGTC
>HF990553.1:8718-30339 GCA_000432135.1 Firmicutes bacterium CAG:124
TGACTGGGAATAGCGTCCTCTGCCCCAGTATCAGGCGGCTCCACGCCTGCTCCCGGCCCTGATTGCGCGTGTACCAGACGGCGTTTGCGTCCTCTGTGGAAAATTTCGCAGAGCCGTCCAGCCCGTAGATCTCGTATTCCACCGTATTGGTGCAGCCGGGGGCCATGCGCTTCATTTCCATCACCATCGGGAACCGGTCGCCCGCCGCATTGTGCGCGCCGCAGAGCAAAATCGCGTTGTCATATGTCTCGCAGGGCGCAAAGCCGTCGCCGCAGGGCCGCTGCGGGACGAGGTTGGCCAGCTGCGCGCTCACGGAATCGACCCGGAAGCCGAGCCGGAACGGCAGGTGCTGGGTGTGGATGCCGAGGTCGCCCATGCAGCCATACGCGCCGTTGGTCTTCAGCTGCCGCTTCCAGTTGATGGGCTTGCTCAGGTCCATATCCGACGCGTGCTTGATGGTGAAGCGTGCCTCGATCACGCGGCCGAAGAAGCCCTCCTGATACCAGCGGAAGAGCTGCTGCGCGGCGGGGTAATACGGAAATTCGCTCGAGCAGCGGACAAAGACCTGCGGATGCTCCCGCATGGCGCTCAGGATCTGCTGGCAGGCGGGCAGATCGATCCCGAACGGCTTTTCGGCCAGCAGATGCTTGCCGGAACGGATGATATCGGTATAGATCTGCGCGTGCTGGTCGTGCGGCACGGCGCAGTAAACGGCTTCGACCTCCGGATTTTCCAGAAGCTCGTGATAATCATGGTAAAAATACCGCGTGTCTGGCACGCGCCGGAACCAGTCGAGGCTTTTGTCCGTCCGGCTGCACGCGGCGATGATCTGTGGGCGCGGCAGGTCGGTCTGCAGATGCAGCCAGCGCATGGAGGCGCTTGCAAACTCCCGGCCCATCAGCCCGCAGCCGATGACGCCGAATTTGATGGTCTTCTCCACGCTCAGCCCTCCATTTCGGACAGGCACTGCTCCATCCACGCGATCAGCTTCTCCACCATCGGCTCCGTGACCAGCAGCGGCAGCTTTGTCAGCGCGACGGGGCGGCAGTTGGCCTTGTAGGTCTGGGCGCTGATGTCGACGCAGAACTCGCGGTTCATCCGCGCGGCGAAGGCCGCCGCGTCCGGCACCTGATGGAAGCACAGGGCGCTCATATGCCCGTCGCCCTCCGCGCCGCTGCAAAGCGCGGGATGGCGCGCGGCAAGCTGGCGCAGCGCATCGTGATAGGTCTTGCCGACCGCTTCGATATGCGCGCCGTTATGGCTGACAAATTCCATCGTGACGAGATACGCAAGGCTTGCCAGCTCTTCCTGTCCGTTGGTGACGAGCGCGCCGAACTGGCTCAGGCAGTCGAACGCGCCGCTGACCAGCAGGCGGCTGGCCGGATACAGGCCGCCGGGGAAGCCCTTGCCGATGGAGACGAAGTCCGGCTGCAGACCGTATTTGCGGAACAGGAAGAGCGCATCGTACCATGCGCTGGACTGGATTTCGTCGCAGAGCACGGGCGTGTCCGTTTCGCGGCACAGGCGGTAGGCCCCGGTCAGATACGTCTGATCCAGACGCGTACCGCTGTAATTCATCATGATCAGCTCGTGGCAGAAGCCCGCCGTCTTATAGGGCGGCGTGTTCCAGCGCTCGATGGCGCTGCGGAAGCTTTCGGGATCGTTGATCGCAACGGCCTCGACGCGCAGCGCGTCTTTGCATTTTTCCGCAAGCGACGGCCACAGGCCGCGCAGCATCTGCGCCAGAATCGTCGTGCCGTGGTATCCGGCGGTCACGCCGCCGTCGTTATCCGCCATGACGAGGAACACCGGAATGCGGTCAGGATACACGGGCGCGGAGCCGTCCAGCGTGTCAAAGCGGCTGAGCATCATCTTGAGCGCCGCCTCCACTGCCAAAGAGCCCGTTTCCAGATTGAGCACGCGGTTCAGAACGCCGGGCTGCCGCGCCTGCAGAAGTGTCTGCGGCAGCGGCTCGTCCATGGGACGGCCGTTGGCTGCGGCGATCAGGCGGCGTTCGAGCAGGCGCGTGATATATCCGCGCGTATTATTGTGTGTGGCGTTGGGAATGCCGAGTGCGCGAGCTTTGTCCAGCAGCGCGTAGCCCGGGAAGCCGTGGCCGAGCGGGATGTGATAGTGCTCGCTCTTTCCGGCAAAGTACAGCCGTCCGTCCTCGCCGAGGCGGAAGCAGCCGAGCGCGCTGAGCGGCGCGGGGGCATAGTGCTGTGCGGCGGCAAAGCTATCGGTCGGCGCGCCCGGCTCTGCCGAGACGGCCTGCGCGGGCGGGCAGAGCTGCCGCCCGACCTGCTCCATCAGAATCTCCTGACGCGCGGCAAACGGATCCGGATAAAATTCGACCGGCTCCTGCGCGAGCTTCACAAGCGCCTGCTCCGATTCTCCGGTCAGCGCCGCGCGTGCGCGGCAAACGGCAGAGGTATACTCCGCGCCCAGAAGCGACTCTAAACTGCGGCTGAAATTTTTGATCATATCGGTTCCCCCTTATGCTCTTACAGCTGTACAAATTCAACATTCCAAAGGCGGCAGAACAGGCGGATGCGGTCGAGCCGGTCGCCCAGGACGAGCGCCTCGTGGTGTGTGCCGCCCTGTTCGAGCCATGCCGTCACGCAGCTGCGCACGCCGCTGTCCGGCCGGAAGAACAGATACGGCATATCCACGTGCAGCAGATCCGCGTCCGGCAGGATCTCGCCCGGCGCGCAGACCAGCCGGAAGCGGTCCGCCGTCAGATGCGTCAGCGACAGGATGCACGCGCGGCCCGGCTCCGGCGTGAAGATCGGCGTGGGCGGATTGGAAAGCCCGCCCTCGGACAGGACTCTGTTTTTCAGATACGGGCGGCGGTCGGCGCGGCAGAGTTTCCAGTTGCCCTCGCCCTGATGGCACATCAGGATCGCTTCGCGCTTGAAGTCCATCATGTACATTTCCGTAAAGCCCGCCGCGCCGCAGAGCGTCTGCATGGCCGCCACCAGCACGGCGGCGGTGGAATCGCCCTCGGCGGCGTAGCCATAGCCGTCGGCCAGCAGGTTTGACGCCGCAAGCAGCGGCAGCTGCGTAAAACGGCCATCCTCGCCGCATTCGCCGTAGTGCAGCGTATAGCCGGACAGGCCGCCGGACTGCAGATAGGCCCTGAGGCCCAGATACATCCGCGCCGCCTCTGCGTGCGTCGGCTCGTCCAGCGTGGGGTCAATCTCAAAAACGGCCTGATCCGCGTCCATCTGTGCCCGCACCGCGTCCTCTTCGACTTCGGCGCAGAAGCGGCGGACGGTCCCGATAGAGTCATAGACCAGTTCCGGCCCCAGGAAGCGGTAGATCGCCATATCGTCGGTAATGACGTCCCCCATGCCGGGCAGCTTGCCGATCACGCCGATGCGCATCCGCTTCATGGCGCGCACGGTCATGGCCGCGCAGCCAAAATCCGCGACGAACCGCACAAACGAGCCGTCGCAGCGGTTCCCGGCGTAATAGACGCAGTTGACGCCCATGCGCGTCATGACGTTCGCCTGATCCTGACTGCCATGGATGCCCTGATTGACCGTATAGTCCCACTCGATAAAGTCCGGCCGGACGGTCTGCTCCGGCTGGATGAGGGCAAGGGCCAGCGGCAGGTGGTTCTCCTCCAGCGCACGCACCAGATACGCCCCCTGCGAATAGGTCAGCAGCAGGATCAGAATTCCATCCAGCTTCTCATGATTATATTGCGCCACGAGCGACTCGATCTGCGCCCGGTTCATAGCTGCGTGCGGGAAAACGAACTCCGCCGCGTCCCGCAGGCCGTCCAGAACCTCGTTTACATACGCCGTCTGCGCCCGGTCGATGCCGGGAAACAGCGGCAGATAGTCCTCCAGCATCAGAGCCAGAACGCCGAGTTTCGGTTTTTTCTGTGTCATGTCTCTCATCCTTTCTGCAAATACAGCGCCTCATAGACGCGCCGGTAGGCCGCGTAGGCTTCTTCATACGCATCGGCGGTTTCCGCCTGCGGCTGATAGACGGTTTGCTCCTCCGCGTCATGCAGCGCCCAGCCAAGCGCGCCTGCGGCCAGCATGGCCGCGCCGCGCGACGTGGCCTGCACCGTGGAGAGCGTGTGGAACGGGCGGCGGCAGGCATCCGCCTTGATCTGCATCCAAAGCGCGCTCCCCGCTCCCCCGCCGAGCGAGGTCACGGTCTGCGCCGTGCAGCCGAGCGCAGACAGCATATTCAGAAAATCGCGCAGCTGGAAGGCCGCTGCCTCCAGAATCGCACGGGCGCAGGCAGCTCTTGTGCTGGACAGCCGCAGCCCGTAAAAGCCGCCGGAGGCCTCCGGCAGATTGTCGGGATCGACGCACCCGGCCAGATACGGCAGGAATGTCACGCCCTGCGCGCCGGGCGGCACCTGCTCCGCCAGCCGGTCAAGCGCAGCATAGCCGCCGTCCAGATCGCGGCAGAATTCGTCGCGGAACCAGCGCAGGCTCATGCCGATGGTGTTGCTGATGGGAAGATACAAATACGCGCCCGGCATGGCATGGCGGTAGATGGTCACATGATGGTCTTCGGAAAATTGCGGATGGGCCGTAAACGCGGCGGCGACCATGGCCGTGCCCGTCGTCTCGCAGAGCGTGCCCGGGCGGGTGCAGCCTGCGGCCAGCGCCGCGGCGGTCTGATCCATCGCGCCGGTCACGACGCAGGCAGAGGCAGGCAATCCCAGCGCTTCCGCCACCTCCGGCAGAACCGGCCCCACAATGCTGCCGCACGCAAGCGCCTGCGGCAGGCGCGTCCGGTCAAGCTCTGCCAGCGCGAGCGCCTCGTCCCAGTAATCGTCGCTTTGCAGGTCAAAATACCCGGTGGAGGTCAGCAGCGATTTTTCCGTGACTGCCCGGCCCGTGAGCCAAAGCATCAGATAATCCTCCAGCAGGAGGAATTTGTCGGTCCGCGCCCAGCTCTCCGGCTCCTGCTCCCGAAGCCAGAGCAGCTTCGCCAGCGGCAGCGCGCCGCTCAGCTCCGGCAGGCCGGTGCGCTCGTAAAAGCGCTGCCGGTCAAGCGCGGCGGCAAGCCGCGCCGCCTGCGCCTCCGCCCGGCTGTCCAGCCAGACGATCGCGGGCCGCAGGGCCTTTCCCTGCCTGTCCACGCAGAGCAGCGTTTCGCCCTGCGTCGTCAGCGCGACGGCACAGACCCTCGCCCGCGCTTCGGCGGGCAGCGCCAGAATGCATTGTGCTGCCGCATCCAGATACACCTGCGCCTCCACCTCGGCGCACACACCGCGCGTTTGCAGAGCATATTCCCGGCTCGTCAGCGCCGTCTGCCGGAGCTGACGGTCAAACAGACAGGCTTTTACGGACGTCGTGCCGACGTCCAGCGTCAGAATCAGTTCCATATATGCATTCCTCACAGCAGAATATCAGTCAGACAATTCGTCTCAGCAGAGCGTTTTGCCGCCAGACAGCACGCCGCGCTGCGCAGACCGCCCAGAAGATCCGACGACGGCGTTCCCCCCGCCAGCAGGTTCATAAAATCCTGCGCCAGCCGCCGGTCGCCGCCAAAGTGGTTGCCGCCGGTGGGCCGGATCCGGATCGTCGCGGTCTGGTCGAATGCATAGTCGTCATGGCGGATGACACCGGTATAGAAATCAAACTCGGCGCTGCCCTTTGTTCCGATGATGCGGCAGCCGCGTCTGGCCGCCGTGCGCTTGACGGTAAAGTTCTGATTATAGCTGATGATCGCGCCGCTTTCGCACAGGAACATGGCCGAGGCGACGTCCTCGTTGCCGGTATCCACGGCGAAGCAGCAGCAATTGCCCTGCACGTCCTCGCCGCGCAGCTTGCCGACGACATAACTGCTCTCCACGCAGGTGCGGTAGTCGGGACAGTCGGGGCAGTGCAGCCCGGCGGGCCTGTCTCCTTTATAATAGAGCTTCTCGGTGTGCGCGAAGACACGCTTCGGCGTCAGCCCGGCGGCGTGGCAGATATAGTCGATATCATGCGTCGTTTTCTGCAAAAACAGCCCGCCGGTCAGGCTCGGGTCGCGGTACCAGCTGTGATAGTACACGCTGCCGTAGGGCACATTGTTGACGGCCTGCACCATGGTGACGCGCCCGAGCGCGCCGCTTTCGACCAGCTGCCGCAGGCGGACGGTGATATCCGCCACGCGCAGAGGGAAGGACACGACGGCCCGGTCCAGCTTTCCCTCTGCGGCCTCACGCAGCGTCCGGTACTGCGCTTCGCTGATGCAGACGGGCTTTTCCAGAAACAGCGGGATATCCCGCTTCAGGACCTCGACCGCCAGCGGCGTATGCAGCGGGCAGCGCGTGCCGATGAATACGCCGTCCGGTTCGCAGCCCCCCAGCAGCGCGTCCGCGTTTTCAAAATACCGCGCTTCAGCGAACAGCGGATCTCCGGCATTTTCCTCTTTGATCTGCTCCCAGCGCGGGTCCGCGACTGCGGCGACGGAAATATCCGCCTCGATCTCCCGGAAGGCCTGCAGCATGGTTTTCGAACGCAGGCCGTAGCCGAGAAAGGCAAGCTTCTTTGTCATATGCTTCGCACTCCTGTCTGCACGTATTGTTTTTTAAATATTACTAATAATATGCGAATTTTTTAGTCGTAAACGAATAATAATCCAATCAAATATTATGAAATGTGTCTATTGACTTGCATCGTTTCTGTTGCTATACTACTACAAAAAGAAGAAAATATCAATCCTTTTTTCTTCTTTGATCATTTCGGATTGGGGCGTTCCGCCCATTTCCTCATTTAATTATTACTAATTTTCGAAAGCGAGTGGTCCTATGCGTAATCCGCCTGACGTCCCCGGTGTCCGCAGTCAGCGCACCCGATTCCAGAAGCTGCTGGCCTATCTGAAGCGCTACTGGTTCTTATATCTGCTTGTCCTGCCGGGCTTTGTCTTTATGATCGTGTTCAATTACGGCCCCATGTACGGCATTCAGCTGGCCTTTAAGGACTATCACGCAAATCTCGGCATCTGGGGCTCGCCGTGGGTCGGTCTTGAGCATTTCCGCGAGATGATCGCCGACGCCAATTTCTGGCGCGCGGCAAAAAACACGCTGATCATCAACGGCTATAACATCGTATTCAAGACGACGTTCACGATTTTCCTCGCACTCATGCTCAATGAGCTGCGCCTGAAAAAGGTCAAAAGCTGCGTGCAGACGGCAGCCTATCTGCCGTATTTCCTGTCCTGGGTCATTTTTGCCGGTCTGGTGCAGGTGTTTCTGGAATACCCGTCTTCCTCCGGCAGCAGCGGCGGCGTGATCAATCAGGTCATCACGTTTTTCGGCGGCGAGCCGATCAATTTCCTGACGCGGCCCGATCTGTTCCGCGCGATCGTCGTGATTTCCAACATTATCAAGAACGCGGGCTACGGCACGATCGTCTATCTCGCGTCCATGTCCACGATCAACCCGGCTCTGTACGAGGCGGCGAAGATGGACGGCTCCAACCGGCTGCAGATGATGCTGCACATCACTATCCCCGCGATCCTGCCGACCATCGTGATTTTGCTGATCCTGGATCTGTCCAGCCTGTTCAGCGCGAACTTTGACCAGATCTACAATCTGTACAACAACTATGTGCTCTCCACCGGCGATGTGCTCTCCACGTATATCTACCGCATCAGCCTCGGCGGCGGCACGTCCTTCGAGCTTTCCACGGCGATCAATCTGGTTCTGCAGGTTCTTGGCCTGATCGTCGTGCTGATCACCAACAAGTTCGTTTCCAAGCTCGATATCATGGGCATTTTCTAAAGGGAGGGCCGCGCATGAAAAAGAAACCCGCTTCCCTGCGCCGCAGTATGTTCATGCGGCTGGGCTTTAACTTCTACGACGTGGCCGTGACGATCTTCTGCGTCGCGTTCGGCCTGCTGTGCTTTTACCCGCTCTGGTACTGCCTGGTCGCATCGGTCATGCCGTATGAGGAATACGTCAAGGGCGGTCTGATGCTCTGGTTCAAGGGCATCGATCTGCAATACTATATTCAGATCTTCAGCACCAAGGTCTACACAAACAGCCTGCTCGTCTCCGCCGTCAAGACGGTTCTGGCGACCGCGCTTTCCGTGCTGGTCACGTCCGCCATGGCCTACGCCGTCAGCAAGGTCCACATCCGCGGCATGAAGCTCATCAACGCGCTTGTGGTCTTCAACCTGTTCTTTGCCGGCGGCCTCATCCCGCAGTATATGCTCTACAAATCGCTCCACCTGACCGGGAACTTCTGGGTCATGGTCCTGCCCGGCACGCTGAATATCTCCTATTTCATCATCATGCGGAACTATTTCTCCTTCTCCGTCTCCCGTGAGCTGGAGGACGCCGCCATGATCGACGGCTGCAACGAGGTCGGCATTTTCTTCCGCATCGTCATGCCGCTCTCGCGCGGCATGATCGCGGCTGTGACGCTGTTTATCGCGGTCATCAACTGGAACGACTATTACAGCTACATGATGTTCATCGGCAACAAGACGAAGCTGCAGCCGTTCGCGTGGGTGCTGCACCGGATGCTGACGGACAAGAGCCTTATGAATCAGGTGCGCAACGGCGCGGCCAGCCTCGGCTTCACGCTGCCGCCTCCCATGGCGCTGCGCATGGCGACGATCATCTGCGCGACGCTCCCCATTATCATCATCTACCCGTTTATCCAGCCGTACTTCACGCAGGGCATGACGCTCGGCGCCGTGAAGGAATGATCTTGAAACTCTGCGCGGGAACCGCGCGGTTTTATAAAAACTAAGGAGGATCACAATGAAAAAGTACACCACCCTGCTCTGCCTGCTTCTGGCGCTGGTCATGGTCATGGCCTGCTTCACCGGCTGCGCCAAGCAGCCCGCGCAGTCGGACCCCGCCGACACCACGGAGCCTGCGCAGACGACTGACACCACCCCTGAGGATTCCACCCCGGCTGAACCCGCCGACACGCGCGAAACGGTCAACATCCGCTTTGCCCAGTTCGGCAACAACCTCGACGATCTCGACGGCTATGCCAACGACCCCATCAAGGCCGCCATCGAGCAGGCCGTCGGCGTGACGCTGGAATATGACACCGGCACGGACGGCTTCGACGACCGTATGCAGACCGAGCTCTTCACCGGCAGCGCCCCCGATCTGTTCCCGACCTGGGGCGAGAGCGACAAGATCGCCAGCTGGGTGCAGGACGGCCTCGTCACCAACCTCGGCGAGATCGTCAACGCCGATCCCGACCGCTATCCCACGCTCTACAAGATGATGAACAGCGAGGAATGGAAGGCGTACAACAAGCTCTACACCGGCGATGAGACCGCCTCCTACGCCATCTACTCCGTGGCCGCCTTTGCAGATCCCTCCTTCGGCGGCGTTCCCGTTTACAACCAGGCCATCCTTGACGAGGTCAACGAGGGCAAGGTTCCCGCAACGGTCGATGAGTTCCTGACCTACTGCGAGGCCGCAGGCTCCGCCGGTTATGTCGGCTGGTGGCCGCGCAACGACAAGCTCACCAATTGGAACGAGATCGACGCGACGCTGGCTCTGCCGCAGGGCACCAGCATCACCGTTCCCAGAGGCGCCGGCACCGGCACCATCCTCTCCGGCGAGGCCGGCACGGACAGCGAATACTGGACCGTGAGCGCCGTCTCCGAGCAGAGCAAGGCCGTCGTCAAGCAGCTGGCTGAGCTTTATAAGAACGGCGGTCTTGACGCCAACATCGGCGTCAAGGGCGACTTTGACGACGCGTATGCCGATTTCGGCAACGGCACGCTGGGCGCTGTGAACTTCGGCTTCGGCTATCCCGGCCAGTTCCGCGATTTCTTCAAGAGCGCATGGCTCGCCGTCCATCCGGACGCTTCCATCGACGATCTGGCCGTCGGTCAGGCTCTGACCTCCAACGGCAGCTACGGCAAGACCTACTCCACCGGCACGTGGATCAACTCCCACTACTTTATCCCCACCTCCTGCGCGTATCCCGACCGTGTTCTCGATCTGGTCGAGTTCCTTGCCTCCAACGCGGGCCAGGATCTGCTGCATAACTGCGTGAACGGCGAATTCAACACCAGCGTCGGCTCCGACTACTGGTCCGCGATCGACGGCGCATACGGCTACGGCGACGGCCGCTGCAAGTACGTCTGGTTCAGCTATATGTTCAGCGGTGTCGAGTACTATTGCGACTTTGAGAACCAGAGCTGGTGGGACGCCGTTTCCCATCCCGTTGACTTCTCCAACTCCTGGGCGACCGAAGAGGACGCCGCGCTCGTCAGCAAGGCCAAGGACACCATCTCCGGCTTTGTCAACGAGGTCGTGCAGCCCCTGCCCGCCTATTATAACATGGTCGCGCTGCCCGCAGAGGCGACCGATATCATCAACCAGCTCACGACTATCACCAATGAGTATCTGACCCAGTTCATCGGCGGTCAGCTGGACATCGACGCTTCCTGGGGCGACTATGCCGCCGCTTATGAAGCTGCCGGTGCAGCCGAGCTCGAAACGATGATCAACGACGCTGTCGCGACCGCCCGCACCACCTACGGCGGCTAACCACATTCCATTTCCGATGTGCAGGGGGGGCATTCCCCCCTGCACACCCGCGCGCATCCTGCGCCCGCACACGGGCTTTGACCATCAGAAGGCCGGCACGACGGCTGCCTGATGCCTATCCAAATTTCTTATCCACTATTTTTCCGCACTCAGGAGGTAATGTTCCATGTCCAACAAAACTATGCTCGGTGATGCATCCGGCCGCGGCGCCGTTGACGGCTTCCGCGTGACCTGCCCCGCCATGCAGCATCCCTATACAGAAGCAGAGATCGACGCAGTCGTCAAGGTCATGCGTGAGGCCTGCGGCCAGACGCAGGGCAAATACATGGTCGAGTTTGAGCAGGCCTTCTGCGCCTTTACCGGCGCGAAGCACGCCTTTGCCGTCAATAACTGCACAAGCGCGCTGAAAATGGCCGCGATCTTCTGCCATATCCAGCCTGGCGACGAGGTCATCATCCCCGCCTATACCTTCTGCGCCTCCGCGATCCCCTTCGGCGATCTGGGCGCGAAGATCGTCTGGGCCGACATCAACCCGGATACCTGGACCATCGACCCGGACGATATCGCCCGCAAGATCACGCCCAAAACGAAGGCTGTGGTCTGCGTGCACCTGCTCGGTATGCCGTGCGACATGAAAAAGATCGTCCCCATCGCAAGAGCGCACGGTCTGAAGGTCGTGGAGGACTGCGCGCAGGCGCTCGACTGCCGCATTGACGGCCAGCACGTCGGCACGTTCGGCGATTTCGGCTGCTTCAGCTTCCACTCCGCAAAGACCATGACGACGCTCGGCGAGGGCGGTATGTTCGTCTGCGCAGACGACGTGGACGCCGCTGCTGCGCCCGGCATCCGGCACAACGGCTGCTGCGCGTATCCGGCTGACCGTGAGCGCTACTGGTCCCCGGCCATGAGCTGCGTCGACAGCTTCCTGGACGACCGCTGGCCGCAGAACTTCTGCATCGGCGAAGCGCAGTGCGCGCTGGGCACGGAGGAGCTCAAGAGCGTCATCGCCAACAACAACACTCTGATCGAGCAGGACCGCAAGATCCGCGAAAAGCTTGCCGGTCTGCCTGAGATCTCCTTCTCCCGCTGCCCGGAAAACGGCCGCTATGTCGTGCACCAGTACATCATGCATTATGACGGCAGCGCCTGCGGCAAAACGCGCGATGATCTGCTCGATCTGATGACGAAAAAATACGGCATCCGCTGCATCGTGCAGTATTATCCCCTGTACCGCTACCCGCTGTTCCAGCGCAAGGGCTGCGGCGAGTTTGACTGCCCCGTGCTCGACAAGTGGTGGGACGGCTCGTTCTCCTTCCCGTGGTGGTGCGGCATGGACGACACTGTCATCGACACGCTGTGCTCCAGCCTGATCTCCGCCGTTGAAGAGCTGCGCGGCTGAGCGCCGGGAGGAATCGGATTTGGCTGATTTTACAGCGCTTCGCGGGATCGTCTGCCCCGTTGTTTCGCCCTGCACATCGAATGAGGGCGTCGATTACGACAGCCTGCAGGAAAATCTGGCGCGGCTGCTGCGCGCGCCCATCACCGGCTTTTATGTCTGCGGCGGCACCGGAGACGGCAGCCGTCTGACGTTCGCCGAGCGTTGCAGGACGGCGGAGCTGACCATCGCGCAGACAAGGGCCGCCGGACGCAGGACCATCGTCCATGTCGGCCAGACGCTTCAGCGGCACGCGCTGGAGCTGGCGGAGCACGCGATGACGCTGGGCGCGGACGCGGTCGCGTCCGTCCCGCCGCAGGGCGGCTGGAGCGAAACGGTTGCGTATTACACCGCGCTGGCCGCGCAGGCGCCGGTCTTCATCTATTACATTCCCGGTCTGACGCGCGTTTCGGCAGACTATGACCAGCTGCGGCAGCTGCTGGATCTGCCCGGCGTGGCCGGGATCAAGGTCAGCGACTGGAACATCTTCCTGATCCGCCGCATCAAGGCGGATTACCCGGAAAAGATCGTCTATACCGGCCTTGACGAAATGGTCGTTCCGGGCCTTCTCTACGGCGCGGACGGCTCCATCGGCACGTGGATCAATCTGCTGCCGGAGTTTTACTGCAAGCTCTGGACGCTTGCGCAGGCAGGCCGCTGTACGGAGCTGAACCGGCTGCAGACGGCCTATACGGAGTTTTTGCGCAAGGGCTGGCAGTTCGGCATTCTGAACGCATTTCAGGAGCTGATGCGCAGTCTCGGCTATGCGGAAAAATGCTTCCGCGCCCCCGCCGTCTGGCAGCCCGGCTCCATGCCGGAGCCGCTGCTGCAGGAGCTGCTGGCCGATCTGGACGGGCTGAACGCGCTTGCCGCGTCCATGTCCTGACGTCTCTACTTTCACAGGAGGAACCTGTTATGCAGTTTACAACTTTACCGGGAACCGGCATTTCCGTCTCCCGTCTGTGCCTCGGCACCATGACCTTCGGCAGCCCCGTCGCCGAGCCGGACGCGATCCGGCTGGTGCATGACGCGGCGGAGCTTGGCGTCAATTTCATCGACACGGCCAATATGTACGAGGGCTACAACCGCTTCGCAGGCTCTGCAGGCGGCGTGGCCGAGGAAATTGTCGGCAAGGCCGTCGCCGGACGCCGGGCGGACTTCGTCGTCGCGACAAAGCTCGGCATGAAGGTCGGCGATACCCCTGTCGACGAAAACACCTCACCCGAGGCCATCCGCGTCCAGCTGCGCCGCAGCCTGCGCCGGATAAACACCGATTATATTGATTTGTACTATCTGCACCGCTACGATCCCAACACTGCACCTGGCGAGATCGCCCGTGCCATCGGCAAGGAGCTGAAGGCCGGCACCATCCGGGCCTGGGGCGTGAGCAACTATTCTGCGGAGCAGCTTTCCGCGCTGCTTGCCGCAGCGCGCGAGGAAAATATCCCGCTGCCCAGTATGTGCCAGCCGCCGCTGAGCCTGCTCAACACCGGCGCGCTGGACGCGCTTCTGCCGCTGTGCGCGCAGGAGGGCATCGGCGTGATCCCCTATCAGGTGCTGCAGGGCGGCATTCTGACCGGAAAATATCACGCCGGACAGCAGCCGCCCGCAGGCAGCCGCGCAGCAGAAAAGCCCGACTGGATGAAGCCCATGACGGACGAGGTCTACGCGACGCTTGCGCGCGTGGAGGCCGAAGCGAAGGCCGCCGGGCAGCGCATGACGCAGTACGCCCTTGCCTGGGCGCTGCGGCAGCCCGCCGTCCGGTGCGTGCTGCTGGGCGTGAAGCGCAGAGCGCAGCTGGAAGAGGCTGCGGCGATCTTTTGACAGACAGGAGAAACAGATATGCAGCTGCACGGCTCTGAACTGAAAAAGGGCGTCGTCATTGAACGCGGCGCTTCCCCCTGGCAGATCTTCCAGCAAAACGAGCATGGCTTCGCCGTTATCCGCCTTTCCGGCACGGCGCACCGCGTCCGGCAGAGCTTTGAGCTGCCGCTGGAATTCTCCGCCGTACTGGAGGGCTCGATCACCGTCAAGGCCCGCATCGCGCTGGAAAGCAGCGGCGAGAGCGTCTGCCCGTGGACCGTCTGCCGGACAGACGCGGATGGCCGCTGGTCGGTCACGTTTGACCGCGTCCCGGCGGGCGGACTGTACCGCGTAGAGACCTATATGGAATATCAGGGCTGGGACGGTCTGTCCTCAACGCGGGGCGATATGATCCACAACATCGGCGTCGGCGACGTGTTCGTCGTCGCCGGGCAGAGCAACGCCGCCGGACGCGCAAAGAACCCGGTAGAGGACGCGCCGGAGCTTGGCGTGCATCTGCTGCGCGATTCCGGCGTCTGGGATCTGGCGACGCATCCGCTGGGCGAGACGACCGGCTCTGTCCATCAGGGACACTTTGAGAACCACAACCCCGGCCATACGCCGTGGCTGCACTTTGCGAAGCTCCTCAAGCGGGAGCTTGGCTACCCGATCGGCATCGTCATGAGCGCCTACGGCGGCGCGCCGCTGCGCTGGTGGAACCCGGAGGAAAACGGTTCGCTGTATTTCAATATGCTTGAGCAGCTTGCAGATCACGAGCTGCACCCGAAGGCCATGCTCTGGTACCAGGGCGAGGCCGAGGGCTACGAAAACGCAGCGGAGACCTATCTTGCCCGCTTTACGCAGTTTGTCGGTGCGCTGCGCCGCGATCTGAACCAGCCGGAGCTGCCCGTCATCACCGTGCAGCTCAACCGCTGCATGACCCCGTGCGACACGGCGCTCGACCGGCAGTGGGGCATGGTGCGGCAGGCGCAGGTCGCCGCTGCGCGCAGCATCCCCGGCGTGTACGTTCTGCCGTCGTCCGATGTCGCGCTTTATGATTTTATTCACAACAGCGCACAGGGCAACCTTGTCATCGGTGAGCGCTGCGCACGCTGCGCGCTGGCCGAGCTTTACGGAAAGCCGCTGATGTGGCAGGCCCCGAAGGTCTGCCGTGCGGAGCGCAAAGCGCCGGATGCCATTGTGCTGCACTTCAGCCGGATCTGCAACTGGCTCAATCCGTTTGACGTGGCTGCGGCGCTTCTGCCCTTTGAGGCAGAGGATGCGCAGGGACTTCTGCGCTGTGAGCGCTATGAAACCGGCAATGATACGCTGACGCTTTATTTTGCCCGGCCTCTGGAGCATCCCGCCGTGCTGCACGGCGTCTGGCGCGCCAACCCCGGCCCGTGCACGCCATGCGACTGTATGCGTATGCCGATGCTTTCGTTCTACAATCTGCCCATTGAGGAGTAACATGAATCAGTCCTATTGCTACAGCTTCCGCTTCTGCTGCGACCCCGGCTTCAATGACCGGCGCGAGATCGCGTCGCTGCGGCGCTTCGTCCGCGAGGCGCAGATCGATGACGTGGCCGTGTTCTGTAACGTAGAAGAGCTGAATACCGGCCACATGACCGAGGAGGAGCAGGAAACCATCTGGCTGCGCCTGCTCTGCGACGTGCAGGCCGCGCTTGCGCCGGAGGGCGTGCAGCTGTCGGTCAACCACTGGCACAGTCTGATGCACGCCGACCTCGGCAAGACGCTGCCGCAGAGCCAGCCGTTCCGCCGCATGGTCGACATGGACGGCCGGGAGGCCGATCTGTGCGTCTGCCCGATGTGCGAACGCTGGCAGACCTATTTTGCCGGGCTTTACGCGCGCTACGCGGCGCTTTCGCCGCACATTCTGTGGGTGGAGGACGATTTCCGCCTGCATAACCACGATCCGCTGCGCTGGGGCGGCTGCTTCTGCCCGGCGCATATGCGCGAATACGCCCGCCGGGCCGGAAAGCCGGAGCTGACGCGCGAGGAATTCGTGCGCGGCATCCTGCAGCCGGGCGCGGTGCACCCCTACCGGAAGATCTGGCTGGACGTGAACCGCGAGACCATGACGGCCCTTGCCGCACGCATCGGACAGGCTGTCCGGCAGGCAAGCCCGACGGCAAAGGTCGGCCTGATGAGCTCCGTCCCCTACATCCACGCGGCGGAGGGCCGCGACTGGTACGGCATTCTGCGCGGTCTTGCCGCCGGGCAGCCGCCCGTCAGCCGCATCCACCTGCCCGCGTATCAGGAAACCGCCCCCGGACAGTATCTGCTGCGGTTCAACATGGTCTCCATGCACAACCGCGCGCTGCTGCCGCCGGAGACGGAGGTTTATCCCGAGCTTGAAAACTATCCCTATTCCCTGTTCGCCAAATCCCGCGCGTTCACGCGCTTCCAGCTGCTGAGCAGTCTGCCGCTGAACCTGAAGGGCATGACGATCGACCTGTTCGATCTCAACGGCAGCGGCATCGTCTTTTCCGACGGCTATCAGCAGATGCTGCGCGCGGTCAAGCCGTTTTTAAACGCCGTCAACGCCATAGGCGTCTTCGCACTGCCGAAGCGCGGCGTGTGCGTGATGACGAGCGAGGACTCGGCCTATACCCTTCAAACCGCGCACGGCGCGGACATGGAGGAGCTGTACCCGCACGAGGTCTATTTTGCGGGTCTTTTAAACGCGATGGGCATCGCGTATCAGTACTGCACCGACCCCGGCGTCTCCGGTCAGGTCGTGGCCGTGAGCGGTCAGTATTTCCGGAACCTGACCCCGGAGCAGATCACCCGTCTGTTTGCGCGAAACACGCTGCTGCTTTCCGGCGACGCCGTGGATACGCTCTGCCAGATGGGGCTCGGTGCGCTGGCCGGGGTGCGCAGCTGCCGCTGGATGCGGCAGAACAGCGGCGCATACACCTATGAGCAGGTCGTAAACGGCAAGGCGTATCTGGGCCTTCCGCAGGCACGGGCCTCCGCCGTGATTTCCAGCACCGATGTTTTACAGATCGACTATCTGGAGCAGCCGGAGCTTTACACCGAATTTTTCGATTCCTTCCGCCGTCCTGCCGCGCCGGGTCATGCTGTTTCGCGCGGACGCGTCCTGATCCATCCATTCGGACGCTTTTCCAGCCCCGGCGACATGCCGCCCATGCAGCTGAACGCACTGCGGCGCGAGCTGCTGCAGGATATGCTTGCATCGCGCCTTGACGCGCCGATGGTCGCCGGGCAGGCGTATCTGCAGCCGTACTGCACCTGTGACGGCAGGGATCTGTATCTGTATCTGGTCAACGGCAGCATGGACGAGGCTTCGTCCGTGACGCTGGCGATGGGCGCGCTCCGCTTTTCCGGGGCATGGGTGCTCACGGGCCAAAACGAACGCCGCGCGCTCCCTTACACAGAGGAGCCGGACGGACGCTTCACCTTTGATCTGCGGCTCGCGCCGATGGACGCGGCGCTGCTGTGCCTGACATTGCAAGAGGAGGAACCCACATGAATGCAGCTATTATCGAACGGAACTGGGTCGTGGAATGGTTCGACGAACGGCAGTGCTATCATATGCCGAGCCTGACCATGGCGCCGGACGGCACGCTGCTTGCCGTCTGGAACGGCGGCTTTCTGCAGTGGAACGGAGACCCCATGGGCCGTGACGCCAAGGACTGGGTCTCCCGGCTCGAACCGGGCGCAAAAAGTTGGAGCAACCCCGATGCCGTCGGCTGCGACATCCGCTATTGCTGCCACGACCCCATTTTTTTGAAAAACCGCAAGGGCGAGATCATCCTGCTGTTCGCAAAATTTCTGGACACCGAGGTCAACTTTACGACCTGGTGCAACGGCCGCGACGAGCTCTGGATGCGCAAGACGCAGGACAACGGCCGCACGTGGCTCCCGGCTGTTCCGGCCGGTATTCAGTCCGGGCACGCCTCCAACGACAGCGTTCTGCTGCCGGACGGCACGATCGTCTTCGCCTCCACCAGCACCGAGCTGCCGGAGTATTATTTCGGCGCCGTGCAGATCTACCGCTCCCATGACGACGGCGAAAGCTGGGAAAAGGGCGCGCTGCTCACCGCGGACGACGGCAACCGCATCCGCGAGCCCGCGATCTGCCTGCGCCCGGACGGACGGCTGCTGCTGTTCACCCGTACCTGCCCCGGCACCGCCGGATGGGGCACGGCGGGCAACCGTTCGCTGCCGTCCTACCGCGCGGAAAGCCTCGACGGCGGCCTGACCTGGAGCCAGCCGAAGCCCTGCGGCATTCTGAACAACGAATCCAAGCTGGACGTCATCAGCTGGGACAAAGAAACCATCCTGATGGCCTATAACGACACGCCGGAGACCGACTGGCACGAGCGCAGCCCGCTGACGCTGGCATATTCCAAAGACGAGGGCCTGACCTGGCAGAACCTCATCACGCTTGCGCCCGCCCCTGGCAACAAATGCCAGCCTGCCATGTGCCGCGACGCACAGGGCCGTCTCAACGTGATCTATATGCACCGGCACACCGCCATCGAGCATCTTGTTCTGGAAATTACGGACTGAAGCCCGAAAAAACTCCCCTCTGCAATGCAGAGGGGAGGCACAGGCTCAGTCTGATGTGCGCGCAGGGCCGGTCGATTTCCGGATCATGAGCTGCGGCGCGTACTCGATCTTATCCGCCATGACCGCGCTCTTGTCCGCGCCGTGTCCCTGATCGTTCTGCTTGACAATCTGATCGACCGCCGAACGGCAGCGCGCCCAGAGCCGGTGATCGATGCTGGTCAGCGGCGGCGTGATAATGGATGAGGTAAAGATATTGTCAAAGCCGCAGACGGAATAGTCCTCCGGCACGCGCAGCCCCTTTTCGCGCAGCACGGAGATCACACCGATGGCGATCATATCGTTCGCCCCGACAAGGGCCGTCGCGCGGTGCTCCCGTGCCAGCAGCTCCCGTGCCAGCCGTGCGCCCGTCGCGTACTCAAACGGCACGCTGCCGCCCACACCGTCCTCCTCCCGGCTGTCCGGCGCGACAAGCGCCTCGACCGAGGTTTCGACGCCGTCCTGTCTTCCTCGCTCATGAAAGCGCTGCCGGAGGCCCTCCAGCCGCTGCTTGCGTGCCAGCGTCGTCTGGTCCATCGGCGTGGAGATGAACGCCGCGTGCCGGTGTCCGAGGCTGTACAGATGGTCGGCCAGCATTGCGCCTGCGCGCTGGTTGCTCAGCTCGATGGAGCAGATCGGCAGCTCCTCGCGCTTCTCGCCGATCAGCACGAGCGGAATACGCGCCGACAGCCGCACCGCCTCGTCCGGGAAGCTGGGCAGGAAAGTATAAACAATGCCGCTGATGCGGTTATCGGAAAACTGCTCCAGATAGTATTTTTCCAGCTCCCGCTTGCGGAACGTGTTGCAGACCAGCACGCGGAACTCCTGACTGCCCGCATAATCCTCCAGCGTCTGGATCAGCTCGGAATAATACTGGTTCGCCAGCGTGGGCGTCAGGACCAGAATGAGCCGCCGGTCATTGCCGTTTTTCTTTCTGGTGCGGTGCGCAGGCGGCTGATAGCCGAGCTGCCGGGCCGCCTCAAAGACGCGCGCTCTGGTCTGCTCGGAAAACGTTGCCCGGCTGCTTCCGCTCAGAACGAGCGAAACGCTGGTCTGCGATACGCCCGCAAGCTCCGCGACGTCTGTAGAGGTCGGTTTTCTCTGTTTTTTCTCCGCCATTTTCGTTTCTCCCGCAGCTTTTGTTATTACTAATATTTTATCATTTCCCTGCAGACTTGTCAATTTCTTCTTTCCGTTTTTCATCGTTTTTCGAAGAAACGACCCGTTAACACGTTTATTGTGCGCGTAACCCGCGCTTGTTTTAATACTACTAATATTGGAGTAACCGACATGATGAGAATCAAAGACCTGTTTCCTGATGCTTCCGGCAGCGGACGCGTGCTCGTTCTGGGTGAACTGCTGCTGGACTTTGTTCCCTGTGACTCCGATATGCGGCTGTCCCAGCCCGGCACGGTCCTGAAAACCGTCAGCGGCTCGTCCGGTATTTACGCCTGCGCCGCCGCGGGCTTCGGGCTGGACTGCAGCTTTATCGGGAAGGTCGGCTCCGACCCGTTCAGCCAGCTTGCCCTGTCGTCCATCGCCTCGCGGGGTGTCCGGACAGACGCCGTCGTCCGTTCCGATTCCGGTCAGCTGGGGCTTGCGTTTCTCGAATACCTCCCCTCCGGCCGGAATTATACCTATTACCGCGACGGCTCCGTCGGCAGCCAGCTGCGCCCCGAGGAGCTGACGGAGGCAGTCTTTGCCGACGCGTCGATCCTGCACCTGCCGGGAATGCTGCTTGAGCTGAACGACAGTATGCGTCAGAGCTGCTTCCGCGCAGTCGAGCTGGCAAAGCAGAACCATGTTCTGTTTTCCTTTGATCCCAATCTGCGCAAGGAGCTGCGCAATGATGCGCAGATGCGCCAGCGGATGATGCAGATGCTTTCCATGGCTGACGTGATCGAGCCGACGCTCGAAGAAGCGCGGATCATCACCGGCTGCACCGCGATCAGTGACGTGCTGCGCGCACTGCACGCAGCAGGCCCCCGCCTTGTCGTTCTGACGCGGGACAAGGACGGCGCGCTGTTCAGCTTCGACGGGCAGGTTCTGAGCGCAGAGGGCATCGACGTGCCCGTTGTCGACCCCACCGGCGCGGGTGATACATTCGCGGCTGCACTTGCCTGCTGCATCGAGGAAAATGTGCGGATGGAGGACGCCATCTCCTTCTGCAACTGCGCCGGGACGCTGGTATGCACCAAGCGCGGTGCCATCGGCATGGCGATCCCCACCCGTGAGCAGGTTCTGGACATGATGCGCTTGCATCCTGCACGCCTGCATATGGAATCTCTGCAAGCATTGTATGAAAAGGAGCACAAACATGAAATTGCATGAATGGAAAACCCGGATCCAAAGCGGTGAGCATCTGCTCGGCACAATGGTCACGACCTTCGCAAGCGCCGATCTGCCGAAAATTCTGAAGGCCTGCGGCTTTGATTTCTTCATCATCGACTGCGAACACGGCTCGTTCACCACGCGAGAGGTTGCAGACATGATCTGCGTTGCACGGGCGATCGAGCTGCCTGGCATGGTGCGCATCCCGGAGCTGCGGCGCGAGCACGTGCTCCATTGCATGGAGCTTGGCGCGGCGGGACTGCTGCTGCCGAACACAGAAACGGCGGAGCAGGCGCGTCAGCTCGTCGATTATGCCAAATACGCGCCCATGGGGCACCGTGGTGTTTCCCTCTCCCGGCCGCATACGGATTTTCTGAAGCAGGACAGCGCCGCCTATATGCAAAGCGCTAACCGCGATACCGTTCTGCTCTGCCAGATCGAATCCCAGCTCGGCGTATCCAACATTGACGCCATCATGGCTGTCGACGGAATTGACGGCGCGATGATCGGCCCAAACGATATGTCACAGGATTTCGGCATTCTGGGCCAGTACGCCCATCCCGCCATGCAGGCTGCCTTCCGGCAGGTCATCGACGCCGCTGCGCGGCACGGCAAGGTTTCCGGCGCACATTTCGGTGCAGCAGCACCGCTGCAGCCGTGGCTGAGCCAAGGCATGACGCTCAATATGTGCAGCAGTGATCTTGGCCTTCTCATGTCCGGCGCGAAGGAGCTTTCCTGCCTGCGCTGATCCTGCTCAGTATCCCAAGTATTGAAAACCGGCAGGCCCATACTTCGGGCCTGCCGGTTCGTGCATCTGCGACAGTTGTGATCAAGCAAAAAGACTGGTATAGCCTCAGCTATACCAGTCTTTTCATGTCGGCATTCCCTATTTTCCCGGCCAGTCGCCCGGCAAGTATTTTCGGCGATCACGAGCTTAACTTCTGTGTTCGGTATGGGAACAGGT
>HF990554.1:0-15762 GCA_000432135.1 Firmicutes bacterium CAG:124
TCACATCATGAGTTTTCAGATACACCCTAGGCAAGATAGCCCTCGCCCCGTTCGCTTGTTGCGTAGAGGATCCCGCCCCGCAGTGCCATGCGCACGTAGCCGCAAATGACGCGCTCGTCCAGCTCTGTGACCTTCATACCGATTCCTCCCGTTTCTGAAGCACGGCCACCGCGCACGGGATCCGCCCCTCGCAGAGCGTATATTCCGCGTCCGGATATCCGGCTTCCGCGAAGAACTGCCGGTAGGTGTCCGGCGTGAACTCGCGCTTGAAGTCCGCGCCCGCCTTCCCGACCGCGCCGGAGACGCGGTTCGTCGTGCCCTTGTCCGTCCGGTTCATGTAGGTGGGGATGATGAGCCTGTCGCCGGGGCGGCAGACCCGCTCCAGTTCCTGCAGCGCCCGGTACGGCTCGTCCAGCAGGTGGATGACGTTCGCGGCCACGACCGCGTCAAAGCTTTCGTCCGGGTAATCCAGATGGAGAATGTCAGCCTGCGCAAGCTGCACATTGCCGAATTTGGCGCACTTTTTCTTTGCCCGGCGCAGCATCGCTGCAGAAAAATCCGTGGCGGTCAGGCGCTTGCAGCGCGGCGCGATCACAGCGGTGAGCAGCCCCGTGCCGCAGGCGCATTCCAGCACGTCGTCAGCCGGAGAGATCAGCTCCCCGACCGCGGCGCACAGCGCCCGGTTCGCCTTTCGGTTGATGCCGTCTGCAAAAATGTCGTAGAGCCACGCAACGTTGTCCCAGAACATGAAGGCTTCCTCCGTCCGTCTTATTTGCCTCTGAGCTTCAGGCAGAAATCGCAGCAGTCGCCCCCGCGTCCAAGCGTCTTGGTGCGGTGCCAGTAGAGCTTGGGGTGCAGGCCGTCGTAGGTGATATCGTCGCTGTCGCAGAAGCAGCGGCACAGCTCCGGACAGCCGTAGTGCACGCTGGCGTCGTGATACGGGCATTTCGTCATGTCGATGCGCCAGACGCCGCCGGTGGTCTGGATATCCCGCGACGCAAAGCCCGCCGTCACGCCGAACAGCTTCGGCGCCTGCGCTGAGAAGATCCCCGGCACCTTTTTATAAAGGCCGGGAATGCGCATGAGGCGAAGTCGTGTTAATTACCAACTGCCCCCCGGTGCTTTACCGGCCCACGCCCTTCAGCAGGCCTGCTTTCGCCCGCTCCGGCGTGTCGTCGGACTCGTCGTAAGCGTCGTAGGGGGCGGCTGGGTCGTGGACGCGTTTTTTGAACGGGGAGCAGAGCTGGTCCTTGTGGGCGAAGGCGAATTCGAAATTGTCCGTCCAGCCGGTCGTAGTGATACCCGACGTCGATCATGATGGGAACATCGCCCTTCCGATAAAAGAAGATGTTCGCCACCCACTCCCGGACGCAGGCAACATTCTCGTCGATCCAGCCGGTATTCGGCGGCTTGAAGATCTCCTTGCCCCGGTACATCCTGCTCATTTCCTTCTTCTGAAATTCCGTTGCTTTCCTTGACATACGCTCCCCCAGTTCCGGGCCGTCCCAGAAACAGCCCTGTGTTTTTTCTGTCAGGCGCACTAGGTTAGATGCGTCTAACTCATGCGTATACCCAACTGTGCCTCCTGATTCAGTTTAGCACGCGGCTCCGGCAGTTTCAGGCCGGAGCCGCTGCTTTTTGCGTGAAATACCGGTCAGCTGCAAAGCTTCTCTGCGGCGGTGCGGGCGAGGGTGATGCAGGTCCGGATCGCAGTTTGGTAATCTGCGGGATCGTTGCAGATGATGCAGAGCAGGAAATCCGTCTGCGGGGTAAAGACGATGCCCACGTCCGCGCAGCACAGGCCGAGCAGATCGCCGGTTTTATGGGCGCACTGCGTGCCTTCCGGCAGGCCCTGCGGGATGCGGTCGTTCACCTGCTGGGCAAGCAGGTGCGCAAGCATCTGCTCCGAGGCCTCCTGCGAAACGCACTGCCGGTTGTAGACCAGCCGTAAAAACGCCGCGCAGTCCTCCGCGCTGACGTAGTTCTGCGTCCCGTTTTCCACGAGCATCAGGCGGTTATAGCGCACGGCGGTGCAGTCGATGGAAGCGGCGAAGCGCTCCACGGCGGCGCGGCCGTCCGCTTCGCTGCCTCCGCCGAGCAGGCAGGTCAGCTCATTTGCGGCGGCATTGTCGCTGACGCTGATCATCTGGCAAATAGCGTCCTCCTGCGCGCCGGGCGTCAGGGTCCCGCTGCGCTCCGCGTCATAGACCGCACCCATGATAAACAGCTTGATGAGGCTTGCCGACACCATCTGCGGCGCGTCAGGGTCGATATTTTCCTGCACATGGGCATACGTGCCCTCCTGCAGCCGCTCTGCCCAGATATCCCATTTGTCGCTGCTTCCCTGCAGCTGCTCCCGCAGCGCCTCGGCCAGCACCGCGTCCTCCGTCAGGGACTGCCTTTGCAGCCTTCTAAAGTAAGCGTCAACGCCGTCGGCGATCCCGGCTGCGATCTTTGCCCGGTACGCATCCGTCGCCATTGCCTCGTCCTCGGCCGGGTTGGTCATAAAGCCCATTTCCACGATGGTGACCGGGACCTCGCTGTAATTGATGCCGGTCATGGTGTCCGTCTGCCAGAGCGTCCGCTCGTTCTGCGGCTTGTCAAGCGCTGCGCCAAGCCGCTCGAGCACGCAGTCGGACAGGGCGCGGCTTTTTTCATATAACGCGCCGTTATACGGGTTCGACGGCGTCATGCAGATGGTCATGATCCCGCTGGCGGCGGCGCTTTCGCTTGCGTTGGCATGGACGCGGATGAACGCGCCGGCCTGCTGCGTGTTCGCGATCTGCGCGCGCTCGGCGTTGGATATGGAAACGTCGTTCTCCGTCCGCGTCATGACGACCGTATAGCCGCGCGCCGTAAGCTCCTGCTGCAAAAGCAGCGAGACGGCCAGATTCAGCTCGTATTCCGGGATCCCGGTCGACACGCCGGTCGTTCCGGCGGAAACGCGGGTTTTCAGCTCCGTGCTTCCCGGGCCGACCGGCTCCTTGCCGTAATCGGCATTCAGCTGGTGTCCGGCGTCAATGACAATACACGGCTTTTCGGTCTGCACGGCCTCCGGCACGGGGGTCTGTGTCTGCACGGGCTCCGCCTCCTCCGGTTCCTTCTCCGGCTGCTCCGGAACGGAAGGCTCCTCCGGCTCGGCGGGCTGGACCTCCTCCGGTGCGGCAGGCTCCGGCCCGGCGGAGATCGTCGTTTCCCCGATCCTATGCAGTCCGAAAAGCAGACCGCCCGCTGCAAGCAGCACGGCTGCCGCCAGAGCCGCCGCAATGATCTTCTTTTTCATATCCTGATCTCAGACTCCATTTCCAAATTCCTTAATAGTATGATTTTCCGAATTTCCGCTTCTCATATCCGAGCATGAAGGTCACGTTATAGAGCTCATCCTCGGATAAGTAGCTGTTCTGGTTCGCGTCAAATACGGATGCATCGATGGACGGGTAGTACCAGTCCTTTTCCGCAAAATACGCGGCGATGTCTTTATTCTTAAAGCGCCGTCCGTGGCGGGCATAGATCTCGTTGCGCGCAAGGCAGAGCTGCTGATGGGAAAGGCCCTCCAGATCCGCCTCGGTCAGCCGGCGCTCCGCGCTCTGCGGGAGAATATACGCACTGACGGGCTGTGTCAGCACATTGTTGCAGGACGCACGCGAAAGGAACGCCGAGGCGAGGTCCTCATAGGCCGACGTATGCAGCATGGAGCTGTCCGGATATTCGAACATGAAGTAATACGCATACAGATCACCCCACGTCTCATAGACGGACATCCGCCTGCCGCTTCCGGTGCAGGTATAGCGGCGGCTGTTTTCCGTCTCCTGCATGGAAGCCTCGTCCACGTAAAAGCCATAGGCAGTGCACAGGCGGCTGCTGCCGGGATCGCCGGCCATGTCGACCGGCGCTTCCCAGACGCGGACGAGCATATCGAGCGTCTGCGCATAATAGCAGTAGATGTTTCCGTTCACGGAGAAGCCGATTGGCGTTTCCACAAATCCCTCCGGCACGGAAAAATACAAATCATAATCGCCGGTCACGACCACCCAGTTCAGCTGACCGGGCTGAAGCTCCAGAATACGATCCGGCTGGTACGCCCCGGCATCCTCCTCCGGCTCCTCCTGCGCGGGTGCTTCCTGCATGGGCGCTTCGGGCGCGGTATCCTGCGGCGCAGGCTGTTCAGGGGTATCCTGCGGCGCGGCTTCCGCTATGGTTTCCGTATATGCCGGTTCCTGCACGGCGTCCTTTTCCCCGCGCAGCTCCAGGATCAGCTTGACCGCCAGCGCCACGCCAACCAGCAGGACCAGGCTTGCAGCCACAGCAAGCAGCACGGTCTTTCCATTGCCCGGCTTTTTCTGTCTGGGTCTGACAGGGCCGCCGGCAGCGCCTCTGCCGCTGTTCATATCCCCATAGTGATAGCTGTCAACCGTCGGCTCGGCGGAACCGAACATATCCTCACCGCTGCCGACAGGCATCCCGCACTTGCCGCAGAAATTCCCCGACGGCGGGAGCTGCGCCCCGCAGTATTTGCAATATCGTTCCATTTCTTTTCCTCCCATTCGTTCTGTCTGTCCCGGCTCTTATAACCGCGGCGTCCCCGCCTGGTTCATGAGGGAAAATTCAGGCAAATCCTACTTATCATTAACTTTAACACGCCGTCCCGGAAAAGTCCACGCCTTTCGGTGAGAAATTCCAGAACTGGTATATCCGCGCCAAACCGAAACGCCGCATTCCGGCTTTCATCGGAATGCGGCGCATTTGTTTTCCAGCCGGTCCCCGGCTTTATTTTCGCGTCTCGTCATGGCCCTCGGCGGCGATCATGTGCATGGCGTGCTCCAGCGCACCGATGACGGCGGCAAGGTTTTCCCGCACGGCATCAAGGCGGCTGGTGCAGATATCGTCGCCTGCCGGGCGCGATGTTCCTGCTCGGCTATTTTGAGGACGGCACGCCCGTCATGGGCCTGCCCGGCTGCGTCATGTACGCGGGCGCGACGGTCTTCGATCTGATGCTGCCCAAAATCGCGGCGGATGTACCCGTCACGCGCGCCGACATCGCCGCGCTGGGTGAAGGCGGATTGTGCCTCGGCTGCGCAGAATGCCATTATGTGTCTTAACGGCACATACCCTTTTTGTCAGCAACCCTTGTTCGGCAACTGCCATATTATTTGTTTCGTGAAACCTGTTTTATGGACAGCTACCTCCGGGGAGGATTTTTATATTTTACGCCTCAAGGCTCGACGGATACTGCTCCAGCAGAGAGACGTTCGGGAGTTCTGCGCCGAAGCGGGCCATGCTGCGTTCGCATTTGCGGCGGATGCCGCAGACGTCCTTTTCGTCGACCGGAATGTGATAAATATAGTTTTTCACTGCCGCCTCCAGCAGCAGCTCCCGCGTCTCGGGATGGGACAGATACTGCCCGTTCCAGAACGCCGCGTCCGCCCGGCGGCCATGCAGAATGGCGCGGTGGCGTTCCGTGTCGATCTGCGCGTCGGCAGTCACATAAATGCTTTTTCCGGCAGCGGAGATCCAGTATACAGCGTGCGGGGCTTCGGCCATACCCGGAACGGGGATGTGCGGAAAGCGGCTGCATTCGACCGTAAACGGGCCAAGCTGCATCATCAGGCGCTCCGGCGTGTTCGGCTGCAGAAGGAAAACCGGCGCGCCGCAGGCCGCGCGGAGCTGCTCCGCGCGGCTGGCGCTGTAATGGTCGGGGTGCGCGTGGGTAAACAGGACGCCGCAGACGGCGTCATAGGGCGGCTCGCCTGCCAGCATTTTCGCAAAGACTTCAGGCGGCAGGCCGTAATAGCAGCGGAACTGCTTGTTGAGCGCGTCGATCAGGAGCGCGCTCCCATCCTGCTCCAGCACAAGGCCGCAGCTGCTGACGAGTGTGATCCTCATTGCAGCAGCTCCAGAAATTCCTGCTCGGACAGGACCGGGATGCCCAGCTCGTTGGCCTTTTTCAGCTTGCTGCCCGCGTTTTCGCCCGCGACGACATACGTCGTCTTTTTCGAGACGGACGAGGCGGCCTTGCCGCCGAGGCTTTCGATCTTCTCCGTCGCCTCCTCGCGCGTAAAGAGGCTCAGCGCGCCGGTCAGCACGAAGGTCTTTCCCGCAAAGCGGGTGTCCGTGATCCGGTTGGTCGACAGGAAGTTCACGCCAGCCTCGCGCAGACGCTCAATGAGGTCCTGCGACTGCGGGCTTGCAAAATAGTCGAGAATGTTCTGCGCCGTCGTCTCGCCGATATCAGGCACGGCAGTCAGGTCTTCAAGCGCCGCGTTCTGCAGCGCGTCGAGGCTGCCGAATGTAGCAGCCAGCACCTTGGCCGCCTTGCTGCCGACCTGCCGGATACCGAGGGCGCACAGAAGGCGGGACAGATCGTTCTGCTTGCTGGCTTCGATGGCCGCCTCCAGATTCGCGGCGGATTTTTTGCCCTGACCGGGAAGCTCGGCAAACGCGGCGTAGTCCAGCCGGTAGAGGTCGGCGGGATTGGATACCATCTTCTGCTCGATCAGCTGATCGAGGATCGCGCTGCCGAGGCCGTCGATGTTCATGGCCTCGCGCGAAACGAAATGCGCAAGATTGCGCGACAGCTGCGCGGGGCACTCCGCGCCGGTGCAGCGCAGAGCCGCGCCGTCCTCATCGCGCACGACGGGCGCGCCGCAGACGGGGCATTTGTCCGGCAGGTGATAGGGCTTCGCGCCCTCCGGGCGCCTGGCGAGCACGACCTCGAGAATTTCCGGGATGATCTCGCCTGCTTTCCGGATCTTGACGGTATCGCCGATGCGGATGTCCTTATCCGTAATAAAATCCTGATTGTGAAGCGTCGCGGCGGTGACGGTCGTCCCGGCCAGATGCACGGGAGCGACGATGGCGCGGGGCGTGAGAACGCCCGTGCGGCCCACCTGCACGACGATATCCTCCAATACCGTCTCCTTGACCTCGGGCGGGTATTTGAAGGCTGCGGCCCAGCGCGGGAATTTGGCCGTGCTGCCGAGACGGGCGCGGCCCGCAAGGCTGTTGAGCTTCATAACGGCCCCGTCGATATCATACGGCAGGTCATAGCGCGTTTCGCCAAGCTCGGCGATCAACTGCTCCGCTTTGTCCATATCGCGGCAGAGTGTATAGGGAATGACCTTGAATTTCAAATTTCGCAGATAGTCCAGCGTCTCGCTGTGGGTCTGAAATTCCGCGCCCTCTGCCAGCTGCAGATTGAAAACCAGAATGTCCAGCCTGCGCTTTGCAGCGATACCGGGGTCGAGCTGGCGCAAAGAACCCGCCGCCGCGTTGCGCGGGTTGGCAAAGAGCGGCTTTCCGAGCTTTTCCTGCTCGGCGTTGAGCGCCTCGAAGCTGGCGCGGGGCATAAAGACCTCGCCGCGCACGATCAGACGGGCGGGCGCGTGCTCCAGCGTCATGGGGATGGAGCGGATGGTCTTGAGATTTTCCGTTACATCCTCGCCGATCAGGCCGTCGCCGCGCGTTGCGCCGCGGACGAACTGTCCGTCGACATATTCCAGCGCGACGGAGAGACCGTCGACCTTCGGCTCGACGGAGTATTCCGCGTCCGGCTCCTCCTCGCGCACGTGCGCGTCAAAGTCGCGCAGCTCGTCATAGGAAAACACGTCCTGCAGGCTTTCCAGCGGGACGGCGTGGCGCACCTTGACAAATTCGCTCAGCGCCTGCCCGCCGACGCGGCGCGTCGGACTGAGGGGCGAGGCGTACTGCGGGTACTGCGCCTCCAGTTCTTCCAATCTGCGCAGCTTGTGGTCATAGTCATAATCGCTCATTTCGGGGTTGTCGAGCACGTAATAAAGATATCCGGCGTGTTCCAGCTCCCGTGTGAGCTGTTCAATTTCCTGTTTCGGTTCCATATTGTTCCCAGCCTTCCGTTGTAGTCAGATGTCCCAGGTTTACGTACGTTTCAGGCACTGTGCCGACGATCACGGTCTGCGCGAGCATGACGTCGCTGTCCACGTCGACCGTCTCATAGCCGACGGTCGTCAGGATGGTCAGGCTGATGGTGAATTTCACCTTCAGCGTCTGCAGCGTCTGGTTGATCCCGGCTGCGGTAAAATCCGAAAAAAAGTCAGCGTTCGACATGGTGAGGCTGACGGCCTTGACCGGCAGCTCCGGGCCGGTTCCGGCCAATAGATCCGGCAGCAGGAGGTTCCCGAGCGGGATGCCCATCTGCTGCGTGTTGATCTGCGCGACAAGGGTATCCAGAAGTTCCAGCACCTCGACTTTGAGGCGCTCGACCTGCGTCATGTCGGTGCGAAGCGCGGTGATATGGCCCTCCACGTCCTTTTCCAGCACGATCACGCGGGAAAAATCCGTGTCGCCCCTGCGGAGCATTTCGCTGACGGCCTCTATGATGGCGTTCGACGCGGCGTTGACCGCCTGATTGCGCGCAAGCTCGCGGATATACGGTGACAAATGCAGCTCCACGAGCAGAACCAGCCCCGTCAGCACGAGCAGCGGGACGATCAGAAGCAGTCTTCTGCGTCTTCGTTTTTTCCGGCTCATCTCCATACACCCCCAGCATAGCCTATGCCGGGGTCATGGGAAGATTACAGCTTTTTCATGTGCTGGCTTGCCGTGTTTGCCATAAGGCGCTTCGTGCCGACGCCGTCGAACGCGATCTCGAGCAGCGCGTCGGCGCCCATGGGCAGGACCGTCAGGATCATGCCCCGGCCAAATGCCTTGTGCTGCACCATTTCCCCTGCCGCGAAGCTGACCTTCGGGGCCGGCTTCGGCTGCGTGTGGACGGAATAGTCCTTCTGCGGCTTCGGGCGCGTGGGGATCTGCGAAAAGTCATTATACTCGTCGCCGTAGATGCTGACGCGGCCAAACGAGCCGTACTGCCGGGGGGCCTGCTGCGAATAGCTGGGCTTCGGCGCGCCGACGCGCTTGACGAATTCCGCCGGAAGCTCGTCTACAAAGCGGGAGGGCAGGTTCGTCGTGGTGCGTCCATAGAGCATACGCTGCCGGGCATAGGAAATAACGAGGTTCTGCTTGGCTCTGGTGATGGCGACGTAGCACAGGCGGCGCTCCTCTTCCAGCTCCTCCGGCTCGTTCAGGCAGCGGTTCGACGGGAACAGCCCCTCTTCAAAGCCCGTGAGAAATACATTCGGGAATTCCAGGCCCTTTGCCGCGTGCATCGTCATCATGACGACGGCGTCCGCGTCCGGGTCATACTGCTCGATATCCGTGTAGAGGGCAATTTCCTCCAGAAAGCCCGCCAGCGTGGGCGTATCGGTGTTTTCCATATAGGCAAGAATGCTGGATTTGAGTTCGCGGACGTTTTCGGCGCGGGTACGCGCTTCGACATCGTCCTTTTCCTCGAGCATTTTCAGATAGCCGGTGCGGAGCATGACCTCCTCATAGAAGTCCGGCAGAGAAAGCGTCGTCAGAAGCTCGGCGCATTCCTCGATCACGACCGTGAAGGCCATGAGCTTCGCGGCGGACTTTTCAAGGCTCGGATAGCTGTACGGGTCGGAGACAACCGTGTAGAGCGGCACGCCTGCCGCAGCCGCCTGCCGCTGCGCCATTTCGAGCGTTTTGCCGCCGATGCCGCGCGGCGGGTTATTGATGATGCGCTGCAATCTCAGCTCGTCTGCGCGGTTATTGATCACGCACAGATAGGCCAGCATATCCTTGACCTCGGCGCGGTCAAAGAAGCGTGTGCCGCCGATGATGCGGTACGGGATGCCGCTGCGCTTGAACGCATTTTCCACCGCGTTCGACTGCGCATTCGTGCGGTAGAGCACGGCGAAATCCTTGAAATTCTTCCCCTTGGACATGGAGATAATGCGGCTGGAAATGTAATTGGCCTCATCCGACTCGCTTGCCGCCTCGTAGACCGTGATGCGGTCGCCCGCAGCGTTCTGCGTCCAGAGCTTTTTGCCCTTGCGCCCCCGGTTGTGCGAGATGACGGCGTTGGCCGCGTTCAAAATGGCCTGCGTGGAGCGGTAGTTCTGCTCCAGGCGGATGACACGTGCGCCCTTGAACTGCTTTTCAAAGGAAAGAATGTTCTCGATAGTCGCGCCGCGGAATTTGTAGATGGACTGGTCGTCGTCGCCGACGACGCAGATGTTTTCATACCCGCCCGCAAGCAGCGCTGTCAGCTGATACTGCAGCTGGTTCGTGTCCTGATACTCGTCGATCATGACGTAGTGGAACTTGCGCTGGTAATACGTCCGCACGTCCTCAAACTGCTCAAGCAGCTCGACGGTCTTGAGGATGATATCGTCAAAGTCCAGCGCGTTGGCCTCGTGCAGGCGCTTTTCGTATTCGGCGTAGAGCTGCGCGATGCGGTCCATGCGGTAATCGCCGGACTTTCCGGCGTGTTTGGAAAACTGCTCCGGCCCCTGCCGCTTGTCCTTGGCCTTGCTGATGACGGAAAGCGCCAGACGCGGCGGGAGGGATTTTTCGTCAAGACCGAAGTCCTTCAGGATATCCTTCATGACGCGCTCGGAATCGCTTGTGTCATAGATTGTGAAGCGGCCCGTGTAGCCGTCCAGGCGGCCAATTTCCCGGCGGAGGATGCGGCAGCAGGCGGCATGAAACGTCATGGCCCAGACGTCCATGGCGTAGTCGCCCAGCAGCGCCTGCAATCTGGCCTTCAGCTCGTTTGCAGCTTTGTTTGTGAACGTGATGGCCAGAATCGACCACGGCGCGGCGGGCCGGAGCGCGCACAGGCGCTCGGCCTGCTGCTGCATGGCGGGATCGCGCGTTTTGAGGTAGTCCTCGAGATATGTAACGTCCGCCTCCGCGATATACTCCGGAATTTCATTCGAGTCGGAGCCTTCGCCGAAGGCGATGAGATTGGCGATGCGGTTGATGAGAACGGTCGTCTTGCCGCTGCCCGCACCGGCCAGCAGCAGCAGCGGCCCCTGCGTTGTAAGAACGCCCTCGCGCTGCATCTCGTTCAGGTTCTGAAAGCGCGCAGCGATCACAGCGCGGCGCGCGGATAAGAACCGGGCTTCAAATGTCTGTTCCATAGCTTCCCCTTACGGGCAATGTCGTCGATTTAAGACCGCATTCTATGCGAAACCCCGGTAAAAAACGGACGCAGCTGGTAGGGGCGGGGCTCTGCTCCGCCCGATGGGCAGCCGCAAATCCGTATGGTGCCCTGTAGGGGCCGATGCCTACATCGGCCGGCAGAATGCACCGATTTTACGGTAGTCTGCGGCAAATTCGTAACTTCCAAACGGGCCGATGTGGGCATCGGCCCCTACAATCACACAAGCAAGTGCCTGCGAATTCGCCGAAGATTTTCGATTATCCGGTGCGTCCCGCAGGGCGGAGCAGAGCCCCGCCCCTACCAACCTTGTTCGAGGTTTCGTCGTGTTTGCGTGACAGGACACAGTATCAAGTGGTATGACATTGCCTTTTCAATAAACTACGGATATTCTACCGCATTTTGCCCGGTTTGTCGACATCAAAAAAATGTTCGAAGCCGTTCCAGCGCCTTCTTTTCGATGCGGCTGACCTGCACCTGCGACACGCCGATGAGGCCCGCGACGCGCTGCTGGGTCAGGCTGTGGTAATAGCGGAGCTGGATGACGAGCCGTTCCTTGTCGTTCAGGCGGGCAAGCGCCTCCTGCAGGGCCATGCGTTCGAGCAGCTTTTCCTCCATGCCGTCTGTACACAGGACATCCTCGAGGGAGAAGCCCTCCTCGCCGGTCTGGCGCTGGATGGACTCGGTCGCGCTGGTGGCGGTTTCGGCAGCCGCGATCTCCTCCGGCGAAAGGCCCAGCGCCTCGGACAGCTCGGAGACCGTCGGGTCGCGGCCGAAATCGCCGGTCAGGCGCTCACGGGCCTTTTTGATGGCGGCGGCGCGCTCTTTCACGCTGCGGCTGACCTTGACCGCGCCGTCGTCGCGCAGAAAGCGGCGGATCTCTCCGGCAATTTTGGGGACGGCGTAGGTCGAAAACTGCGTGCCGTAGGCGGTATCAAAGCCCTCGACCGCCTTTAAAAAGCCGACGCAGCCGAGCTGGAACAGATCGTCCGGCTCTACGCCGCGGCCAAAATACCGCCGGGCGATCGACCAGATGAGGCCCGTGTTTTCCGTCACGAGCCGTTCGGACGCGTCCCGGTCGCCCTGCTGCGAGCGCTGGATGAGCGTGATGGTGTCGCTCAAGCGGTTTTCCTCCGCTGCACGATCTTGCGCTTCATATGTACCGTCGTGCCCTTGCCGGGCTTTGACGTGACCTGAAGCGAGGTCATGAAGCTCTCCATGATCGTAAAGCCCATGCCGCTGCGCTCCGGGCCGCCGGTCGTGAACATGGGCGCGCGGGCCTTTTCCACATCCTCCATGCCGCAGCCCTTGTCGCGGATGACGATATCCAGCACGTTCTCCGGCAGAATGCGGCAGCGGATGGTCACGGTGCCGAGGCAGTCGCGGTAGGCATGAACAATGCAGTTGGTCACGGCCTCGGACACCGCGGTCTTGATATCGTTCAGCTCCTCGAGATTGGGGTCGAGCTGGGCGGCGAAGCACGCGACTGCCGCGCGGGCAAAGGATTCGTTCGAGGACCGGCTGGGGAAGGTCAGCGTCATTTCATTTTCAGCTTTCATGGACAAGGCTCCTTTCGTCTTCCAGAGTTGCTATGCGCTCAATGCCGGAGGCCTTGAGCACCTTCATCGGCTGCGGCGGAACGCTTCGGAGAATGACCTCGCCGCGCAGCTGCCGCATCCGGCGCACGCAGGAGATCACGATGGCGATCCCGCTGGAGTCCATAAACGTGACCTCCCTGAAATCCAGCACGCACACGCGCGGCAGATAGAGGTCGATTTTGTTGCCCAGGACGCGCATGATATCCTTCGCGCTGTGGTGGTCAATTTCGCCGCGCAGCGCGACGGTCAGATGCTTGTCCTGCAAAAAGCTTGTGAGATTCATTTGTTCGCCTCCAAAATAGAAAATGGACACACAGGGCTTTTTCCTGTGTGTCCATTATAGAAGCTTTTACGCGCGGGTTTTGTCAAAGGGATTACCGGCGCAGACGCTTTTCACTTTCTTCGAGCTGTGCAAGCAGGGCGCGGTTCTTTTCGAGCTTTTCGCGCTGCTCGGCCACGACCTTTTCCGGTGCGCGGGAGACAAACGCTTCGTTTGAAAGCTTGCCCTCGAACATGGCGATCTGCTTGAGGCAGTTCGCCTTTTCCTTTTCGATGCGGGCCAGCTCCTTCTCGAAGTCGATCAGCTCCTCCAGCGGAATATAGAGCTTGGCGTCGTTCGTGACGACGCAGACCATGTTCTCGTGGCCCTCGGGGTCCGAATCGCAGATGATGACCTGATCGGCGTAGGCCAGACGGCAGATAAAGCCCGTGCCCTGCCGGAAGATCTCGCCCTTGTCAGACACGACATAGAGCGTGCTCTTCTTCGACGGCGGGACGTTCATCTCCGCGCGGCGGTTGCGGATGGAACGGATGGCGTTCATGACGGACTCCATATGTGCCGCCTCGACGGAGAAGTTCAGATTCTCGTCGTACTTCGGCCAGTCAGCCAGCATGAGGGACCTGCCCTCGTGCGGGATGGCCTGCCATATCTCTTCAGTGATGAACGGCATGAACGGGTGCAGGAGGCGCAGGAACTGGTCAAGCACATACACCAGCACCTTCTGCGCGGCCAGCTTGCTCTTTTCGTCCTCGCCATACAGTCTTGCCTTGGTCAGCTCGATATACCAGTCGCAGTACGTGTCCCAGATGAAGTCATAGACCTTGGCGGAGGCCACGCCCAGCTCGTACGCGTCCATGTTCTCCGTGACCTCTTTGATGAGCGTATTGAGCTTGGACAGCACCCATTTGTCCTCGATCTCCAGGTCGGCGGCATCCGGAAGGCCGTTTTCTTCGACGGTCAGGTTCATGAGCACATAGCGGCTCGCGTTCCAGATTTTGTTGGCGAAATTGCGCATGGCCTCGCACTTTTCGACGTAGAAGCGCATATCGTTGCCGGGCGAGTTGCCGGTGATGAGGTTGAAGCGCAGCGCGTCTGCGCCGTATTTCTCGGCCATTTCCAGCGGGTCGATGCCGTTGCCGAGGGACTTGGACATCTTGCGGCCCTTGTCGTCGCGGACGAGGCCGTGGATGAAGACGGTCTTGAACGGCTCCTTTTTCATCTGCTCCATGCCGGAGACGACCATGCGCGCCACCCAGAAGAAGATGATATCATAGCCCGTGACCATATCGGTCGTCGGGTACCAGTATTTGAGGTCTTCGGAATCCAGATCGGGCCAGCCGAGCGTGGAGAACGGCCACAGACCGGACGAGAACCACGTGTCGAGCACGTCCTCGTCGCGGGTCAGCTTCGTGCAGCCGCATTTTTCGCACTTCGTCGGGTCTTCGCGGCTGACATTGATATGGCCGCATTCGTCACAGTACCACGCGGGGATCTGATGGCCCCACCAGAGCTGGCGGGAGATGCACCAGTCGTGCACGTTTTCCATCCAGTTGAGATACGTCTTGGAGAAGCGCTCCGGAACGAATTTGATCGTGCCGTCCTTCACGACGCGGATGGCCTCTTCTGCCAGCGGCTTCATCTTGACGAACCACTGCGCGGAAATGAGCGGCTCGACATCGTTATGGCAGCGGTAGCAGGTGCCGACGTTGTGGGAATACGGCTCGGTCTTGACCAGATACCCCTGCTCTTCGAGGTCCTTTACCAGGGCCTTGCGGCATTCGTAGCGGTCCATGCCGTTGTACTTGCCGCCGTTTTCGTTGATATGGCCGTCGTCGGCGATGACGCGGATGACGTCGAGGTTGTGGCGCAGGCCGACCTCAAAGTCGTTGGGGTCGTGCGCCGGGGTCATTTTGACCGCGCCGGTGCCGAAGCCGATCTCGCAGTATTCATCGCCCACGATGGGAATTTCGCGGTTCATGATGGGCAGGATACAGGTCTTGCCGATGAGGTGTTTGAACTTTTCGTCGTTCGGGTTGACGGCCACGCCGGTGTCGCCCATCATGGTTTCCGGGCGGGTGGTCGCGACGACGATATCGCCGGAGCCGTCAGAGAGCGGATAGCGGATATACCAGAGATGGCCGGGCTTGTCGACATACTCGACCTCCGCGTCGGAGAGGGCCGTCAGGCAGTGCGGGCACCAGTTGATGATGCGGCTGCCCTTGTAGATCAGGCCCTTGTCGTACATCTCGCAGAAGGCCTCACGCACGGCTTTGGAGCAGCCCTCGTCCATCGTGAAGCGGCTGCGCGACCAGTCGCAGCTGACGCCGAGCTTGCGCTGCTGTTCGACGATGCGGCTGCCGTACTTTTCCTTCCACGCCCAGACGCGCTCGAGAAATTTTTCGCGGCCAAGGTCATAGCGGGTCTTGCCCTCCTTGACGCGCAGCTCCTCCTCGACCTTGATCTGGGTGGCGATACCGGCGTGGTCCGTACCGGGAAGCCACAGGGCGCTGTAGCCCTCCATGCGCTTGTAGCGCGTCAGGATATCCTGCAGCGTCGAGTCCAGCGCGTGGCCCATGTGGAGCTGGCCGGTGACGTTGGGAGGCGGCATGACGATGGAATAGGGCTTTTTGTCGGGATCGGGTTCGGCCTTGAAGCAGTCGCTGTCCAGCCACATCTGGTAGATCTGGCTTTCCACCTGCGTCGGGTCGTATTGCTTGGGCAGTTCTTTTCTCATGTTGATTCTCCTATTTGAAACTTAAAATTATTTTTCGATCAGCTCCGCGCAGGGGCAGTCCGTGTGTGCGCAGAAAAAGTCCAGAAATTCCTCCGGTGTGCCTAAAATCAGATCCTTCTTCTGCAGAACGGTGGCCGAGCCGGAGTGC
>HF990554.1:15802-28823 GCA_000432135.1 Firmicutes bacterium CAG:124
AGGAAAAGGCGCGGCGTTTCCACCAGCGTTTCCATTTTTTCATACGGGAAGTCGGCCGATTTCTGGTTTGTCTTGATCTGCATTGCCTCGTCCGTGAATCGAATCTTCGGCTTTGACGACAGATCCATCCCGCCGAGGCTCTTTAGCAGCAGCGACGCGGATCTCTGAAACTGCCGCGTCATGCTCGCGTCCGGCCTTGGCAGGAGCCGCGCCGCCGCAATGACCAGCGCGATCGCGCCTACGGCAAGCAGCGTCGTGTTCCTCGGCTCCGTCAGGCCTGTCACGAGTAGGAAAACGCCTATGGCCGCCAAAACCACAGACAAAACAGTCTGCACGGTCTTCCGGCGCTTCAGCACCGGATTGTCGGCCCGGTTCGCTTCCGCAAAGCGGTTCACGCCGTCGGTCATGCGCCAGAGCTTCGGGTTCATCTTCCGCGAAATGATCTCCGTGCGCGCCCGCAGCGCCTTCGCGAGCTCCTCCTGAAGCTCTGCGCTGTAGGGCGTGGGGACAAATACAAATTCGCTCGGCATATGGCGGTTCCTCTCTTTCTCTATGGTATTGGCGGCGGTTTTGCGCAGGAAAAGTCGAAAAACCGCTTGTGGTTGGTAGGGGCGGGGCTCTGCTCCGCCCGGCGGAAAACGCTGCGTTCGCGTGAGAACTTGCGGCAAATTCGTATGCAGTTACCCACTTGGTTGTAGGGGCCGACGACTCTGTCGGCCCTGAAAATGCTGCGAATTCGCCATGGATTTCCGTAAAAATGCTGCGTCCTGCGGGCGGACAGAGTCGTCCGCCCCTACACCGAAATGCGCAGATGCATACGAATTTGCCGAGGATTTCCGATGATTCGGTGCATTCTGCCGGGCGGAGCAGAGCCCCGCCCCTACCAAAATTGTGTTGTTATAGCGGAAATCTCAGGCGGATAAGAATGCAGTTTCCTGCGTGTTCGTAGGGGCCGATGCCTACATCGGCCCGTTGGGAAGCTGCGAAATCGCCGGAGATTCCCGTAAAATCGGTATATTCTGCGGGCGGACAGAGTCGTCCGCCCCTACGGAGTACAGGGGGCAGCGAAACCTTGCTGCAGGGGTCGACGACTCTGTCGGCCCGTTTGGGTAGTTACGAATTCGCCGAAGAGTTCTGTAAAAACGGACTGTTCTGCGCGGGCCGATGTAGGCATCGGCCCCTACAACCAAATGCATTGTGCGTATTTTTGGGGGTGCTCCGAAATCTGCTGCGGTCGAATCCGCTCAGCGCAAAACTGGGAACAGGAGCTTCTGGTTTTCCTGCGTGTACATATTTTCCCGCGTAATGAGGACGCAGGAAACCTCAACGAAATCGTCGGTCTGCTCGCCGTTTGCCACGCGAACGGCCTGCTGGACGGCCACGTAGCCCATGTTGAACGGCCGCTGCGTGACAATGGCCTGAATGATGTTCTGCTCTAAAAACTGGATCTGCCGCTGCGAATTGTCGCAGCCGACGACATAGACGCGCCCGCCCATGCCCAGCTCGACCAGCGCGTTTGCCGCGCCGACGTTGCAGACCTCGTTCGTGCACACAAAGCCCCGGATCTCCGGGTCGGCGGAAAGAAGCTCCGTCGTGATCGTCTGCGCCTGCTCGGTCGAGTTGTCGCAGCAGAAGCTGCCGAGGATCTCGATATTTCCTGCCTCGTTCAGTGCGTCCAGAACGCCGCGCGTGCGTTCAATGCCCGTTGTGGTCGTCAGCATATGCTGAATGACCGCGACCTTTCCGCCCTCCGGCAGATAGGATGCCATGGCGCGGCCCATCTCCAGCCCGATCTCATAGCTGTTGCTGCCGACAAAGCAGGCGCGGCCTGCGGCATTGACGTCCGTGTCGATCGCAACGACGCCGATCCCGGCAGCGATGGCTTCCTCCGTTGCTTCCGCGCAGCGGTCATAGTCCGCGGCAGAGAGGATCATGACGTCCGGCTTATCCGCTGTCACCTGCCGGATCAGCTCGATCTGCTTGTCAATGTCAATTTCGCGCGGCGAGGTCAGGACCTTCAGCTCGACGCCGTATTCCTCCGCCGCCTTTTCAACGCCGGACAGGAGCGTTCCCCAGAACTCCGCGACCTCTGTCACGGTTTTCAGAACCAGCGTCACCCGCAGCGGCTTCTGTGCTGCCGCGCAGCCCGCAAGATTCAGGAGCAGACAGAGCAGCAGGAGAAAAACGGTGCATTTTTTAATCCTCCGCATGGCTGTCCTCCTCCTTTCCACGTACAATGGGCAGCACAAGCATGACCATTGTGCGCACACCGGGCGTAGAATAATACTTCATAACGGCGTCCGGGCCGAAGAACAGCTGCAGCCGCTCGTTGACGTTATAAACGCCGATCTTGGTGCTCTCCGCGTCGGATTCCTTTTTGTCGAGAATGGTTTCCAGCTGCTCCGGCGTCATGCCCACGCCGTCGTCCTCGACGGTGATGAGCAGGCGGTCCTCCTCCAGCAGCGACTCAATGCGCACCGTGCCGCCCTGCTGCTTGACCTTGATGCCGTGATAGATCGCGTTTTCCACCAGCGGCTGCAAAATGAGCTTCGGCAGCAGGCAGTCCTCCGTCTGCGGGTCAAGGTCGATCTCGTAGCGGAGCTTTTCGTTGTAGCGCATCTTCTGGATGGTCAGATAGCTGCGCACATGGGCGATCTCCTTTTTGAGCGTGTTGGTGTCGGAGCCGTCGCCGATGGAAGAGCGCAGCAGCAGCGCCAGCGCACTCGTCATCTCCACGACCTCCGCATTGCGTCCGGCGTGGCTCATCCAGATAATAGAGTCGAGCGTGTTGTAAAGAAAATGCGGCTGGATCTGCGCCTGCAGCGCCTTCCATTCGCTCTTGCGCTTCTGCTCCTCGCTGCGCAGCCGTTCGTCCATCAGTTCGGCAGTTTTGGCGATCATGTGGTCAAAGCTGTCGGACAGCTGGCCAAGCTCCGTGCGGGAGGATACCTGGCTGCGCACGTGCAGATCGCCGTCCTCCACGCGCCGCATCGTCTGCATCAGACGGCGGATGGGTCCTGCGATGGAGCGCGAGAGCTGAAGCGCGAACACCAGCGCAAGAATGAGCGCCGCCGCCGCGATGAGCAGATAGGTCTTGTAGATCCTGTCCTGACTGCGCAGCAGCTCCTGCGTGTAGGCAACGCCCACCGCCGTCCATCCGGTGGCCTCCGATGCGCAGGCTACATAGAGCCTGCGCATCCTGCCCTTGCCGGAGAGCGTGCGGCCGTCCGCCGCTGCCAGCACCTCCGCGACGTTTTCCTCCTTCAGTCCCGCATAGATCAGATCCTGCTGCGGGTGCCAGAGGATGCCGCCGCTCTGGTCGATCAGATAGATATAGCCCCGGCTGCCGAGCTGGATATCCGCGCAGAGCCGGTCGATGATCTGGTAGTTAAGGTCGATGAGCAGAACGCCCTGCATATTCCCTGCGCGGTCGAGCACGGCCTTGGAGAACGAAACGACCCAGTTGTACTGGCCCGCGATCAGGTTTTCCACGCGCGAGGACGACACCTGCACCTCGTTCGGCTCCTGCAGCGCGGCCTGGTACCAGTCTGCATTCTGGTAATTGGAATATGTGTTGAGCGACGCACCCTCGCTTCCGAACAGCGCGCCGCCGGATTCCGGGATCAGGGCGATGGCCGTGATCTCCGAGCGGATCTTCTGTGCGGCGGCCAGCTGCTCCTGCGCTTCGCGGCAGGCCGCGTCCGTCAGCCGGTGCTCGTTGGCCGCACGTAGATAGGCCGCGACTGCGCCGTTGTCGACAATAAAATCGGAAATATCCTTCATGTACTCCACGTACATATCAAGCTCGGCGTTGACGCGGCGGATCAGCTGCTCGGTGTACTCCGTCGAGCTGTCCAGCAGCTCGTTCGTCGAGACGCTGATCGACACATAGGTCATGGCTGCCGTAATGACGAGGATCAGCAGCATGAACAGCGCCGCGATCCGCGTGCCGATGGAGTGCCGGGAAAAAAGTCGTGCTTCGGTCATGTCCCGCTCTCCGCCTCCCTGTACTGCCGGGGCGTCATGCCGGTTCTGCGGCGGAAGGTGAGCGAGAAATAATGCGGGTCGGCAAAGCCGATGCGCTCGGCGATCTCATAAGTGCACAGCCCCGTTTCACGCAGATATTCCTTGGCCTTCTCCATACGCAGGTTTGTCAGATATTCCACGAACGACTGGCCGGTCTTTTCCTTGAATACCGTTGAAAAATAGCTGCGGCTGACGCCGAGATGCTCCAGCACGTCCGGCAGCTTGAGATCGCAGTCGGCATAGTGCTCGTTAATATACGCGACGGCCAGACGGCCGCAGCGGGCGGCAGGCGTGTCGTTCTGCTGGGCCTGACATTGCAGAATATAGCCCTCAAGCCGCTCGACGGACAGCCGTACCTCCTCCAGCGCATAGCCCTGCTGCGGAAGGAGCATGGCGGGCGCGCGCAGCAGCTGCTCGCGCGTCAGATGCGAGGCCACGAGGATCTGCAGGCGCTGCAGAACGGGGCGGCACTCGCTCTCATGCACCCTGCGGCGGCGCATACAGGTAAAAAGCGTCCCGGTCAGCTCCAATGCACGGCTGCCGCTGCCGGATTGGAGCGTGCTTGCGATCTGCGCCGCAGTCGGACAGTCGTCCGTCTGCAAAGAGCCGGAGGATTTGCGCAGCTCCGGGTCAAACAACAGTGTCTCGCCTGTGGAAAACGCGTAGCCCAGCGCGTGCTGCGCCTCCTGCGCAGACTGCCGCAGGCCGTCAAGCCCGGCATAGGCTCCGCCGATCCCGATGGGGGCGGTGATCTCCGCCTCCTGCATCACTGCGCGCAGATGGCGCGCTCCGGCGGCGGTGCGCGCCATGAGTTCCGCCGTTTCATCGCCGCTGACGATGAGCATAACGTGCTGGTCGCCGAGCAGCCGGAGCTGCGCGGGCGCACAGCCCTGCGCCACCCGATGGCCCTGCGCCTCAAAGCCCTCGGGGCGCTGCGGCAGCGCCGCCAGCGCGACCGCATGGAACCGCCCGCCAAGCTCAACACCGGCGGCAAGCGTCGCCTCCGGCAGCTCCTGCGCCGTGTCGGACTGTAAAAGCCCCTGAAAGAAATGATCCTTCAGCACCTCGTCTGCCAGCACGGCCCGGCTGTAAAGCCCCTGCCGGTTGTCCCGGCGCGAAAGCTCCGCAGACAGGTTCTCCAGCAGCTGATCAAACTCCTTCGGGCTGACGGGCTTGAGCAGATAATCGTGGACATGGTACCGGATGGCCTTCTGCGCATAGGAAAACTCGCTGAAGCCGGTCAGCACGACGACGATCGTGTCCGGAAATTTCTCATAGATGTTCCGCGCCAACTCCAGCCCGTCGACAAAGGGCATACAGATATCCGTGATGACCACATCCGGCAGCACGGATTCGAGCTGTTCAAGCGCCTGACGGCCATTTTCAAAGACATGGGGCGGCGCAAAGCCGAATTTGTCCCAATTGGTGTTCTGTGCCATGGACTCCCGGACAAGCATTTCATCCTCTACAAGCATGATCTGGTACATACGGCGCGCCCTCCTTTGTATTTGTTATTAGTGTATAACAAAACGGTCAAAATTGCAATCAAATTTAGCAATTCGCCAATATGCCCGTGCGGTATGACGCGGAAAAATTCGCCAATATCGAACGTATCCGGTTGCTGAACGATATTCGGCATGATATAGTAAAGGAAACGCAATGAACAGAAAGGAAGCTTCAGCATGGCAGAACAGGAAGGCAAAACCATACACTCCGTTGCGAAGGCGATCCGTCTTCTCGACATTCTGACGGAAAGCGGTCAGCCCGCTTCCCTGACGGAGCTTTATCAGAAAACCGGCTGGCCGAAGAGCACGATCCACGGTCTGCTGTCCACGATGCGCGAATCCGGACTGATCGAGCAGATGCCGAATGGCCGCTACTGGCTGGGCATCCGCCTGTTTGAATACGGCTGTGCCGTCTCCAACTCATGGGATATCGGTACGATTGCACGGCCGCATATGCAGAGTATCTGCGCTGAACTTGGCGAGAGTGTATTCCTGTCGGTTTTTGACCGTGCAGCAGTCGTAACGCTGGCAGAGGAGGAGTCCCGCGCAAGTCTTCGCGTCGTGTCCGAGGTCGGCGCACGGCTTCCGGTCTATTGTACGTCGCAGGGAAAGCTGTTTCTTGCCAACAGTTCCCCGGCGGAGTGCCGCCGCATTCTTACACACACCGAACTCAAGGCCTTCACGCCCCATACACTTACCACGCCAGAGCAGTTTGTGCCCGAACTTACCCGCATCCGTGAGCAGGGCTACGCTGTGGAAAACGGCGAGTATAAGATCGGCCTGCGCTCCGTCTCCGCGCCGATCCATGACGTGACCGGCGAGGTACGCTACGCCATCGGCTGCGTCGGAATGTTCCGGCAGGTGCAGTCCGACGAGTTTCTCCGCGCCATCCGCCTCGTCTGCGCCGCAGCCGAGACGATCTCCCGCGCCATCGGCTATCACGGATAAACAGGCCCGCCGGACAGTTTTTTCTGTCCGGCGGTTATTTTGCTTGCATGTATGCGGCATCGCATGATATACTGGAAGGGAAAAAGAAAGAAAAAGGGGGATCCTTCATGTCCAAGACCTTCCTGCGGCGGCTGTTCGTGCTGGCGCTGTGCGCCTGTCTCGTGCTGCTGGCCGTATTGCCCGCCGGGGCCGATTTCGGCGATTATTCCGGCGATTCCGACTACGGCAGCTCCTCTGATTGGAGCAGCTCCGACTCCGATTGGGACTGGAGCAGCAGCGATTCCGACTATTCCAGCAGCTCCGAATCCTCCGGCGGGATCAGTACCATCGTCGTCGGAGCCATCATCGTCTTCATCGCGATCGTTTCGACCTCACGCACAAAGAAGAAGAAGGGAGCGTCCGGCGGCACCAGCTGGTCCGCGGCTGCGAACCGCAAGCTGAAGCCCATGGCTGAGTATGAGCAGCTCGACGAAAACTTCGACAAGGCTGAGCTGACCTCCAAGCTGTCGAACCTGTATGTACAGATGCAGGATTGCTGGCAGAAGAAGGATATCTCGCCCATCCGTCCGTACTGCACCGACGCGTTCTTCACGCAGATGGACAATCAGATCCAGCGCAAGAAGCAGCAGGGCCAGACCAACTACATCGAGCGCATCGCGGTTCTGTCCGTGGAGCTGCGCGGCTGGTGCCAGGAGGGCGGCAACGACGTGCTCGTCGCCCGTCTGAACACGCGCATCGTCGATTACACGCTCGACGACAAGACCGGCAAGCTCATCTCCGGCAGCAGAGACAAGGAGAAGTTCATGGTCTACGAGTGGGATCTTGTCCGCACGACCGGCACGAAGACCGAGAAGGACAAACCCATGCAGACCGTCAACTGCCCGAACTGCGGCGCACCGGTCGAGATCAACGCCAGCGCCAAGTGCCCGTACTGCGGCAGTGTCATCACCCTCGAGGAGCACGACTTCGCCCTCAATGCCATCCGCGCCATCTCTCAGCAAACGAGAGGATAACGCGCCCCGGCAAACGCATTCCACTAAAAAACTCCACCGCCCAGGCCGAGCGGTGGAGTTTTTTGAAATCTAGCTTCTGCGCGGCGCTTACGCCTGCAGATTGAGCGCGGGATTCATATAATAGACGTTTTTCTCGTCCAGCCTCCGGCGCAGCAGCTCAATGGCCTCGCCGAAGCGCTGGAAATGCACGATCTCGCGCTCCCGCAGGAAGCGAATGGCGTCGTTCACATCCGGGTCGTCAGAAATGCGGAGGATATTGTCATACGTCACGCGCGCTTTCTGCTCTGCTGCCAGATCCTCCGTGAGGTCGGCGATGGGGTCGCCGGTGACGGCCATGGTCGCGGCGCTCCAGGGCGTGCCGGAGGCGGCCTGCGGGCAGACACCGGCGGTGTGGTCGACAAAATAATTCGCAAAGCCTGCCGACTCGATCTGCTCCTGCGTGAGCGTCCGCGTCAGCTGGTGCACGATCGTGCCGACCATCTCCAGATGCCCCAGTTCCTCAGTACCAATGTCGGTCAGCAGCCCCTTCAGCTCAGGATACGGCATGGAATAACGCTGACTCAGATAGCGCAGAGACGCGCCAAGCTCCCCATCTGGACCACCATACTGGGAAATTATAACAGCTGCCAGCTGCGGGTTCGGGTTTGCGATGCGGATGGGGTACTGCAGCTTTTTTTCATATACAAACATCGTTTATTCCTCCGTTTCCGCGTCCCAGGGCCATGGATCGTCCAGCCATGTATAGCAGCCGCCCGCGGCGGCCTCCATCTGCGTGAGCGCCATGCCGCTGTCCTCCGCCTGCTGCCGCAGCATTTCATACTGCTCGACGTACTGGTTGAACAGCTGCACGGCCTCCTCGTCGTCCGCGTGGGTATCCAGGTACAGGCCAAGCTCGGTAATGGCGAAATTCGCCGCCTGAAGGTCCTGCATACTCTGCATACTGTCCGCGCTGCGCGGCTCGACGCCGCTTGTGCCGCGATATGGAAGGTCAAGCCCCGGAAACAGCGTACCCTTCATCAGCGCACGTCCCGCCGTATAGCGGTCGGGGTTCTGCCCCTGGAACGGGACGTAGGGATTGGCCAGCGGCGCGCAGGCGGGAAGCGTTCCCCGCATATCGCCGCAGCCTTCGGCAGTCTGGGCTGCCTGTGTCTGCATATCAGCCAAAAAGATCGGCTCCTCTCAAGAGATTCGGGCGCATTCGCCCTGAACCAATCTATGCGGCGCTGCTTCGACAGGTGAACGGGGACTCTGTACTTTTTCTCCGTCAGATGGTATACTGAGATAAAATGCCACAGCCGGGCGCTCCGGATGCGGCAGCTTTTCGGGAGGTTCCTGTATGCTTTCTGCGTTTCACGGCCTGTGTATGGCGCTGGCTGACAGCGTCCCCGGCGTGTCCGGCGGGACGATCGCGTTTATTCTCGGCTTTTATGACGATCTCCTGCGTGCGCTGCAGGGCCTGTTCAACGGAAAAGGTCCCGTGCGGCGGCAGAGCCTGCGCGCGCTGCTGCGCTTCGGCATCGGGTGGGGCGTCGGAATGGCTGCCTGTATTCTGGCGCTGGCGGAATTATTTGAGCTGCACGTCTATTTTATGTGCAGTCTGTTTCTGGGGCTGAGCGCGGCGGCGTTTCCGCTGGTAGCCCGCGCGGAGCGCGGTGCGCTGCGAAATACTGCGCGGTACGCGCCGCTGGCGCTGCTCGGCGCGGCGCTCGTCGTGGGGCTTACGCTGCTGCGCGAGGACGCGGCGGTTTCGCTGCGCGTCGACTTTTCGGAGCTTCGCGTCTGGCCGCTTCTGTACCTGTTTGTCTCCGGCGCGATCGCCGTCAGCGCGATGATCCTGCCGGGGATCTCCGGGTCGACGCTGCTTCTGATCGCGGGCGTCTATCTGCCTGCGATGCACGCGCTGCGTCAGCTGCTGCGGCTCGATTTTTCCGGGCTTCCCGGCATTCTGGCGCTTGGGCTTGGCGCAGCGGCGGGCGCAGCGCTGGCTGCCCGCGCCATCCGCGCCGCGCTGCGCCGCTTCCGGAGCCAGATGGTGTGGCTGATCCTCGGCCTGATGGCAGGCTCACTGTACGCCATCGTGATGGGCCCCGCCGGACTTCAGACACCGCAGACTCCGGTAAGCCTTCAGACGTTTTCGCTGCCGGGCTTCCTGCTGGGCGCGGCGGTGCTCCTGCTGCTGGAGCTGCTGCGCGCCCACCGGCCGAATGCGGAAAAATCATCACGGTGACGCACCGGCGGGGGACGGAGCAGCCACGCCGCAGGGCCACCTTTTCGATTCTTTTTGCGTTTTTTCTCAAAATGTAGTATAGTGTACAAAACAAACAGGAGGCGCATACGATGATCGAGGTCGAGTTATCTAATATTTGGGGGAGCGTCAGCCTGCCGGATCTGCTGTCCGGGGAGAAGGATCTGTTTGACGCGCATATGCAGCTCCGGACCAACGTGCCGGACGGCCCGGACTTTCTGGGCTGGCTGAACGCGCCGGAGGGCGTGATGGCCCGCGCAATGCTCGCGATCGGCAAGGCCGCAGAGAAGATCGCGGAGCTCGGCGATACACTCGTGGTCGTCGGCAACGGCGACGCGCCGCTTGCGGCGCAGGCGGCGATCCGCGCACTTGGAAAAGAGGGGAGTGTCCGGCTGATTTTTGCGGGCACAAGCCTGTCCGCAAGCGCCTACGAGCAGCTGTGCAGCCGGCTCGAGGGGCAGGACTTCTGCCTGCTTCTGATCGCACAGAGCGCTGTCGATATGGAATGCGGCGTCGCCTCCCGCGCCGTCCGCTGGCTGCTTGACCGGCACTACGGGCCGGAGGCCAGGCAGCATATCTTCGTCTGTGCGCCGAAGGACAGCCTCCTGCATGGTATGGCGCAGGAGGAGGGATATACCTTCCTGGCCCAGCCTGCGCAGCTCGGCTGCGCGGATTCGGCACTTTCGCCTGCGGCGCTTCTGCCGATGGCGGTTTCCGGGATCGAGCCGCTCAGCGTGCTTGAGGGCGCGGGACAGGCGTATCATGATTATGACCTGCGCGCGTTTGAAAACCCTGTCTGGATGTATGCAGGCGCGCGTCACGCGCTGGAGCTGCGTATGCGGCGCACGGAGCTTCTCGGCATCTTCGAGCCGGACTGCATGGCACTCGGCCGCTGGTGGGCCAGCAGCACGGCCCGGCGCAGCTGCCGCGGCGGATACGGCGTTCTGCCCGTCCCGGCAGAGCTTCCCGGTGCGCTCGACACGCTCGATGCCATGCTGGACGGCAGCCGCAGCGCGTTTGAAACCTTCCTGCGCATCCCGCTGCCCGCGAGACGGCGCAACATTGAGCTTGACTGGAAGGATTACGACGATCTCGGCTATCTCTCCGGCCACTCGGTCGGCGAGGCGGAGGGCGCGATGTTCGACGCGCTCGTGCAGACCCACGCCTCGCTCGATATCCCGCTGATCATCCTCTCCGCCGGGCAGCTGGACGCGCCGCAGCTCGGCGAGCTGTTCTACTTCCTGGAGCTGACCGCTGCCCTGTGCGCTGCGACTGACGGGCTGAATCCCTTCGACCGCAAGCGCAGTTCTCCGACCAGAGCGCAGGCAGCTGCGCTGCTGCGCGGCTGAAGCCTGCTCCTGTTTACGATTTTTTCACAAGTAGGTTCTTGTGTTTCCGGCAGAAAGCTGGTACAATGAAGCTGACCACATGAGAAAAGGAGGAATGCCCGTATGGTCAATATTATGATGGGCCCCGAAGGCTCCGGCAAGACGAAGCTGCTCATCGGTGCTCTCAATCAGGCAGTTCAGCGCGAATCCGGCAGCATCGTCTGCATCGAGAAGGGCGATACACTGCGCTTCGATGTCGACCACAAGGTTCGGCTCATCGACATCAAGGAATACGCTTACGGCGGTTATCCGTTCCTGCGCGGCTTTATCAGCGGCCTGCACGCGGGAAACTTTGATATCACGCATATTTTTATCGACAACCTTTACAAGCTGTCGCAGGACAGCGACCCCAAGGAAACCGAGAATTTCCTTGACTGGTGCAGCGTCTTCTCCGCAGAAAACAGCGTCGCGTTTACGCTGACGATCGCGGGCGAAGCCAAGGATGCACCGGAATATATCGCAAGATATATGGACTGAATTTGAGATCGCAGGCGCTGCGGGCCTCCCACAGCGCCTTTTGAACGTTGGCAGAGGGGGCGCGGCATGGAGCAGCAGGAATATGCGCAGCGGGGCTATCTGCGCGAGGATTTTCGGCTCTTTCACCTCAAGGGCGCGATGGAGGAACAGCTCGATTGGCACTACCATACCTTCCACAAGCTGATCTTCTTTCTCGGCGGCCAGTCCGGCTACGGCGTCGAGGGGCGCAGCTACCCGCTTGAGCCCGGCGACGTGATCCTCGTCCCGCAGGGCTGCGTCCACCGGCCAGAGGCCGCGCCCGGCGCGCCGTATGAGCGCGTCATTCTCTATCTGTCGCCTGACTATCTCGCCCGCGCAGGCACGGCGGAGTGCCCGCTCGACAGCTGCTTCACGCTCGCCACGGCCCGCTTCCGCTTTGTCCTGCGCCCGCAGGAAGAGCGGCAGGCGCTGCGCCGCACGCTCTTCGCGCTGGAGAGCGCCTCCGCACAGCCGGGCTTCGGGCAGGAGCTGCTGGCAAAGTCCCTTCTGACGCAGCTGCTCATACTCCTGCGCCGCGCGATGGACGCACAGCCGCAGGCCGTGGAGAGCCTTGCGTCCGATGAAAAGATCGCGGCCATCATGCAGTATCTCTCCCAGCACCCGACGGAGTCTGTCTCCATCGACGATCTGGCCGCCCGGTTCTATATCAGCAAATATCACATGATGCGGCGCTTCCGCGCCGAGACGGGCTATACTGTCCACGCGTATCTGACCGGCAAGCGCCTCGCCCTCGCGCGCGAGCAGATCGCCGCCGGGACGCCCATTCTGCAGGCGGCCAGCGCCTGCGGCTTCGGAGATTACTCCGCATTCTGCCGCGCCTACCGCCGCCAGTTTGGCCAGCCGCCCAGCAGCGCAAAGCAGGATGCCGCCGAAACGCCGAAATCGCGAAAAAAGGCTTGACAGCGGGGCGACAATATGCTATGATTCTAAGGCTGAATTTGTCAGAGTGCCTGCGGGTGTAGCACAACGGCCAGGGCACCAGCCTTCCAAGCTGGGGACGCGGGTTCGATTCCCGTCACCCGCTCCATTATGCGCCAGTAGCTCAGCTGGATAGAGCAACTGCCTTCTAAGCAGTAGGTCGCGGGTTCGAGTCCCTCCTGGCGTGCCAATTCAGCCGGGCTAAAAAAAGAAAATTTCATATGGTGGGTGTAGCGTAGTTGGTTAACGCGTCAGATTGTGGCTCTGAAGACCGAGGGTTCGAGTCCCTTCACTCACCCCATTTTCTTTTTTTATGCAGGATTTTGCCGATACGCGCACGGGGATGTCGCCAAGCGGTAAGGCACAGGACTTTGACTCCTGTATGCGTAGGTTCGAATCCTGCCATCCCTGCCATAAGACCCGCTAGCTCAGCAGGCAGAGCACCTGCCTTTTAAGCAGGGT
>HF990555.1:0-34143 GCA_000432135.1 Firmicutes bacterium CAG:124
CTACTCACGCCCCTGCGGGAGGGGCGACTTTGGCCGGAATTCTCGGTAACACTGAGCAACGTATTTCTACTCACGCCCCTGCGGGAGGGGCGACAGCAATTTTCCACAAGTCCGTCATGAGGTTTTGCGGCAAATTGCCGAAAGATGATACAGTTTTATGTCTGGCTTCCTTTGGTTTTCCAAGAAGAGATCCAAAAGCTGTATATCTTGCATGGATTTCATGCGCCAACCTGCCGCAAAAATGTGTACGGCAGGGGTTGGCGTTAAAAGATCAAGGCACTTCCTGCTTCCACGAGGGGCTTGCGTCCCATGCTTTCGATCCGGTTCTCGTATGAATTGCCGAGTCGATAAAAGCGGACAGAATCCTGCTCCATATCGATAGCTTTTCCCAGTTCCTGTTTCAGCACGACCAGCTGTGCAGCGTCCACGAGCACCTCAAACACGGAGTTTTGAACACGCATCCCGTGCCGTTCACAGATCTTTGCTACTTTCCGCAAGCGCTTTTGCCCGGCAGAATCCGATGTGTCCACATCATAGGTTACGACCAGCATCATATGTCATGACCTCCACACAAACGGCGGGTATCGATCCAGATCCCCGCGCAGCACACGGGCAAACAGCATAGACTGTACGTATGGGATCATCCCAATGGGAACTTTCTCCTTCAAAAACGGGTGCTGAATGGACTCGCGCTTTCTGGCCCGCCACTGTTCAAGAACCTTTCGCCGCCCTTTCTCGCTGAGGTATACCGCTTCAAAGTCTGTCGTAAAATCCTGCGTCTGAAACTGATCCCTGTTGAACATGGAAATGACCAGCCGGTCGCACAGGGGCGCACGCAGCTCCTCCATGATGTCCAGCGCAAAGGATAGCCGCCCCGGGCGAAGGGTGTGCAGATACCCGGCGGCAGGGTCCAGCCCCACAGCTTCCATCGAAGATCGAACGTCATGTGCCAACAGCGTATAGACAAAAGACAGCACCGCATTGACTTCGTTCAGCGGCGGACGCCGACTTCTCGTCTCAAAGCGGTATCCCTTCGGACTGGAGAGCAGATTGTCAAAGCGAGAGAAGTAGACAGACGCAGCTGCGCCCTCGATTCCGCGCATGGAATCAATGTCCGTACAATCATCCAGACGATTTGCGATTGCGGTCAAATCAGCTGCCGCCGCAGCAACGCCGCTCTTTTCTGCTTCATCAGAGGCAGTACGGGCATACCGCACCAACACAGATCTGCTGTTTCGCAGCTTACAGAACAGCAGATCCTTGACAAACCGGTTTGCAAAGGCTGTATCTGCCAGTGTTTCATACTGGCGCTTTCTTAACAGCACATTTCCGCTGACCGGGCCGCATAGCCGCCCCAGAAAAAAGCCGTTCTCGCTGAGAAATGTAATCGTCACGTCGTTTTGGGAGCAAAATGAGAGCAACGCAGTTGAGAGTGTGTTCTTTCCGAACAGAACGATGGAGTTCACCTGTGTGATTGGAACAGCGGCCTTTTCTGCACCGCCGATGGAGATGCAGATATTCCCGTTCCGCTCAAACAGATAGCTTTCAGGCGTTGTAATATAGAGCGTCTCCAGCAGCTTTTTCATGGGACATCCTCCTCGTGCATGGCCTCTTTGCGCAGCTGCATACAGTAGCCGGACGCGGATCGCTGCACGCTGGGAAGGCAGTGCTCCCGCAGGGAGCACGCCTTGCATTTCGCCCCGTATTCCGCCGGCGGGATCGAAAAGCTTCGGCGAAACGCCTCGATCCTTTCGATTGTTTCCTTTACAAGACTGCGGAGCTCCGCTGTAAAAGAGACCGGATAGCGGCGGTGCGATGTGATGTAGTAGATGGCGCCCTCCGGGATCTGTGTCTGGAACATTTCTTCCAGACACATGGCCTGCGCGCACAGCTGAACCTCATATTCCTGTTCTGCGCGGAGTTTTCCGTGCTTGTACTCAACCGGATACAGCCTGACCGGGAAATCCAGCGCAGGGATCATGCAGCCCTGGGCGGATGCTTCCGCTTCTATGCAGTCGCATTTCCCGGAAACTCCCATAGCTTTGGAGAATACGGGGAACTCATACAGCTTTGCTGAATCGCCCCGGCGTTCTATCCGCTGCGTGTGGACCCGCTCATGCTCAGAACGTCCTTTTGCGGTATCCGCACTTTCCGCCCAGACCTGCTCATTGGTCAGCAGTGCAGCCCGACGCAGGCAGAACCCTGCGTGGGACAGTCGGGAAAGAGGAATCGGCTCCCACTCATCCATGGCAGAACCAGTCTTCGTCTGCGGGAAGCGCGTCCCAGACTACCGGCTCAAAGGCGCTTGGCTTGAACCCGATCTGCACGCCCTTGGGAACCCTGTCCAGAGAGACAAGCGCGTCATAATCCCGATAGCTTCTGGGATAGGAAACGGAAGCTTTTTTCGTGACCTTGACCAGATCAAAGAGCTTGTGGGCCGGGGCGCAGCCCAGTTTGGCCTGACGGATTCTCTGCGCCGCGTCGGTATCCGTGCCAACGTGCCTGAAAATAATCAGCGGAGAAACGACGGCCATTTCGCCCTTGCTGGCGGAGTGGTCATGCTCGTACATATTCAGAATGGCTTCAAACAGGATATTCAAATCTTCGTCATCAAACCCGGTCTCTTCAGCCAGGTTGGCGCTGACGAAGCCGCGAACCTCATACAGGCCGAAGGGGATGATCTGCTTGCGGCCCATTGTGCGAAGCTTGTCCTCTGGCTGCTCCTGCTCCCATGCCGCGTAATCCTCTACTGTAGCGCCATCCTTTACCTTGTCGGCGACCGCCATACGGGTGATGGAAATGTCCAGCGGAAGAACGGCGTCCAGACTTTTTCCGTAGGTGATCTGCACCGGCCCGCGCACCTGCCCCGCGTTGGGGCCAGTGGACATGACTGCGCCGAAGGTACGTACATCATAGAACAGCTCACAGGCCTTTTTTCTGCCCGCGTAAACGGCTTCCTTTGCCTTTGCGCAGTCTTCAACACCGGCTGCCCGCTTGGCCTCCGCGATATGGCGGTTGATGTTGGTCGCCTGCTGGATGATGATGTTCATACCGGGCTCGCCCTGATGGGCCAGCTCCACGTAATTTCGAATGCGGCGCTTGGTTGCAGCGTCGGTGATGAAGCCCTGCATGGTCTGCGGATCGAGCCGGGGCATATTGCCCATGTCCGGATCTCCGTTCGGGTTACAATTTGTGCACGCAACGTAATACATGAACTCATATCGGTTCTGAATTGCCATAAGATACTCCTCCTTTTATTCTTCTGCCGCGCCGGTCTTTTCTCTGGCGGCGGCGACGTTTCTGGTTCTCTCCTGATTGAGCTTCGCGCCCATCTGATAGTAGCCCAGCGCAAAATAGGACTGCTGTTCCAGATTCAGCGTAGCAGGAATGGACGTCCCCAGCGCGACGGAAATTTCCTGCAGCTTCTCGCGGTATTTATCGGCGAGCCATCCGTTTTCGATCTTTTCCAGATGGTGATTTGAGCGGCTGCTGAGCTGGCCGATGACCAGCGCGGGCATCTGAATGGCGGAGGCGTAGTACCGCTCCACAATGCCGGTATTGACGTCCGGCATGGCCGTCCTCTGGATCGCCGCATATACGGCCATCAATCCGCCGCAGTGATATGCGGCATTGCGAAGATGCAGATTGTATGCTTCCAAAATTGTTCCCTCCTGATGATGGATTCGGTTTTTCCGGAGCAGCCAGACCTTCAGCCATTGGCAGGCCAGACTGTTGGGCAGGGTGCTTCGCGTGTCGCTGTCGTCGTTCGACAGCAGCTCCGAGCGAATATAGGCCAGCGCCTTTGCCGCGACGGCATCCGGCAGGCATCCGCCTGACAAAATCGCCTGCACGACCGCCGGGGTGATCCCGGCCAGCTCCTTTGACAGCCGCTCAAAGGGTCGGCTGTCGGTTTTCTGGAATTTTAAAAGACGAAGCAGACGAGCAGCCAGCTTCACAGGCCTGATGTTTCCGGTACCGCCCTGATTGGTCAGTGTCAGATCGGCATACCATTGTCCCAGATTGCGGCGAAGATCCGGATAGCTGCCTCTGTCATATCTGCGGATCATAACGCGGCTGTTTGCGCCGGACAGCAGCAGAATATAGTAGGATACGTTGTCCAAATCGGGAACAGGCTGCCCGGAATAGACACTTTCCGGAATTTGATTCGTCTGATTTCGCGCTGTCAGCTCGTTGACGGCGGCTTCCGGTTCTGCTTCCTCGTCCGTTTCATCCTCCGGCAGATCATAACCAAAGTCCACAGTATAAAGCGGATCATCCTCCTGTGGAATCTCGCGGTCAAACCAGTGGACAAATTTCATTCCTGCAAGGATCGGCGCATCCTTCAAAAGATCATCCAGCGCAGCCTTCACGACGCTGAAAGCCTCTTCCGAAACAGGTGCGTTCGCCGCTTTTTTCTGGTTATAGGAGCAGAATGCCGTCTTGTCAAAGCAAATCAGCGCATCCCCGCTCGCGTGCCCTCCGACGACTCGCAGGCCCTGTATCGGCGTGGTCGTCGTCATGGGAACCGTCGGTTCGCCGGTGATCAGGCACAGGGCGGATGGGCGTTCGTCCGCCGCAAAAAACTGCTTTCGGTAGGACTTCCACCATGTACGAAGTTTTTCCGATTGCAGGATAGACTGCCCGTTGACCCGAAATGAGATCCGATCTCCCGGCTTGATTTTGGCCCGATCCAGCTCTGCGCGAACGGCCGCCGCAAGTTCAGGCGTTTCCAGTGCACGGACGCAGACCTTCAGCAGTGGTTCTTCCTCTGCCGCGTCGCGGAGCGCCTCCAAAAAGAATGTGCTTTTGCTTCCGTGCTCCTCGGGAATGACGATAGACCGTTTCGCCGCAAGGACATCGCACTTATTGCCATTTGCCAGACTGCCGATAGCCGGGCATGGAACAGGCTCATTTCCACCCAGATAGACGCTGACACGGTCATCGCTTTCAGAGAGGGAAATATATGCCTTAATGGTTTTCCCCGCGAATCCCGGCGGCAAAGCCAGCTGGCGGCGTACTCCGTAGTCATATAGTGCTTTCAGCATAGGCCTTCCCCCTTCAGAACCTCCGGACTGTCATAGGGCGGGATCAGAATCACGCCGTTCTCCATGACCGCGTGGAACAGGGACATTTTGATCTTCGTCTTTTTCGTGACCTCCACATCATCCGGCGCAAACAGGTCGTAGACCATCAGCCCTGCGTCCATCGACTGCTGGATAGGCGAACGCGTCCCGTCGCTCTCCTCAAAATAGCAGACAAACTCGCGCATTCCAAGCTCCGGCTGATGGAAACATTTTCCCGTTCGGATGCGCCGCAGCGCCTGCTCATACAGTTGGAGCTCTTTTCCCGCAAAAGCCGGGCGGGGAATGATCGACGCCGCGATCCGGTAGCGGACGTCCTGCAGCGCCGTCGTCTGCCGCTGCGTTCGCTCCTCCTCGGTGGAGATCGACTCCGAACCGACGGTACATTTGACCTCGTTGCGCTTGAAGCTGATATAGCGGATGGGGTTCAATACCTCAATGCGGTTGATCTGCCAGCGGAACTCCTTCGGTTTCATGTAAATCGCAGAAAAAATCCCTCTGGCGGCGGATGGGGTTGGGAATGGGTAGGTCAGCCGTTCTACTTTTGCATAAGGGGCAGAGAAACAGGCGAAATCTCCCCAGACCTCGATCGTGATTTCTTTCAAATACGCTTCACCTCCGTAATTTGTTCGTCCTGATTCGGACTGTGAACAGGACGTCCATAGCACGTGTCTGTTAGAAGAATGAAATATCTGGCAAAATAAGTATGAATTATAACGGGTAATTTGTCTAGTATCCACGAAAAATAGAATAGCACACCAGCTGTCCAATAATCCGGACAACCAGTGTGCTTTTTTTCAAAATATAGAATCAAATCGTTCTTCCTGCGGAAAATGCAGGCCCAGCTGCTCCGAATACAGGTCCTCATACTGCTGGCACAGCAGATAGACATTGCTGCCTGCGGCCTGTTCGGCAGACTGTTCTCTGCCACGGCGGGCAAACGGAATCTGCTCGGCATACAGGGCCAGATTTTTTGCAAAACAGGTCAGGGTGATCGGCGCCGCCTGCTTCAGCAGCGCGCCGGTGACGCCCTGCGTTCGCAGCTGCTCTGCGATCTGTTCATACAGCTTCCGCTCTGCGGCGTAAGGAACAATGACCTGCGCACCGGCGCTGGTGATCAGCTTGTATTGCGCCGCCGTTTCTGCAAAGGCCCGTGCGTCGATTGCCTTCGTCAGCTCCGGTTTATCGACCGTGCCGTCAAACAGCCGCCGGTAGTATTCCCGGATGTTCTCCGGGTCATGGATGGAAAACGGCGGATTCATTTCCTGTACTGTGACTGCAGCATTGTTGTACCAGTCATCAGGATACGGTATACGGCTGTCCTCCGGGCGAAATACGATCACTTGCCCCATAGAACCGCAGCCGTTCCGGTTGCAGCGTCCGGCAGCCTGAATGATGGAATCCAGCGGAGCCAGCGCGCGATACAGCGTTTCAAAGTCAAGGTCTACCCCAGCCTCGATGCACTGGGTCGCCACGACCCGGCAGGGCAGCTTCTGCTTCAGCCGCTGACGGATGATCTCAATTTGCCGGCTCCGGTGCGCGGGGCACAGGTCCGTGGTAAGAAAGAAAACCGTGTCTTCGGGGCAAAGCCGTGACAGTACGTCAGCGATCTGCCGGGCGTGACGGCGCAGGTTGACGATGGCGCAGACCCGCGCACAGCCCGCCATTTCCTCCGCAATGGCTTCGAGGGGCGTTTCATTCCCGATCCGCCATTCCACATTCACCCGCTTCAGAGCCTCGAACAATTTTCTGTGCTCCGGAAGGATCTCACAGGGCGTCCAATTCAGATCCTTTCGCGCGGCAAAATCCGGCTGCGTCGCTGTGGAGAATACCATGGTCGTGTGATAGCGGCTGCACAGCGCATTCACTGCGCGGAGCGTGGCGGAGGTCAGACTGGCAGGCAGGCTCTGGGCCTCGTCAAATACCACAACGCTGCCTGCAATGTTGTGGAGCTTTCGGCAGACGGTCGGGCGGTCTGAAAACAGAGCTTCAAAAAAACGGACAGACGTGGTGATGATGACCGGAGCGCTCCATCTGGCGGCCAGCTCCCGGGCCTCCTCCGGTAAATCACTTTGGCTATGGTCGACCAGTACGTTTGGAATGATTTTAGCATACGTATCTGCATTCTGTTCCGCCAACGTCAAAAACGGGAGGACAATAATGATCCGCTTTTTCCCATGCTTCAGGCAGTGCCGCAGCGCAAAGTGCAGCAGCGCCAGCGTTTTTCCGGTTCCGGTAGGCGCCGTCAGCGTATATAATCCCTCCGGCTTATCACCCATCTTCCCACACTGTTCAAAGACCTGATCCCGGTACTGATTCAGGATTTTGTCCGCAGTGGAGGCTTGCCGGATGCTGCCGCAATAGGCGTACAGTGTTTCCAGAAGCGCCTGCGGGTCAAAATAGCAGTCCTCCGCACGATCAAGGTATGTACTGTCGTCATTCATTGCAGAGGCCGTGTAGTCTGCATCCACCAGACAGGAAAACAGCAATCTGGTATACAGCATGGATTCCAGTTCATCGGCAGGAGGTATCGGAAGCTTTGGCAGTCTGAAATCAGGAAAATCCTTTTGAAACGCGGCGTTTGCCTCTTTCAGCTGCGCTGCGTTTTCAATCGAGGGCGTTTTTCCGGCGTTTCCGTGGGCTTGCTTACGATCATCTGCAATCGCGTGCAGCTCCGCCTTTATCATATCGTAGGCCACAAGACCGGCATGGTGTCCATTGACCGCCTCTATCACAGGACGGCTGCCGGGTCTCCCCCTATAGCAGCATTCCAGAAAGCAGGCCCCGCTTATCGCATGGTCAACGCCTGTTCGTTTGCCTTTCCACACATCCTGAAACGCCTTGGTATACTTTCCAAAATCATGTACCAGTCCTTCCAGTCCTGCGGCATCTGCAAGGCCAAGTGCCTCCCCGTACTCCCGCGCAAGCGCAGAGACCTTTCGTAAATGCTCCTTCACAGTTTCCTGATGCCCCTGCAGATTTTCGGATTTCGCATAGTATTCCATAGCTGCCTCCCCGGCTACCGGTTTTATCCATTCCATTATACCCAATCCGCAAATAATTTCAAGTAAAACACGTTATTCGGATAACACTGCGGATTTTCCGCTCCAGCGACGCACGACGAAGCAAGAGGTGAAGAAACACGAATCTGAAAGAAGCGTTCTGTTTCTCCATCCTCGCCAGAACCGCCCTTTCCATATCACGCGCTTTCCCGCATCCAAACGGACGTCTCCATATGTAAGGCAAGCGAGCGTACTTGCTGATTACAAGAGCAATCACGATCAAATGCTGATCTTTTTCCGCAAGCAGTATGGGCGGTATCGGAATTTCCCCGTCCGGTGCATGATTTCTTACGATTTTCTGAAAATATACAGTTTGTTGATAAATTTTGCCGCAGATGTGATATGATATCAGCAACTACTTGGAGGAGGACGGCATTTGTGGCAGCGTCATTCCTGAAACGAAAACCGAAGGAGCCGGACGGGCCGCAGCGGCAGGAGATCCCCGTTTTGGAGGCGGACGCCGAGACGGGCTTAAGCGCCGCGCAGGCGCAGGAGCGGCTGGACGGCGGCTGGGGCAACGCGCCGGTGGAGTCTCCCGGCGCGTCGGTCCGGGAGATCATCGCAAAAAACGTTTTTACGTACTTTAACTTCCTGTTCTTCCTGCTGGCAGGCTGTGTGATCGCCGTGCGGCAGTGGCTGAATTTGACGTTCCTCGGTCCCGTGTTCTGCAATATGTTCATCGGCATCGTGCAGGATCTGCGGGTGAAGAAAAAGGTCGACGGACTGAAGATCATGGCCGCGCCGAAATGCCGCGCCGTGCGGGACGGGCAGACCGTCGAGCTGGACGCGGCCCAGCTCGTGCGGGACGATATCGCCGTCTTTTCCCCCGGCGACCAGATCCCGGCGGACGCCGTCGTTGCGGCGGGTGAATGCCGCGTCAACGAGGCGCTCGTCACCGGCGAGGCCGATGAGATCGTTAAAAAGCCGGGCGAGCGGCTGCTCTCCGGCAGCTTTGTCGTGTCCGGCAGCTGCCGCGCACGGCTGACCGCCGTGGGCGCGGACAGCTTCGTCTCCCGGCTCACGCTGGAGGCCAAGCAGACCGGATCGCAGCCGCAGTCAGAGATGATGCATTCGCTGACGAGTCTCATCAAATGGATCGGCTTCCTTGTCATTCCGCTGGGCGCGGTGATGTTCATCAAGGAGTATCTGTGGCTGAAAAGCCCGATTGTGGACGCGGTGACGAGCACGGTCGGCTCCATCGTCGGCATGATCCCGGAGGGGCTGTATCTGCTGACAAGTCTTGCGCTGGTGGCCAGCGTCATCCGGCTGGCAAACCGGCGCACGCTCGTGCACGACATGGGCTGCATTGAGACGCTTGCGCGCGTCGACACGCTCTGCGTCGACAAGACCGGCACGATCACAGAGCCGAAAATGACCGTCGACGACATTATTCCCTTACAGCCGGAGCGCTATATCGCCGACGATATCCGCATGATCATGGCCGATTACGTCTGCGCCATGCAGGACGACAACGACACCATGGCCGCGCTGCGGCGATATTTTACCGGACAGTCCATGCAGACGGCGATTGACGCCATGCCGTTCCGGTCGGCGAAAAAATACGGTGGTGTGTCATTCCACGAGGACGAGACGTATCTGCTGGGCGCGCCGGAAATTCTGCTGGCGAACTGCCCGGAAAAGGAGCAGTATCTGCCGCTGGCGGAGGAATGGTCGGCGAAGGGCTGCCGCGTGCTGCTGCTGGCGCTTTACGACGGGAAGCTGTCGGACGAAGCGCTGGACGCGGAAATGATGCCGCTGGCGCTGATCCTGCTGAGCAACAAGATCCGGCCCGAAGCGCCGCAGACGTTCTCCTATTTTGCGCAGCAGGGCGTGCGCACGAAGGTCATTTCCGGCGACAATCCCCTGACTGTTTCGGAGGTCGCGCGGCGTGCCGGGATCCCGGACGCGGAGAAATTTGTCGACGCGCGGACGCTCAAAACGGACGCGGAGCTTGCGAAGGCGGCGGAGGACATGACCGTCTTCGGACGCGTCACGCCGGATCAGAAAAAGAAGCTCGTCGCAGCCATGAAGCTGGCGGGGCACACGGTCGCCATGACCGGCGACGGCGTGAACGACGTGCTGGCGCTGCGCGAGGCAGACTGCTCCATCGCCATGGCCTCCGGCTCGGGCGTCGCGTGTCAGGCATCGCATATCGTGCTGCTTGATTCGCAGTTTTCCGCGCTGCCGTCCGTCGTGGCCGAGGGCAGGCGCGTCATCAACAATATTGAGCGCAGCGCGTCGCTGTATCTCGTCAAGAATATTTTCACGTTCGTGCTTTCACTCATCACGCTGTTCTTTACGCTCCCCTATCCGTATACGCCCGCGCAGCTGAGTCTGGTCAACGCGCTGACCATCGGCATCCCGTCGTTCATCCTTGCCATGGAGCCGAACGAGAACCGCATCAGCGGCCGGTTTATGCCGAACGTCATTTACCGGGCGCTGCCCGCCGCGCTGTCTGACCTCATTCTCGTGGTCGGCGTGATGCTGTTCTATCTGGCATTCCATATCAAAGAGGATATGCTCTCCACGCTCTGCACCGGCATTATGGGCATCGTCGGCCTGCTGATGGTCCATCAGACCTCGCTGCCGATGAATAAGCTCCGCAAGGCCATGCTCGTCGGACTGTGCATCGCATTCGTGGTGTGCTACTTCTTCCTGCCGGAGCTGTTTACACTGAGTGCGCTGGATAAGCCGTCGCTGCTGATCCTCGTCGTGCTGGGCCTGCTTGCGTTCTCGGTCATGTTTGTCTGCCGCCGGGGACTGCGCAAGGCAAAGGCGCGGCTGGACAAGGGAATTTTCCCGCACAGGAAAAAAAGATAAAAATCCGCAAATACTAGAGCCAGCCGGGAAAACCGGCTGGCTCAGACTTTTCTATATAAAGGAGAATGCATATGCACTATCATGTGAATGAAGACGTCTGCATCGGCTGCGGCCTGTGCGCCGAAACGTGCCCGGAGGTCTTTTCTCTCAGGGACGACGGCTTTGCCGAGGCAGCGCCCGACCCCGTGCCGGAAAGCGCGCAGGAGACTGCCGCCGAGGCCATGGACGCCTGCCCGACGAGCGCGATCGAAGAGGGCTGACAAGGGGCGAAAAATCTGCTATACTGGTTCCATCCTGTCAAATGGGGTGGAACTATGGAAGAACGTTATGTGGCGTTCGACGTGGAAACGCCGAACGCGCAAAACCGGCGCATGAGCGCCATCGGCGTCAGCGTGATCGAGCGCGGCGAGATCGTGCAGGAGCTTTACACGCTTGTCGACCCGCAGACGCACTTTGATCCGTTCAATATCGCGCTGACCGGCATCACGCCGGAGCAGGTGCGCGGCCAGCCGGACTTTCCCGCGCTCTGGCAGCTGCTGGAGCCGATGCTGGCCGGCTGCATTCTGGTCGCGCACAACGCGCCGTTTGATCTGCGGGTGCTGGCCAGCTGTCTGCACGATTATCGCATCGACTGGAAGCCGGAGGCCGTCTATCTCTGCACCTGCCAGATGGGCCGAAAGGCATATCCGTACCTGCCGAACCACAAGCTGAACACGCTCTGCGAGCATCTGCGGCTCGACCTCGACCACCACAACGCAGGCAGCGACAGCCGCGCCTGCGCGCTTTTGCTGCTCGACTATCTGCAAAAGGGCCTGCGCCCGGAGCCGTTTCTGCGCACCTACCGCTTCGCGGACCGGAAAACGCTCCCGTACTGCACGGTATAAGCGCCCGCGCCCATGCCTCCCCCTGCCATGCGCTGCATGGCAGGGGGAGGCTTTTTGCCGTGTCAGCGCAGCGTTTCGAAGCGCTTTACGCCGCGGGTCATGAGCCAGCGGGCGGTAAGCGCGTACAAGATCGCCATCAGGGCCAGGATCAGGCCGAGGAAGGCTGTTGTCGGCATCAGCTCCGCCAGCAGGAAGAAATAGAGCGCGCCGACCGCCACCACAAAGCCAAAGCCCAGCAGCATACTCAGCAGCACGCCTGCGCCCTGCTTTGCCGCCTGCGTCTCGTTGATCCAGTCGAGGTTGCAGTGGCGCAGATCCTCCATCAGCCCGACGTTCGCCGTCAGCAGCACGAACAGCAGCTGACAGGCCAGCAGCAGCGCCGTCTCTGCGGCGGAAACACGCAGCACCAGCGCGGCGGCGAGCATCATGACGAGTGCCGGCGCGACGGCCAGCGAATTGGACAGATTCAGCTTCGCCTGCAAAATCTTTTTGGTTTCGACCGGCATGGAGCGCACGATCCAGTAGCTCTTGCCCTCCAGCGACACGGATGACGCCGTAAAGAATACCATGCCGGAAACCATCATGCAGGCCAGCAGCAAGATGGGGGCGGCTGCTGCGTACAGCTCCGGGATCGCGGTCAGCGCGCCCAGAAGCTCCCGTCGCTTGACCACCGCCAGCACAGCCAGCACCAGCTCAAACACAAGGCCAAGCCCGGCGTTGAGCATATAGCCGGAGCTGCTGGTCAGCCGGGCAAGCTCCCGGCGGTAGAGCGCCGCACTCTGCGTGGAGGCGCGCATGGCTTTTTTCTCGTACCGCACCTTGACCTGTCCGCGCCGCGTGGTGACGATGCGGATAAAGCTGCGGTTCAGCAGCACATAGGCCAGCACGAACGGCAGGACTGTCCACAAAAGCGTCAGGCCGAGGTCTGCAAGGCTCCCGTCCGCAGCGGCCCGGCCCAGCCAGACGAGCGGGGCAGCCGAGCCGAGCGCGCCCGCGATCGCCGCGCCGTTCGCGGCCAGCTGGGTCACATAGCTGTTCATGCGGAAGCAGAACAGGAAATATGCCAGCATGAACACGACCGAGATCACCATGGTCACGGCGGTCGTATTGCGCATATGGCTGGTCACAAGCGAAACAAGCCACGCAAACAGGCAGCTCACCGCCAGCGAAAACAGCGGCAGCGCCAGCACGATCACGACGAACGCCGTAATGCCCGTTCCGCTTGTCTCACCGTATTGCAGCCACGAAACAAAGACCGGGAGGGCCACGACAAGCTCAAGCACGAAGTTCATGGCCAGCAGCGCCGCCATGCGGCTGAGCAGGATCATGCCAGGCGGCACGGGCATGGACAAAAGCAGCTCGTTATCCTTCGCCTCAAACAGCTGCGATTTTGCCGTAAACACGCTGCCGATGAACATGAGCGCAAAGGCCATGATCGCGAACATGGCAAAATACAGCCAGCCGAGTCCCGCCGGGAAAAACGCGGCGGCAAACTGGGAAAACGAGGTATAGAACAGGAAGACGAACGCGCAGAAGCAGTAAAGCATCAAAAATGCATAGCCGGCGGCCTTGCCCTTCGTCTGGCTCTTCCGCTTCCGGCTCTGTCCGGTAAACGCGGCGAGCAGCGCCGCCATCCGGACGCGAAGCAGCGTTTTAAGCATTCTTCTCGCCCTCCAGCTCCAGGAACACAGCCTCCAGCGACTGGTCGCCCTTGACCTCGTCCATCGTGCCGGAGGCGATGAGCCGCCCCTGCTTGATGATGGCGACCTTGTCGCAGAGCTTTTCCGCGACCTCCAGCACGTGCGTGGAGAAGAAGATCGCGCCGCCGCGGTCGCAGTGCTCGCGCATGATGCCCTTGACCTGATAGGCTGCCGTCGGGTCGAGGCCGACAAACGGCTCGTCCATGATGATGAGCTTCGGGTCGTGGAGCAGGGCGGAGATGATCGCCAGCTTCTGCTTCATGCCGTGCGAATAGGCCGAGATGGGCTGCGCCAGATCGCCGGTCAGGTCGAACAGATCCGCGTATTTTTCGATCCGCGCCTCGCGGTCGGCCTTCGACACGCCGAAAATATCGGCCACGAAGTTCAGATATTTGATGCCGGACAGGAATTCATACAGATCCGGGTTGTCCGGGATGTACGCTAAAATCTGCTTGCAGCCGAGCGGGTCGGCCTTGACGGACTTCCCGTCTATGGTGATCTCGCCCTGTTCAAACTGCAGAATGCCCGCGCAGCTTTTGATCGTCGTGGTCTTGCCTGCGCCGTTGTGGCCGATGAAGCCGTAAATTTCGCCGGGCCTGATGTGCAGGCTCAGGTCGTCGACCGCCTTTTTCTCTCCGTAAAGCTTTGTAAGATGCTCAATTTTCAGCATCGAATTCACTCCTTTCAAGATGGGTAGCCTTTCAGACGTTTTGTTTGGACAAAAGTTCCCATGTGTCTATATCATAGCAGATTTTTTCAGTTTGTACAGGCAAACAATTTAGCAGTCGTAGCGCGAGACTGCTAAAATTCACAGTCCGTTCACACAAAGATGCAGAATTGTTCACAGGCCGGGCCTATCATGTGTCTTGTAAACAAGAGATGAGCAAGATGCTCAGATCGAGTTTTCAAACATCATATATTACAAGACTCAAGGAGGTCTTTTCCATGTTAGTACCGTATGCACGTAAAAATCACAATGTTTCCAATTTCAATCCGTTCCACGATTTTGACGAGCTGGAGCGCGCGTTCTTCTCCGACAACGCCCTCGGCGAGTTCAAGGCCGACATCCAGGAGGACGGCGACAACTTTGTTCTGGAGGCTGACCTGCCCGGCTTCAAGAAGGAGGATATCCACGTGGACGTCGCCGACGACCGGCTGACCGTCTCCGCCGAGCGTCATTCCAACTTTGAAGACAAGGACAAGAAGGGCAATTACCTCCGCTGCGAGCGTTCCTATGGCTCCTACGCCAGAAGCTTTGATATCTCCGGCATCGACGCCGCAGGCATCAAGGCCGCATACGCCGACGGCGTCCTGCGCGTGACGCTGCCGAAGCAGAAGGAAGTCCCCGCCTCGTCCAGACGGCTGGAGATCGAATAACAGATAGATCTTCTACCGCATCGAGGGCGAATTCGTGTCCGTCGGCGCCGTGATCCACGGGAAAACAGACTATCTGGATGTCCTTTTTCAGAAAGAACGGTAAACAAAATTTCCAAACAGAAAACCCAGCCTCTTATATAAGAAGCTGGGTTTTCTGCGTAATTGCAGAGCCCCGCGCGCAACAAACGACGCGGTTTCCATGACGCTTGCTCCGCCGCCGGAAAGAACACGACTGGACGGTTATGGGTGGCTTGGCAGATGGTTTGGCCGGGCCGGGTGCTGGCATTGTATGTCTTGTTTTATCCCTTTTCCAAAGCCGTCCGGGGCTGTTTTCCTGCTGCGGCGCAAAAAGTTTACAGGCCGGAAACAAATTTTTGCATGATTGCACTTTCCTGTTGTGTCCGTATGTGGTACAATGTATTCGGATTTTTATGCTGTTGCGCAGATTTGGATAGATAAAGGAAGATCATCATGGAATTACTCGCTCCCGCCGGTTCGATGGAGGCGCTGCGCGCCGCCGTCTGCAACGGCGCTGACGCTGTTTATTTAGGCGCCGATACCTTCAACGCGCGTATAAACGCCCGCAATTTTTCCGCCGCCGATCTGCAGGAAGCCGTTGTCTACTGTCATGTGCGCGGCGTCAAGGTACATCTGACGCTCAACACACTCGTGCTCGACCGCGAGATGCCGCGTGCGGCGGAGCTGATCCGGCTGGCCGCGTCCTGCGGCGTCGACGCGTTCATCGTGCAGGATCTGGGCGTGGTATCGTTATGCCGGCAGCTTGCGCCGGACGTGCCCATCCATGCCTCCACGCAGATGAGCATCCATTCGCTTGAGGGCGTGATGGAGGCCGCCGCGCTCGGGTGCAGCCGCGTCGTGCTTGCGCGGGAGCTTCCCGCGGAGGAGATCGCGCATATCTGTAAGAAAAGCCCGGTCGAGATCGAGGTTTTTGTGCACGGCGCTTTGTGTATGTGCTATTCCGGACAGTGCTACCTGTCCTCCGTCATCGGCCGCCGCTCCGGCAACCGGGGCCAGTGCGCGCAGCCCTGCCGCCTGCCCTACGGCTACGGCCGGTTCGAATCGACGCGCTACCCGCTCAGCCTCAAGGATAACTGTCTGGCGGGCGAGCTGGACGAGCTGCGGCGCATGGGCGTCGCGTCCATCAAGATCGAAGGCCGCATGAAGCGGCCTGAGTACGTCGCCATCGTCACGCGCGCTTACCGCACGGTTTTAAACGGCGGCAAGCTGACGCCGTCCGATCTGCAGGAGCTGGAGACGGCCTTCTCCCGGCAGGGCTTTACCGACGGCTATTTCAGAGGCCAGACCGGCAGCGATATGTTTGGCCGCCGTCAGGAGGGCGAGGACACGGCTGACCTGTTCGCCTCTGCCCGCGCCACCTATGAACAGGGTGAGCCGCAGCGCATCGGCGTGCGCTTCTACGCCATGATCCGCCGCGGAGAGCCTGCGCAGCTCGCCGTCGAGGACCCGGACGGCAACCTCTGCCGGGCCCGCGGCCCCGTGCCGGAGCAGGCGGTCTACCGGTCGCTCACGCCGCAGGATCTGGAGCAGCAGCTGAAAAAAACCGGTGGAACGCCGTATCTGTGCACCGCCGTCCGCTCGTCTCTGGACCCCGATCTGATGCTCCCGGCGTCTGCCATCAACGCCATGCGGCGCGATGTGATCGCGGAGCTGACCGCAAAGCGCGGCCGTGCCGCGCCCGCGCATCTGAACGCGTATGACGAGCCGCCGCGCTACGACGGCATTGCCGGGGAGCCGCAGCTGACCATCGCCGTCCGCACAGCCGGGCAGATCACCTCCCGTATGCTCTCCATGAAGCCAACGGTGCTCTATGTCCCCCTGTCCGAGCTGGCGGAGCACCCGGATCTGCCGCAGCGCGTAAGCGTTGAAACGCAGCTGGCGGCCATTCTGCCGCGCGTGATCTGGAGCGGGGAGCTCGCTCCCGTCGCGCGGCAGCTGCGCACGGTCTATGAGATGGGCGTGCGGCAGGTTCTGGCCGGAAATCTCGGACAGCTGCACATTGCCCGCGCGGCGGGCTTCGCCGTCCGCGGCGATTTCGGCCTCAATATCGTCAATTCCCGCGCCATGCGGTACCTGCGCGAGCAGGGGCTTGATTCGCAGCTTTTGTCGTTTGAGCTGACGCTGCCGCAGATCCGCGATATCTCCAAGGCCGTCCCGGCGGAGCTGCTGATCTACGGGCGGCTGCCGCTGATGCTGATGGAAAACTGCGTCATGAAGAACCGCACCGGCATCTGCGCCTGCCAGACCGGCACGGTCCGTCTGGTCGACCGTGTGGGCGAGGAATTCCCCATCGTCAAGGACCCCGGCACGTGCCGCAACGTGCTGCTGAACGGCAAGAAGCTGTATCTGCTCGACAAAAAGGACGCGCTGCGCGGCATGGGCCTGTGGGCGCTGCGCCTGCAGTTTACAACGGAAAACCCCGGCGAGATCGACAAGGTGCTGATGGACTATCAGGGCCGGGCCGTCTTCGACGCCGGAAGCTATACGCGCGGACTGTATTCGCGCGGCGTGGAATAAGCAAAAAAGAAGGAACTTCTTATGATCATCCTTGCATCGCAATCTCCCCGCAGGCACGAGCTGATGAAGCTCACCGGCCTGCCGTTTACCGTTCGTGTCGCGGATATCGACGAAACGATGGATCCGGCGCTGCCCGTCCAGCAGGAGGTCACGCGCGTCAGCCGCAGGAAGGCACAGGCCATCGCCGCCGGCGCGTCGCCGGACGATATTGTCATCGCCGCCGACACCATCGTGGTCATTGACGGGCGCGAGCTGGGAAAGCCGCGCTCGGAGGAAGAAGCGCTCGGTATGCTCCGCCTGCTCTCCGGCAGAACGCACGAGGTCGTGACCGTTCTGTCCGTCTGCAAAGGCTCACAGCTTGAGTCCGAAGCCGTCGTGACGAAGGTGACGTTCCGCACGCTCTGCGAGGAGGAGCTTCGCGCCTATGTCAGGACCGGCGAGCCTATGGACAAGGCCGGAAGCTACGGCATTCAGGGCTACGGGGCCATGTTCGTCAGCCGGATCGAGGGCGATTATTTCTCCGTCATGGGCCTGCCCCTGTGCCCGCTGTGCCGGATGCTGCGCGCGTTCGGCGTTCCGATCCTTGACGTGCAGGAGGCGCAGGCATGAAGAAAAAATTCTGGACGGGCCGCCTCAAGACCATTCTCATTGTCGCGCTCATCATCGCTATCTGCGCCGCCGTGACGCTTGCCATCACAAACGGGACAAGCGCCATTGAAAACGTGGTCGGGACGATCCTGTCCCCCATCCGTGCGGGCGTTGCGTCCATCGACCGGCTGGCCGAGCGGTATTACAACTATATGTTCCGCTATGAGACGCTTGAGGCGGAGAACGCGGAGATGGAAAAGCAGATCCTTGCCATGCAAGAGGATATCCGCGACGCCGAGCAGCTGCAGCGCGAGAACGAATGGCTCAAGGCGCTTCTGAAGCTGTCCGAAGAGCATGAGGATTATAAATTCCTCACATCGTACATCATTTCGTGGGATTCCTCCGACTATAAAAGCGCCTTTACCATCGGCAAGGGCACGAACGCGGGGCTGGAGGAGGGTATGTGCGCCGTGACGGAAAACGGGCAGGTCGTAGGCCTTGTGACCAAGGTCGGCGCCAACTGGGCCACCGTCACGACGATCATGGACTCGTCGCTTGAAATTTCCGCCTCCGTGGCCTCGTCCGGCTATACGGGCGTGGTACAGGGCACATTCCTCGAGGACGGAACGGAGATCCTGCGCATGAACTATCTGCTGACGGACGCGATCGTCAAGAATAACGATCAGGTCGTCACGACCGGCTCGACGCTCTATCCGCGCGGGCTGCTGCTGGGGTACATCACGAACGCCAGCCTCGACGAGACGGGCGTCGCGAAATACGCCACGCTCGAACCGTCCTGCGACCTGTCCAAGCTGGAGCAGATCGCGATCATTACGGAGTATAATGTGCAGTGACGCAAGGAACGTTCGATTTTCGTGCCGCACTGCGAACACTGTGTTGTAGGGGCCGATGCCCATCTTCGGCGCTAAGAGCCGCGCAAAGCGCGGTTGCGCCTCGAAACTATCCTGCGGGCATCGCATCGGCCCGGCAGAATGCACCGTTTTTACGGTATTCTTCGGCAAATTCGCAACCTCCAAGCGGGCCGATGTAGGCATCGGCCCCTACAGTCAAACCATGGAGTTTCCGGTTTGATGTTTTGACTTCTCTCCCCGAAAGGAGGCCCGCGCGATGCACGCGACCTATAAAAATGCGCTGATGTGGACGCTTTACGGCGTGCTGTTTCTTTTGATCGCCGTTTTGCAGACGGTCGTGTTTGGCCGGGCGCGATTCTTCGGCGTCAAGCTGACGCTGATCCCCGTCTGCATCGCCTGTGTTTCCATGCTGGCAGGCGCGGAGGCCGGGGCGCTCTACGGACTTTGCTGCGGCACGGTCTGGTGCTTCACGGGCGCGGCCGGCGGCGCGATGCACATCGTCCTGCTGACCGTCTGCGGCGCGGTGATCGGCTATATCTGCGACCGGTATCTCGTGCGGCAGCTGCTGTCCGCCATTCTGATGAGTCTGTTGGCGCTCGTATTCTGCCAGACGCTCCTGTTTCTGTTTCAATGCTATCTCGGCACGATCCACATCGGCATGATCACTGCTCTGCCGGTCCAGATCGGCCTGAGCCTGCTCGCGTGCCCGCTCCTGTATCTCGGAGCCTGGGCGATCCGAAAGGTTGGTGCCAAATAAATGCAGCGAATTTCCCGCTTCCGCATGATCGTATTCATCGTCGTCATTCTGGCCATGATCGGCGTGTTCTCCCTGCGGCTTTACAAGACGCAGGCCGCCGTCACGGAGGACTCCCTCGTCGCGGCGGACGCCGACTCCATGGAGTACCAGTCGACGGTCGAGGCTGCGCGCGGCAATATTCTCGACCGCAACGGCAACGTGCTGGTGTCGAACCGCGCAAGCTATAACCTCGTCATCATCAACTTCGTCTTTTTCAACGCGCCCGACCCGAACGGGAACCTGCTTAAGGTCCTGAACCTCTGCGACGAGCTTGGGATCGCGTATGAATCGCATTTCCCCGTCTCCGCCGAGCGTCCCTATACCTATACCGATACCGACGACACCGCCTGGCAGGGCTATTTCCGCAGCTTCCTTGCCAGCCGGAGCTATGACCTCGATATCTCCGCGCCCACGCTCATGAAGCGCCTGCGCGACGAATATAAGATCCCCGACGACTGGACCCAGCAGGACGTGTACCGCGTCATTTCCGTCCGCTATGAGCTGGAGCTGCGCTCGGTAGACGAGATCGGCATGGAAAACTATATGCTGGCAGAGGACGTCGACGCGGAATCGCTGGCTGCCGTGATGGAGCTGGCCGTGCCGGGCGTTGTGGTCGAAAACGGCACGGTGCGCGAGTACAACACCACCTATGCCGCGCACATTCTCGGCTACATCGGCCCGATCTGGAGCGAGGAGGCCGCCGAATACCGCGAAAAGGGCTACTCCATGAACGCGCTTGTCGGAAAATCCGGCGTGGAGCAGGCGTTTGAGGAATATCTGCACGGTTCAAGCGGCATCAAGCGGACGACCGTCTCCTCGACCGGCGAAATTCTGAACCGATACTATGTGACGGAGCCTGTGCCGGGCAACAACGTCGAGCTGACCATCGACATTTCGCTGCAGGCTGTGGCCGAGCAGGCGCTGGAAAAGGTCATTCTCGATCTGCGGGAAAACGGCGTCGGCCGGAACAAGGAGGGCAAGGACGCCAGAGGCGGCGCGGTCGTCGTGCAGATGTGCAAGACCGGTGAAATTCTCGCCATGGCAAGCTACCCGACCTATGATCTTGCCACACGCGCGGAAAACGCCGTCGCGCTGAACGAAGACGAGACTGCGCCGATGTTCAACCGCGCGCTCGCAGCCTACCCGCCCGGCTCGGTCTATAAGATGGTCACGGCCATCGCCGCCGTCGATATGGGCGGCTTCGACCCCGGCTATATCATCGAGGACAAGGGTCTTTACACCTTCTATGAATCCTTCCAGCCCAAGTGCCACATCTGGTCGCTTGCCAACCCGCGCACGCACGGCAAGATCAATCTGATGGAGGCCATCGCCTACTCCTGCAACTATTATTTCTATGAAGTCGGCCGTCTGACCTACGACAGCTATAAAAAGGAAACGGGAAACAACCCGTTTGATATCGTTGCCAAGGCCCTCGGCCTCGGCGAGCCGACGGGCATCGAGCTGCCGGAGGACACCGGCGCACGCGCGAACGCAGAGGAAAAGAACAAGCAGTACGCAGGCGAGGACGCAGGCTGGTTCGGCGCGGACGTTCTGCAGGCCGTCATCGGCCAGAGCCTGAACAAATTTACACCCCTGCAGCTGGCCTGCTACGCCTCGGCGCTGGCAAACAAGGGCACGCGCTATGAAGCGACGCTCCTGTCCCGCGTCGTCTCGTGGGACTATCAGGATCTGATCGAGGAGTCCAAGCCCGTCGTGGCAAGCACGCTGGAGATCTCGGAAAAGGCGCTGAACGCGCTCGATCAGGGCATGCGCATGACCGCCTCCATCGGCACGGCGGAGCAGTATCTCAGGGATTATCCCATCCCCATCGCCTGCAAGACCGGCACGGCGCAGTGGCAGGGCACGACCTCCACCGGCTCGTTCTCCGGCTCTGACCACGCTTCGTTCGTGCTCTACGCTCCGGCGGACAATCCCGAGATCGCCATCTCCGTCTATGTCGAGCGCGGCTCACAGGGCGGCAATCTGGCGAATGTCTGCATTCCCATTCTCGACGCCTATTTCTCCAGCTCCGCCAAATATGAGACTGTCGCGACTGAAAATATCGCTTACTAAGAGAGGAACCGCACATGACCGACCTTTCGCATATCCGCAATTTTTCGATCATCGCCCACATTGACCACGGTAAATCCACGCTGGCCGACCGTCTGCTGGAGGAGTGCCATTCCGTTGAAAAGCGCGAGATGGAGGACCAGATTCTCGACTCCATGGAGCTTGAACGCGAACGCGGCATCACCATCAAGGCCCGCGCCGTGCGTCTGGACTACCGCGCCGACGACGGCGAGAAATATGTCCTGAACCTCATCGACACGCCGGGTCACGTCGACTTCAACTATGAAGTCTCCCGCAGCCTGTCCGCCTGCGAGGGCGCGGTGCTGGTCGTCGACGCGTCGCAGGGCATCGAGGCCCAGACGCTGGCGAACACCTATCTGGCCGTTGACAACGGCTTGGAGGTCCTGCCCGTCGTCAACAAGATCGACCTGCCGGCGGCGCGGCCCGCCGAGGTCAAGAAGGAAATTGAGGACGTCATCGGCATCCCCGCCATGGACGCGCCTGAAATTTCCGCCAAGAACGGCATCAACATTCATTCCGTGCTGGAAATGATTGTGAAGAATGTCCCCGCGCCCACGGGCGACCGCGAAGCGCCTTTACAGTGCCTGATTTTCGACAGCCAGTATGACTCCTACCGCGGCGCGATCGTCTATCTGCGCGTCGTGAACGGCACGGTGTATCCCGGCATGGATATCCGCATGATGGCCTCCGGCGCAGTCTACAAGGTCGTGGAGGTCGGATATCTGCACCCGAAGGGCATGATCCCGGCCGAAAGTCTCGGCGCGGGCGAGGTCGGATATCTCACGGCCTCCATCAAGACCGTCTCCGACACCCGCGTGGGCGACACCATCACGGGCGTGGAAAATCCGGCAGCCGAGGCGCTTCCGGGCTACCATCAGGCGCAGCCGATGGTCTTCTCAGGCGTGTACCCGGCGGACGGCTCGAAATACGGCGATCTGCGCGACGCGTTGGAAAAGCTGAAGCTGAACGACGCGTCCATGAGCTTCACGCAGGAAAACTCCATCGCGCTGGGCTTCGGCTTCCGGTGCGGCTTTTTGGGCCTTCTGCACATGGAGATCATTCTCGAGCGTCTCGAGCGCGAATATAACCTCGACCTCATCACGACGGCCCCGAACGTCGTCTATAAGATCACCAAGACCGACGGCACGCAGCTCGACGTCTATACCCCGCTCAACTATCCCGACCCCGCCGAAATTGCCGAGGCGCAGGAGCCGTATGCGAAGGCGAACCTCATCGCCCCGCCCGAATACGTCGGCGCGATCATGGATCTGTGCCAGAACCGGCGCGGCGAATTCAAGGATATGCAGTACCTCGACCCCACGCGCGTTGAGCTGCACTATTCCATGCCGCTCAACGAGATCATCTATGACTTCTTCGACGCGCTCAAGAGCCGCACGCGCGGCTACGGCTCGCTGGACTACGAGCTGGAGGGCTACCGCCCGTCGAAGCTCGTCAAGCTCGACATTCTCCTGAACGGCGAGATCGTCGACGCGCTGAGCTTCATCCTCTTCGCCGACAACGCCTACGCAAGAGCCAGAAAGATCTGCGAAAAGCTCAAGGACAATATCCCGCGCCAGATGTTTGAGATCCCCGTGCAGGCTGCCGTCGGTGGCAAGATCATCGCCCGCGAGACGATCAAGGCCCTGCGCAAGGACGTGCTTGCCAAGTGCTACGGCGGCGATATCACGCGCAAAAAGAAACTGCTCGAAAAGCAGAAGGAGGGCAAGAAGCGTATGCGCACGTTCGGCACGGTCGCCGTGCCGTCCGAGGCGTTTATGGCCGTCCTCAAGCTCGACGACGAATCGTAGGAGGTTTTTCCGTGGCGCTCATTCAGATCGTTGAAAATAAGAAAAAAAGCCTCGGCATCTACGTCCACATCCCGTTCTGCCGGAGCAAATGCGAATACTGTGACTTTTATTCCATCCCTGGCGCGCGCAGCCGGGATCTGATGGACCGGTATCTCGACGCCGTGATCCTGCACATCCGCGAGGCGGCGCAGGGTGCAGCGGGCTATGAGGTCGACACCGTCTATTTTGGCGGCGGCACGCCGTCGTTCTTCGGCGCCGGCGGGGTTGCGAAGATTTTTGCCGGGGTCGGCCGCCGCCTTCCCCCGAACCCCGCCCGCCGCTTCGACGTCAGCCGCGACGCGGAGGTCTCGCTTGAGGCCAACCCCGACTCCGTGACGCTGCCCATGCTCACGCGGCTGCGCCGCGCGGGCTTCAACCGCATCTCCATCGGCGTGCAGTCGGACGACGACGCGCAGCTCAAGGCGCTGGGCCGCCCGCATACCTACCGGCAGGCGCAGCAGGCCGTGTCGCTCTCGCGGCGCGCGGGCTTTGACAACGTTTCGGTCGACCTCATGTTCGGCCTGCCGAGCCAGTCGCGCGAGCAGTGGATGCAGACGCTTCGCAACGTCATCGACCTCAAGGCCGACCACATCAGCTGCTACGGGCTGAAGGTCGAGCCGGGCACGAAGCTCTGGACGTACAAGGACTGCGCCAACCTCCCGGACGACGACGCGCAGGCGGATATGTATTTTTACGCCGTCGAAACGCTGGAGCAGTTTGGCTATCACCAGTACGAGATCTCCAATTTCGCGCACGACGGCTTCATCTGCCGCCACAACATGAAATACTGGGTCGGCGACGAGTATCTGGGCTTCGGCCCGTGCGCGGCGTCAGACTTTGCCGGACGGCGGTTCACCATCAAGCCCGATCTGGAGGGCTATATCAAGGGCGTGACGGACAAGGGCCAGATTTTGTCCGAATCTGAGCTTGTCCCGCTGCGCGAACGCGCGGGCGAATACCTCATGCTCCGATTGCGGACGGTCGACGGCATTGAAAAGAGCGAATACACCCGCTCGTTCCTGCTGCCGTTTGAGCCGATCGAGGACATTCTTGTCCGGCTGCAGGCGCGGGAATACGCCGCGTTTACCTCCGGCCGCTGGCACCTGACGCCGAAGGGCTTCATGCTCTCGAACACCATTCTGGTGGAGCTTCTCGAAGCGCAGCAGAAATCCAGACCGCTGGCGCAGAAGCGCTGAAGACAAACAGAGCCGGGGAAGCGTCGACGCTTCCCCGGCTCTTGCCGGAAAAAACAGCCCTTCCGGTCAATCGGTGCGGCCGGAACAGGAGACTGCGAAGAAACCAGGCAGCTGCTTTTCGGGCTCCGCCCGGATCAGCGGGACGCGGAACCCCCGTTCTGCCTGCCTTCTGCCGCTCCGGCGAAGCGCGGCGTCTGACCGAAACGCGCACCTGCGTATGGATCATCCGGCGGACAAAGCATCTCAAAAGCGTTTGCCAACGATCTCTCTGTCCATAGTATGCGCAGGGCGAAGAAAAATACACAAGGTCTGATTTGACTTTACAGGCGCAAAACGGTAAGATAAGAAAAAAACGAACAGGAAGCACAAAGGCAATGGAAGAATTTAAAAATTTACAGGAAACAAAGCTCACGTCCCAGCCGATCTTTGACGGCGACGTGCTGCATATCTACAAGGATACCGTCCGCCTGCCGAACGGCAAAACCTCCACACGGGAATACACCGTCCACCACGGCGCGGTGTGCATCCTGCCGCTGCTGGAAAACGGCGACGTGCTGCTCGAGCGGCAGTTCCGCTATGCCATGGGCGAAGTCCTGACGGAGATCCCCGCCGGGAAGCTCGACTACATCGGCGAGGACCCGCAGGAGGCCGCGCTGCGGGAGCTGCGCGAGGAAACGGGCGCGGTCGCAAGCGAGCTCATCCCGCTCGGCCCGTTTTACCCCACCTGCGCGTATTCGACCGAGGTCATCCAGATGTTCCTGGCACGCGGGCTGAGCTTCGGCGAACGGGAGCTGGACGAGGATGAATTTCTGAACGTGTTCCGCCTGCCGCTGCGGGAGCTGGTCGAAAAGGTCCTGAACGGCGAAATTCCCGACGCCAAGACGCAGGCCGCCGCGCTTCGCGTGTGGTGCATGCTGCAGGAGGGGAAGCTCTCGTGAGGCGGGATCTGCTGTACGTCTCGTCCATCGGTGAAGACTGCTGCGAGGCTGCGCGGGAGTTTGGCCTTGGGATCGAGCTTGCGCAGTTCTGCACCGCCGCCCGGCTCGACGGCGCTCCGCCGGAGCCGTGGGAGCTTCCGGTGGAACGCTGCCTGTCTGCATCAAGCCGGTTCGTGCTGCACGGGCCGTTCAACGAGCTGACGCCTGCGGCCATCGACCCACTTGTGCTGGATGTGACGAAGAAGCGATACCGGCAGGCAATCAAAAAGGCGCATACAATGGGCATTCAGAAGATCGTTCTGCACGCAGGCTTTCTGCCGCTGGTCTATTATCCGGAGTGGTTCGTGGAGCGCAGTGCCGCCGTGTGGCGGGAGCTGCTCTGCGATGTTCCGGACGATATGACCGTGTGTCTGGAAAACGTGCTGGAGCCGGAACCGCAGCTTTTAACGGCGATCATGGAGGCCGTCCATGACCCGCGCCTGCGTATCTGCCTCGATCTCGGCCACGCGAATACGTGCGCGTCAGCGCTTCCCCCGGAGGACTGGCTGCGCGCCTGTGCGCCGTACCTTTCCCACGTGCACCTGCACAACAATCAGGGCGGCCGTGACCTGCACGCGGCGCTCTTTGACGGCGTGATGGATATTGCGGGGCTTCTTTCCCTGCTGGAAGCGCTTTCCCCGCAGGCGACGTGTACGCTGGAGCTGACGCAGGACAGGCCGAGCCTTGACTGGCTCGTGGAAAAGCACCTTTTGGAGTGAACCCTATGGAACAGACTGAACGGCAGCTTGTTTCGCTGCTTTCCGAAATTACCCCGCTTTATGACGTGCCCATGCGCGAGGCGAAGGCCCGGCAGGACGCGCTTGCCAAGCCGCCCGGCAGCCTCGGTCTGCTGGAGGACCTTTCTGTCCAGCTGGCGGGCATCACCGGGCAGGTCAAAAACGAAGTCAGCCACACCCGCATTTACGTGCTTGCGGCAGACAACGGCGTAGTCTGCGAGGGCGTTTCGTCCGCGCCGCAGTCGGTCACGCGGGCGCAGGCCATCAACCTGACGCGCGGTCTGACCGGCGCGTCGTGTCTGGCGAAGCACTTCGGCGACGAGCTGGTCGTCGCCGACATGGGCATCGCGCTCCCCTATGCCTGCCCGGAAATTCTGAACCGCAGTCTCGGCAAGGGCACGGCGAACATCGCCGCAGGCCCGGCCATGGCGCGGCAGACTGCCGTGCGCGGCATTCTGACCGGCATGGGGCTTGCCGCACAGGCAAAACGGGACGGCATTCAAATTCTCGGCGTGGGCGAAATGGGCATCGGCAACACAACGACGTCCTCCGCCGTTTTGTGCGCCCTGAGCGGCGAGCCGGTCGAGGCCGTCACGGGCCGCGGCGGCGGATTGACCGACGCGGCATTTTTGAAGAAAAAACAGGTGATCGAACAGGCGCTGGCCATAAACACGCCAGACGGGAACGATCCTGTTGACGTTTTGCACAAGGTCGGCGGGTTCGATCTGTGCGCAATGGCGGGCGTATTTCTGGGTGCGGCGCATGAGCGCCTGCCCGTCGTGGTCGACGGGTTCATTTCCGTCGTCGCCGCGCTCTGCGCTGCCCGGCTGTGTGAGGCCGCAGCGGGCTATTTCATCGGCTCGCACGTGTCCTATGAGCGCGGGTACGAGATCGCAGCCCGGCTGCTCGGCCTGAGGCCCTGTCTGCAGCTCGGGATGCGCCTCGGCGAGGGCAGCGGGTGCCCGCTGGCCTTCCGCGTGGTCGAGGCGGCCTGCGCGGTGATGAACACGATGGCAACATTCCCGGAGGCCGCCATCGACGACGGATACCTGACCGAAATACGTGAAAGGGACAGCTTTACGGTATGAACTATTTTCTTTCCGGCGGCGCAAAAAACGGGAAATCCTCGCTTGCGCAGGAAATCGTCTGCGCGCAGAGCGGTCCGCGCTATTATCTTGCGACCATGATCCCGCACGACGATGAGGACCGGCTGCGCATTCAGCGCCATCTGGACAACCGCGCGGGGATGGGCTTTCAGACCGTCGAATGCGGAACGGACATTCTCTCCTCGCTTTCGCGGATGGAGCCGGACGGCGCAGTGCTACTCGACAGCGTGACGGCGCTGCTGTCCAACGAAATGTTCCGCGCGGACGGCACGATGGACGCCTCTGCCCCGGCGCGTCTGGAGGCGGAGCTGCTGGAATTCTCCCGCCGGATGCGCTGCTGCGTGTTCGTGAGCGATTATATTTACGCTGACGGCGGACAGTATGACGAATGGACGGAATGCTACCGCCGGGGACTGGCGCGGCTTGACCGGGCGCTGGCGGCGGCGTGCGAAAACGCCGCAGAGCTTTGCTGTGCGCAGGCATATTGGTACAAAGGAGGCTTTTCCGGATGAAAGCCAAGCTCAAAAAGCCCCTGACGGCACTCATGATGGCGTGGGGGACGTATCTGGCGATCCCGTGCCCGTATAAGGTCTGGGACGATGCGCTGCGCCCGTGGCAGATCGTGTGCCTGCCGCCGGTAGGGCTGATCGTGGGCGGACTCTGGGCGCTGTGCGCCGCCCTGTTCGCCCATTTCCGGTTTACCGGATTTCTGGCCGCCGCGATCTTGACGGCGCTTCCGTTTCTCGTGACGGGCTTTTTCCACCTGGACGGGTTCCTCGACTGCTGTGACGCGATCTTATCGCGGCGTGATCTTCAAACGCGGCAGAAAATTCTCAAGGATTCGCGCGTGGGCGCGTTTGCAGTCGTGTGCGCGATTTTGCTGTTTCTGTTTTCGTTCGCGGCGCTGGCGGACTGTGACTTCTCGTATATCTGGCGGGCGCTGCTGCTCGTTCCGGTCGTAACGCGCTGCATGGCGGGCGTTGCGGTGGAATCGTTCGCGCCCATGAAGACCAGCCAGTATTCCGGCACATTTGCAGCCGGGAAGACAAAACGGCAGCGGAACATTCTGCTCGGGATGTACCTTGCCGTCATGCTGGCGGTGTTCGTGTTCCTGTTTTCGCGGCCCAGCTGCGCGCTGGCCGTCGCGTGGGCGGGGCTTGTGACCATCCTTGCCTGCCGTCTGGCCCAGAAGCATCTGGGCGGGATGTCCGGCGACGTCGCAGGCCTTTCCATCACGCTGGGCGAGGCGTCCGCCCTTCTCATTCTGGCAGTCTTTTAAGGAGGAACGGTATGGTTCTGATCATCGGCGGCGCGTATCAGGGAAAAACAGCATACGCGCAAACAAAATACGCCCTGCGGGACGCGGAAATTTTCACCTGCGAGGGCGAAGCGCTCGATCTGACCGCCCGCTGCCTCCGGCATCTGGAGCGCTTCGCGCTTGCCTGCGTCCGGGCGGGAAAGGAGCCTGCGGACGTGCTGGCCGGGCTTGCGCTCAGCGGGAAAATATTGATCTGCGAGGACATTTCCTGCGGCGTTGTGCCGATGGACGCGGAAACGCGCGAATGGCGCGAGGCCGTCGGGCGCATGAACGCGGCGCTGGCCGCGCAGGCGGACACGGTCACACGCATTTTCTGCGGGCTTCCGCTGGAGCTGAAGGGATGAGGCGGCTCACGCTCATCCGCCACGGACTGACGGAGGGAAATGTCCGCCGGTGGTATTATGGGGCGCTCGATCTTCCTCTGTGCGAGGCCGGACAAGCAGCTGTTCAGGAGGCCGCCGCAGGCGGCCTGTATCCCCCGTACAGCGGCGAACGCATCCTGACGAGCGGAATGCTCCGCACGGAGCAGACGCTGCGCCTGATCTACGGCGAGGCGCCGCACGAGATCTGGCCGGAGCTGCGTGAGATCAGCTTCGGCATATTCGAGGGAAAGTCCTACGACGAGCTGAAGGGCTTGGCGGAGTACGAGGCATGGCTGGCGGGCGACTGGTTCCGGAACGTCCCGCCGGGCGGCGAATCCTTTGCGCAGGCGGAGGCTCGTATTTTATCCGCGCTTTCCCGTATGCGCGCGCAGGACGAGGATCTCCTCGCCGTCGTACACGGCGGAACGGTGCTCACGATCATGCAGGCGCTGTTCCCGGAGGAGGAAAAGTCCGGCTACGACTGGCAGCCGCGCCCCGGCGGAGGCTACCGGATCGACCTGACGGCGCATTGCTATGAGCAAATCGGTCTGCTATAAAAAACGCCATGCCCGGTATTTGCCGGGCATGGCGTTTTTTATGATTTCGCAGGCTTTTTCTCAAAGCCGTGGACCCAGTCGGAGAAGTGGTAATAGAGGAAATAGACGATGGAGCTGAGCGACCACGTGATGGGATAGGCCATGTAGATATACTGAATTTCGTGGACGATGCCCATGACGATGGTGATATATGCGATCCGCACCACGCACCAGAACAGCAGCATGATAACCATCGGCACGAAGGCCTTGCCTGCGCCGCGGCAGATCGACGCAATCGCGTGGGAGTATGCCAGCAGGCAGAAGAACAGCGCCGTCGTTCGCATCTGGCGCGTGCCGAGTTCGACGACCTCCGGCGTGGGGCTGAACAGCGCGACAAGCTGCGGCGCAAGCAGATACATCGTCACGCCGATGATCTCCGCGATCACAACAGACGCGATGATGCCGAAGCGCGAGCCCTTTTTCGCCCGGTCGTGAAGCCCGGCACCGAGGTTCTGGCCGACAAAAGTCGTCAGCGCCATGGTGAAGCTGGTGACAGGCAGGAACGCGAAGCCCTCCAGCTTGGAGTACGCGCCGTAGGCCGCCATGGCGACCTTGCCGAAGGAATTGATGTTGGACTGGACAATGACGTTTGCAAAACCGATCACGGAGTTCTGCACGCCGGACGGCAGGCCGTAGCGGATGATCTGGCCGAGCATTTCGCGGTCGATATGCAGCTTTTTCAGCTCGACCTGATAGATCGTACCCTTCTTCATCAGATGGATCATGCACAGGATCATGCTGACGGCCTGCGAGATCGTCGTGGCGACGGCCGCCGCCCACACGCCCCAATGGAACGCGCCGATAAACAGCAGATCGAGCACGATATTGGTAAGGGACGAAATGATCAGATAATAGAGCGGCCGCTTGCTGTCGCCGAGCGCGTTCATGATGCTCTTGCACATATTGTACATGACGACGGCCAGAACGCCGATGAAGTAATACCGGAAATACGCGATTGCATCCGGCAGGACCTCCGGTGCAGTGCCCATCCAGCGCAGGAACGTCGGCGTCAGCCACACGCCCACCACCGTCAGAATCACGCCGCTGATCAGGCCCAGCATCACGTCCGTGTGGATGGCCTTGGATACGCGGTCATAGTCACCCGCGCCAAAATAGCGGGAGATGGTCACGCCTGCACCCATGGACAGGCCGGTAAAGAAGCTGATGAGCAGGAAGATCAGCGGGCCGGACGCACTGACGGCCGCCAGCGCCTCATCTCCCAGAAACCGGCCGACGATCAGCGCGTCCGCCGTATTGTAAAGCTGCTGGAACACCTGACTGAGGAATACCGGCACGGCAAACTGTACGATCAGCTTCCACGCGCTTCCCTTTGTCATATCCAGCGTATTTCCGCCCACAGCGCATCCTTCCCTTCACGTAAAAAATACCGCGTACACAGCGCGGTACATAAAGCATAACAGAAATAAGCAGAAAATGCAAACCAGTTTCTTCCGCGCATCAAATGCTGCCTCGCCATATTTTCTGATGGCATTGCACACTTCGCTGTTGTATAATAAAATTGCAAAACGCAGGGAGGTAACAGGATGTATTTCGCATACGGAGAACAGGCGCTTTCCTATCTGCGCAAAAAGGACAAGCGGCTCTGTGAGGTGATCGACCGCATCGGGCATATCGACCGCACGGTGGACCCGGACCTGTTTTCGTCCGTCGTGCACCACATCATCGGCCAGCAGATCTCAACGAAGGCGCAGGCGACGATCTGGCAGCGAATGCAGGACGCGCTGGGCACGGTCAATGCTGAAGCCATTCTGGCCGCAGGCGTTCCGAGCCTGCAGGCGCTTGGCATGACGTTCCGCAAGGCAGCGTATATCACGGACTTTGCCGAACGGGTCCATACGGGTGCATTCGATCTGGACGCCGTGGCGCATATGAGTGATGAAGCTGCTATCCGGGCATTGCGCAGTCTGAAGGGCATCGGCGTCTGGACGGCGGAAATGATTTTGCTGTTCTGCCTGCAGCGCCCTGATATTTTCAGCTATGACGATCTTGCCATCCGGCGCGGGCTGCGCATGGTGTACCACCACTGGGAGATCGACCGCGACTTGTTTGAAAAATACCGCCGGCGGGGGTGCGTGTACCGCGGCGTGGCCGCACCAGTTTTGCTGGGCGGGGCGTGGCCTGTCTGTATCTCTGGGCCGTGTCAGGCGGGGCTATCCCGGAAATGAAGGATTACAAGCAAAAATGCAAATAGAAGTGTACAATATGGTTTATACGATAGAATACGCGTCCCCGCTCGGCCCCATCACGCTGGCCTGCGACGGGGAGGCGATCATCGGTCTGTGGTTCAATGGACAGCGGTATTTCGGCAATATTCTGCCGGAGCAGACCGAAAAAAAAGAACACTCGCTGTTCGCGGACGCGAAGCGCTGGCTGGATGTGTACTTCTCCGGACGTGAGCCGGACTTCCTTCCTCCGCTGCGCTATGACTCCACGCCGTTCCGCAGGCTGATCTGCGAGATCATGCTGACGATCCCGTATGGAAAAACCATGACCTACGGCCAGATCGCCGCCGAGGCCGCAAAGCGGCTGGGCGCAGAGAAGATGTCCGCGCAGGCGGTCGGCGGCGCGGTCGGGCACAACCCGATCTCGCTCATGATCCCGTGCCACCGCGTCGTGGGCACAAGCGGCAGTCTCACCGGCTATGGCGGCGGCATCGCGCGGAAGGTCAAGCTGCTGGAATTGGAGCACGCCGATATGCGCGGCCTGTTTGTACCGAAAACGGGAACCGCACTTTAAGAACGGAGGGAATCACATGATCGTTTCAACCGCAATTCAAAAAATGATCGAATTCTACAAGGGCAACCGCCATGACGTCAACCATTTTCTCAAGGTCTGGGCCATGGCAAAGACCATCGGAGAGCTGGAGGGGCTGGACAGACACACGCAGGAGGTGCTGGAGCTTGCCGCGGTGATCCACGACATCGCCTGCCCGCTGTGCCGGGAGAAATACGGCGACACCGACGGCAAGCATCAGGAGCTGGAAAGCCCGGCGCTGGTAGAGACGTTTTTCACAGAGCTGCCCGCTGCGCGTCCTGACGTGGACCGCATTTCGTGGCTGGCCGCGCACCACCATACCTATACGGACATCGGCGGCATCGACCACCAGATCCTGCTGGAGGCGGACTATCTCGTCAACGCGGACGAGCAGGGCCATTCATGCTCCGCCATCGAGAATTTCCGCCGGCGCGTGTTCCGCACCGCCTCGGGCACTCACCTGCTGGACAGCATTTATCTGCAGGGCTGAGGCCGCCGAACCGGCTTTGAAAATTGGAGATATGTTGAAAAAATCCGCCTCACGGCGGATTTTTTCTTGTGGAGCCGGACGGCTCCGGTCATCTTTTTGTCAGCCTCCGGCAGACGGCCTTGACTGCGCCGATGCAGGCGCAGACCCCTCCGGCGACCAGTACGGATGTGAGAAGCTCCATTCGGACGCCTCCTTTTCAGTAACCGCGGCTCAGCCGCTCCATCATCTGCGGCACAGCGTCCGGCAGCTGCGCAAGCACCGCGCAGGCCGCGCTGCGCGCGTCCTCTTCGTTCAGTCCCAGCGTCTGCTGCATCCTTCCGCGCAGGAGCGAACAGCAGACCGCATAGCGCTCCGCCTGCATCCGGCCCTCCGGCGTCAAGAACACCGTGCCGTATTTCTTCTTTTCCGCAAGTCCCGCCGCGCACAGATTTTCGATCATCGAGTGCACGCTCGGCTTCGTCACGCGCAGCTGCTCCGCGATGTCCATGCACCGCGCGCCTGCGTCCTTCTGGCAGAGCTCCAGCAGCGTCAGCAGATATTTGATCGCAGACGGCGTCAGGGGTTTCTGTGCATCCGCCATACCGCAGCCCTCCCGATTGCCCGATTTGGTTAGTCTTCTCTAACCAAACGTCAGTTTAACATATTTAACTTGCTTCGTCAAGTATTTTCTGCATATCCTTTCATGCAGACAGGCGATGCTGCCGCTTTTCTTCAGCGGGCTTTTCTGATATACTGACGCTATCTCGATCTGCAAAAGAGGATTGTCTATGAACACCACTGCAAAGGAGCTTGCGCTGGGCGGAATGTTCACGGCGCTGGGCGTCGTGCTGCTGTGTCTGGGCGGCGTTGTCCCGCTGGCACTGTACGCCTGTCCGATCCTGGCCTCGGCTGTGCTTCTTCCGGGGGGGGAGG
>HF990555.1:34155-35245 GCA_000432135.1 Firmicutes bacterium CAG:124
CTGCTGCCGGTGCGGGAGCGCTGCCGGAAGCAGGTCGCGTGGAGCTGCTACGCGGCCATCGCCCTTCTGGGCACGCTGCTCGGCCCGGACAAGGAGGCGTCCATGCTGTTCGTCTTTCTTGGTTACTATCCGCTCGTCAAGCCGAAGCTTGACGCCATCCACAGCCGCGCGCTGCGCCTGAGCACAAAGCTTCTGCTGGCCGTTTTGGCCGTAGGCGTGGATTATCTGTTTCTGCTGTTCGTCCTGCGCCTCGACGCCGTCACGCAGGAGCTTGCCGGGACGGCTCCCGCCATCCTCTGGGCGACCTGCGCGCTGGGACTGGCGCTGTTTCTCCTGTACGATCTGACGCTGTCCCGTCTGACAGTTCTGTACCGGCGCAGACGGCGGTAACGCCAACGCTTACCACGCGGTGCATGGCAGGGGGAGGCTTGGGTACGGTCGATTTTTGTTCGTTTTCAGCGTAAATTTTGGATGGTTCTGTATGCCGCAGCAAGCGCGTTATTCAATCTCAATATTCTTCACGCCATGCGCCAGAATGAGGTTGATCAGCTCGTTTCTGGAGCGGTTGCTTTCCGCGGCAAGCCGGTCAAGCTCTGCCAGCGTATCCTCGCGGATTCGAACTGTAATGATACGGTTTCCATCGTCTCCGCGCTTCTTGATAATTAAAGGATCGTTCTTCATTGCACAGTACCTCTCAATCTGTATTAAATTATAGATTGACAAGTAGATTCGATATATATTACAACAAGATATCAAATTGTATTATATACATGAGAGGTGTGCCATATGCACAGCAACGACTACGAAGCAGCCTTCGGGCGGTTTTTGGAGCAAACAGAATATGACGAAGCGGAGGACGCGCTGTTTTCGCTGGTGCGGGCGGCGTTTCAGGCCGGGTGGCTGGCTGCGGGCGGCGAGGAAAGCGCGGCTGTGCGGATGTTTGAGGTGCTGCGGGCAGAGGACTTCCGGAAAAAATCATAGAAAAAGCTCCCCTGCTTTGCAGCCAATGTCACTTAGTTAGCAAGGAAGGAAGCTCACAAAGACAGCACACAGCAAAGCGAAAGCAAGCTGTGTGCTGTTTTTTGCGACA
>HF990556.1:0-39562 GCA_000432135.1 Firmicutes bacterium CAG:124
TCTGCGCAGCTGCGGCAAAGACCTGCTCGATCGAATCGATCTGGTTCTGCTGCGTGATATAGTCGACGATCACGTTCAGCTGGTCTTCCGATAAATTCTGGGAGCTGCTTTTCGGCTTTTCATAGAACTTCCCGACGATCTCGATCAGCTTCTTGGCCGGCATCGCAAAATCGTCCGCGACATCCTTGATCTTCTGTTTCACTTCAATACTCAATACAGCCACCTCCAGTTATTTCTTCCCTGTTTTGACATTCTTTCTGTGCGCCTGCGCCTCCTGCCGGCGCTTCAGGACGCGCTGCGTCTGCACGGTCAGCTGGGTCAGGATCTCTTCGTGTCCCGGTTCGCCCAGTGCCTCAAGAAACGATTTTGCAAACGCGGGATCGGTAAACGCGCACAGCGCGCAGGCATTGCAGCCCAGTCCGTTCCCCAGCTCGTCTTTGGTGTACGGCGCGCAGATATACGGGCATTTGCTGCCCGAAACAAAGGAGCGTGCCCGGCGGAAGGTATGGTCGCCGGCGTCCTTTGCTACCAATAGAAGCTTCGCCTTGCCGCTGCGGCAGACGATGCCGACCGGCTCCTCGCCGATCTCCAGAAGCCGTGCGCGGCGGGCAAGGCCCAGCAGGCGCAGCGCCTTTTGCTGCTGGTCAGTCATGATCGCCCGCCTCCATTCTCAAAAGGAGCTGATCGTAGATCTCCTGCGGGATCTGGCAGTCAAGCCCCCGCTCGAGCGCCCTGGACTTGATCGCCCGCCTGAGGCATTCGGCCTGCGGGCAGACATATGCGCCGCGGCCGGGAGCCTTGCCCCGGAAATCGAGGGAAATTTCCCCCTCCGGGCTTCTGACCACGCGGACCAGTTCTTTTTTCGCCTTCATTTCCCGGCAGCCAACGCATTGGCGCATGGGAATTTTTTTCTGCATATGCGCGCCTCCTTTTCAGAAGCAGGCTTACGCCTGCGGCTCGGCATCTTCCGGCGCTTCGTCCGGCTGCGCGTCGATCGCTTCGAGCTCCTGCTCCTGCGAGGCGGGCTTGATGTCGATCTTGTAGCCGGTCAGACGGGCGGCGAGACGGGCGTTCTGGCCCTCCTTGCCGATGGCGAGCGACAGCTGATCGTCCGGGACGATCACGCGGCAGGCCTTCGCGCTGCCGGGCAGGAGCGTCACGGATTTGACATCCGCCGGGGAAAGCGCCGCGGCGACGAACTTCGCCGGGTCCTCCGACCAGACGATGATGTCCATCTTTTCGCCGTGCAGCTCGTTCACGACCGCACCGACTCTTGCGCCGCGCGTGCCGACGCAGGCGCCGACCGGATCGATGCCGTCCTGCGAGGCGTAGACGGCCAGCTTCGTGCGGGAGCCTGCCTCGCGGGCGATGGACTTGATCTCGACGAGGCCGGAGGCGATCTCCGGAACCTCAAGCTCAAACAGGCGCTTGACAAGGCCGGGGTGCGTCCGGGAAACAATGACCTGCGGGCCCTTTGTCGAGCGGCGGACCTCGACGACGTAGACGCGGATGAGGTCGCCCTCGTGGTAATACTCCGTGCGGACCTGCTCGGATGCGGAGAGCATGGCGTCGGTCTTGTCGTTGCCGCCGCCGATGCGGATGGTCATGTCGTTGGTCGCAGGCTCGATGCGCAGCACCGTGCCGGTGAGGATCTCATGCTCCTTGGACGAGAAGGTGTCGAAGACCATGCCGCGCTCTGCTTCGCGGATGCCCTGGATGATGACCTGCTTGGCCGTCTGCGCGGCGATACGGCCGAAGTCCTTTGTCTGCACGTCGACGTTTACGAGGTCGCCCAGCTGCGCGGTCTTGCTGATTCTGCGGGCCGCGTCGAGCGTAATTTCCGTGGCGGGGGTGATGACGTCGTCGACGACCTCCTTCTGCACGTACATATGCATATCGTTGTCCTTGACCTCGACGAAGACGTTGTCGGTGTAGCCGTCCTTGTCCTTTTTGTATGCAGCGACGAGAGCCTGCGTGATCTTCTCGACCATGTAGCTCTGCGGGATCCCGCGTTCTTTTTCAAGCTGCGCAAGCGCTGCAAAAATTTCGGCATTCATAGTTTTCTAAATTCCTCCCTTTAAAACTCGACGTGAAGCCGCACCTGCGCGACCTCGTTTTTCTGGAATGTATATGTGGTTCCTGCGGTGTCGATGGTCACGGCGCCGTCCGCATAGCCCGCGAGCTTCCCGATGAATTCCTTCGCGCCGCCTATGGGCTTGAAGAGCTTCACCGAGACGGAGCTGCCCATAAACTGCTCAAAATCAGACGGGCGCTTCAGCTGCCGTTCGAGTCCTGCCGAGCAGACCTCAAAATTATAGCTGTCCGGCACGGGGTCCTTTTCATCGAGGATCGGATCGAGCGCGCGGGAAATGGCCTCGCAGTCGGAGATATCCACGCCGCCGTCCTTGTCGATGTACAGGCGCAGGAACCATTCTCCGCCCTCGCGGACATATTCCACATCCCAGAGTGTACAGCCGTGCGCCTGCACGACAGGCTCTGCAAACTGCGCCACCTGCTCCGTTACCTTCATGAAAAATCCCCCTTACCAGCAAGAAAGAGTGGGGAGCAATTCCCCACTCTCAAGTAAAATACTATCAAGATGGCCTTATTATAGCATCCGCGGGCGGAAATTGCAAGGAGTATTTCTGTATTTGACCCGGAATTTCTTGTTTTTTTCCTTCTTTTTTCGCCCTGATCTGCGCAAAAGCGCACTGTGCGCGAAAAAAACGCAAATTCCTGTCTGCGGGGTGTCATTTCCCCCGCGTGTGTGCTATACTATATGAAATGAAGCTCGCTTGGGGGTATTTGAGATATGAAGCAGAAATCCGGCATGATCGGCGTCGTCTACGCCGCGATCCTTTCCGCCATCGCCGGTTACTTTTTTCGCATGACGCAGCTGTCCGGCGGCAGCAGCGTCCCGCTGATCGCGTTCAGCATCCTGATGGTCTTCGTCTTTGCGCTCGCTGCGGTCAGTCTGGAAAAGCAGTCTGCCTATGAAGACGTCTACCGGCCCAGCGGGCAGGATCTGACGTTTTCGCTGCTCGGTGCGCTGGGGCTGATCGCGGGCTGCGTGCTCAGCTTCCGGGGCTCTATTGCGCAGATGCTCGTGAGCCTGCTCGGCCTGCTGGCCGGACTTTCGCTCGGCGCGGGGGCCGTGCTGCGGTGGAAGGAAAAAAAGCCGTCGGCGGCGTTTTCCGTCTTCGTTGTGCTGTTCTATGTTGCGAAGCTCTTCCGCGATTTCCGCCACTGGGAGATCAATCCCGCGATTCTGGACTACTGCTTCTCACTGTTCGCCATGATCGCGTTCATGCTGGCAAGCTATCACGCGGGCGCGTTCAGCTTTGAGCGGGGCGCACGGCGCCGGCTGGCGTTTTATTCGCTGCTGGGCGTACTGTTCGGCGCAATCAGCCTTGCGGGCGCGCAGCTGCCGGAGCTTCTGATCTACGCGGGCAGCGTATTCTGGATGCTTGCCTGCGCGCAGCAGATGCTGAGGCGCTCCGTATAGGCTTTTTCAGCCGCCATAGCTGCACATGACCAAGGGAGGGAGGGCGAAGCCGTCCTCCCCCTGTATGATGTTATGGCAGCACCGCACCATTCGGCAAGCTGATCCGGTGAGAGTTTTTCGTCAAGTCAAGGTCTGAAAAGCGCGGGAATACTGTATGTATTTCAAACGCTTCCAACCGCGAAATTGGCGGAAAAGCTGCGTCGAAGCGCGCCGGCGCAATTGCGCGGTGCTGCCTTATGCCTTTCTTGCAAGCGTCGCCCAGTAGGTGGGGATGTTGTGCGCGTGCAGATTGCCGTAGCCGTTGGTGTCCTCGTAGAGGTCCAGCAGCTGCAATCCCGCCTTGAGCTGGCCCGTGAGCTGCTCGTGCGCGGTGTGGGAAAACTGAACGCCGCTTTTGTCCTTTTCCAGCTGCCGCATCTGCGCTTCATCCTCGAGCGGGTTGAACGGGAGCGTGTTGATGATCCGCGTTTCGTCCTCGTCGAAGGCGAAGTTCAGGCCGTTGTCAAGCCCGGCCAGCAGCCGTCCGCCGGGCTTTAAGACCCGTGCGCATTCGCGCCAGATGGGCAGCACTGCGTAGACGTAGCAGTTGGAGACGGGATGGAAGATCAGATCGAAGCTGTTTTCGTCAAACGGCAGGCGCTTGGTCATGTCAGCGCGGACGATGGTAATGTCATAGCCCTCCCGCTCCGCGACCATTTTCTCGGAATCCAGCTGCCGCTGCGAATAGTCCAGTACCGTGCACTGCGCCCCCAGCGCGGCGAAAATGGGCATCTGCTGCCCGCCGCCGGAGGCCAGCCCCAGCACGCGCTTGCCTTTCAGCTCGCCGAGCCAGCTGTGCGGGACGAATTTGACCGGAGTCAGCTTGACGTCCCACGTACCGGCCTTTGCCTTTTCATATTCCTCGTGGGAAACAGGCTTCCCCCATTCCCAGCCTTCTTCGACCCAGCGGTCGATGGTTTTGCTGTTGATCTCCTGATACGGAATGTCCATAAAAACCTCTTTTATTATGCTTCCTTCGCCAGCTTCCACGCGACATAGTCGTCGTAGGAGCAGAGGCGGTCAATAATGGTGCCGTCGGGCTGGAACTCGATGACGCGGTTACAGGTGGTCTGCAAAAGCTCATGGTCGTGCGAGGCAAGCAGAATGTTGCCGGGGAAGGCGCACAGGCCCTTGTTGACGGCCTGAATGGCCTCCATGTCCAGATGGTTCGTCGGCTGGTCAAGAAGCAAAACGTTCGCGCCCGAGAGCATCATGCGCGAGAGCATACACCGGACCTTTTCGCCGCCGGACAGCACATTCACGGGCTTGAAGACCTCTTCGCCGGAAAACAGCATCCGGCCCAAGAAGCCGCGCAGGTACACATCGTCCTTTTTCGCCGAATACTGCCGGATCCAGTCGACAAGCGAGTCGGAGCAGCCCTCAAAATAGGCGGTGTTGTCCTTCGGCAGATAGCTGGTCGTGACGGTCTGGCCCCATTTGACGCTGCCCTCGTCCGGCTCCAGCTCGCCCATGAGAATTTTAAAGAGCGTTGTCTGCGCCAGCTCGTTTTCGCNNNNAGCGTCGTCTGCGCCAGCTCGTTTTCGCCGACAAAGGCGATCTTATCATTCTTATTGACAATGAACGAGACTTTATCCAGAAGCTTCACGCCGTCGATGGTCTTGGACACATCCGTCACGAACAGGATGTCCTTGCCGACCTCGCGTTCGCGCTCAAAGCCCACGAACGGGTACCGGCGCGAGGACGCGGGCATTTCCTCGACGGTCATCTTGTCGAGCAGCCTGCGGCGGGAGGTCGCCTGCTTGCTCTTGGCCTTGTTGGCCGCGAAGCGGGCGATGAAGGTCTGCAGCTCTGCGATTTTTTCCTCGGCACGCTTATTCTTGTTGCGGATGAGCTGCTGGATGAGCTGGGAGGATTCGTACCAGAAATCATAGTTGCCGACGTACATCTTGATCTTGCCGTAGTCGATATCGACGATATGCGTGCAGACGGTGTTGAGGAAATGACGGTCGTGGCTGACGACGATGACAAGGCCGGTGTCCTCGTAATCCAGAATAAAATCCTCGAGCCAGTTGATGGCCTCGATATCAAGGTTATTCGTCGGCTCGTCGAGCATGACGATATCGGGCTTGCCGAACAGCGCCTGCGCAAGCAGCACCTTGACCTTCAGACGCGGGTCGGTGTTGGCCATGAGATCATAGTGCAGCTCCACCGGGATGCCGAGGCCCTGCAAAAGCTTTGACGCATCGGACTCGGCCTCCCAGCCGTCCATGTCGGCAAACTCCGCCTCAAGCTCGCTCGCACGCATCCCGTCCTCCTCGGAGAAATCGGGCTTTTCATAAAGCGCGTCCTTCTCCTTCATCACGTCGTACAGGTGCTGGTTGCCCATGATGACGGTGTCGAGAATGGTATACGCGTCGTACTGGTTCTGATCCTGCTTCAGAACGGACATCCGCGCGCCGGGCTTGATGAAAATTTCGCCGGATGTCGGCTCCAGCTCGCCGGACAGGAGCTTCAAAAACGTCGATTTGCCCGCGCCGTTGGCGCCGATAATGCCGTAGCAGCTGCCGGGCGTAAACTGCAGATCGACCTGCTTGAACAGCGCAGAGCCGCCAAACTGCATGGCAAGGTTGGAAATGGTGATCATAGAAAAACCTCATCAATGTTATTTTTTCTTATCATACCACAAAATCCAGTGTTTGCAAGGGAAACCGTGGGAACCGCCGGTATGGCCGGGAGCTCATTTAAGAGAAGCAGCAGCCAGGAGCGTCCGGCTTGGGTGCGTGCGGTTTTGCTGCCAGTTGCTTCTGAACCAGACCGCTGCGGAGTCACAGCGGCAGGAAGGAGAACGCCCATGTGAGTACCGGCGCGAACAGCACGGCGGGCAGGAGGTCGGCGGTCTTGATCTTCGTGAGGTGCAGCATATTAAGGCCGATGGCAAGGATCATCACCGAGCCGCAGCACGTGATTTCCGCGATGGCCGCGTCGGACAGCAGCGGCGCGATCACGTGCGCCAGAAGGGCAAGCAACCCCTGATACACGAACACGGGCACGGAGGAAAACAGCACGCCCAGCCCCAGCGAGACGGACAGCATACAAGACGAAATGCCGTCGAGCAGGGATTTTGTGAACAGCAGCTCATAGTCCTGCTTCAGACCGGCGTTGAAACTGCCGAGGATCGCCATCGCGCCCACGCAGAACAGGAGCGACGCCGTCACAAAGCCCTCGGCGATGGGGGTCCGCTTCCCGCCGCGCTGGAAGCGGCGCTCGATCCTGCCGCCGAGGCGCTCAATGCGCCCGTCGAGATCCAGAAGCGTCCCCACGGCGGTGCCGAGCACCATTGACACGATCAGCACGAGCGTATTTTCGCCCTTCAGCATCCCGCTGACGCCGATATAGAGCACGCAGAGCGCGATCGCGGTCATGATCGCGTTTGTGATTTTTTCCGGGATGCCCTTCTTTGCCAGCAGCCCGACCGAGCCTCCGGCGAGAATGGCAAGCGCGTTGACAAGAACTCCAAGCATAAATATGGCCTCACTTTGAACAGGATATCTTGCCTCTTATCCTATCATATGCGTGTCGAAGAAAAAAGAGATTTTTCGCAAAGTGGAGGAAAAACGCAAAATAAGCGGGAAAATTCAGGCTAGATCAGGGACGATATTCCAAAAAAGGTAGAAATCCTGATCAAAATGTAGTATAATGCCCTTATCTTGATAAACAGCGCCCGCCGCTGCGCGGACGCTTGGGAGTGTATATGAAACTACGCAGAACAAAGCGAATGCCCGCCACGGCAAAGCAGAAGCTGCGCGCAAAGAGGCTGGCGCAGCTGAAGCGGTTTTTGCGCGAGCACACCTGGGGCGTGATGATCACGGTCCTGATTATGATCGCGCTGATCCTGTTCGTCTGCGTGATCGCCGGGGCCGCGCCCAAGGAAGCGCCTGCGCCGGAGACGACGCAGGACGAGACGCCGCGCTATGAGTCGGGCTTTATCTGCGCCATCACGACGCAGGTCCCGTATTATACCGAGGAGCTTTCCGAGGCCGGAACGGTCGCGCGCGGGATGCAGATCACGTATTCGACCGACCGCTCTGTCGAGCGCGACGGCGTCCAGTACTATCTGACCTATTTCTCCACGCTGGACTGCGGCTATGTCTCCGAGGAAAACCTGACGCAGGACCCCTCCGCCGTGATCGCAGAGAAGGTCGTCTATGTCCGCACGCCGCAGAACCTCCGTCTGGACAAAAACACGCTCGAGCTCGGCACGCTGGTCGAAAAGGGAACGGAGCTGCAGGTTCTGAGCTACGAGGGCACGACCGACGGCGTCGTCGATCTGTATCAGGTCTCCTATCAGGGCCAGACAGGCTACATCAGCGGCCAGTACGTCTCAACCGTGCAGGAGGAGGCCAACGACGTCTATGACCGCTTCGGCGTCTACGCCATCCATGCCGGACGCGGCGACAAATGGGGCGGCGGCGACGCGGAAAGCCTTGACTATTTCCCGCGCACGAAGGCCAGTTTTGCGGATAACAAAATGCCGAATCCCTGTTACGCGATCTACCTCACCTGCGACCCCGCGATTTTAAAGGACATCGACAAGTACATTGAATATGCGAAGACCACGAAGATCAACGCCTTCGTCGTCAACATCATGGATGGCACGTCCATCGGCTACGATTCGCCTGTGTACGAGGAATATTCCCCCACGGCGTATCAGTACGCCCAAAACTCCGTCGCAGATTATCAGGCAGTCATTCAGAAAATCAAGGACGCAGGATTCTATGTGATCGGCCGTCTGACAACCTTCAACGACTCCTTCTTCTGCCAGGATCATCCCGAGTACGCCATTGCCGACGGCTCCGGCGAGTCGCTGTATGTCGCAGCCAGCTACTGGCCGAGTGCCTTCTGCCGCTATGTCTGGGAGTATAAGGTCGCGCTGGCTATCGACGCAGTGCAGACCATGGGTTTTAACGAGATCCAGTTCGACTATGTCCGCTTCCCGGACAATACGGACCAATACGAAGCCTCGGGCGATATCGACTTCCGCAACGAGTACGGCGAGACAAAGGCGCAGGCCATCCAGCGCTTTTTGATGTATGCCACGGATATTCTGCACGAATACGGTGTCTACGTCGGCGCGGATGTCTTTGGTGAGACGAGCGGCAACTATGTCACGGCCTACGGCCAGTACTGGCCAGCCATCAGCAATGTCGTCGACGTGATCTCCGGTATGCCGTACCCCGACCATTTTGCCCGCAACGGGACCTACCGCCCGTGGGAGCATCCGTATGAGACGCTGCTCGACTGGGCCGAATCCGCCGCCAAGCGGCAGGCCGAAACGCCTACGCCCGCAGTCGACCGCACCTGGATCCAGGCCTATAACGCCATCCAGCCGCCCTATAACGAATACGGCGTGCAGGAGATCGGCGACCAGATCCGCGCACTGCGGGAAGAGGGCCTGACCAGTGGCTTCATGGCATGGAACGCCTCCTGCAGTCTCACCAAGCTCGAAGAGCTGCGCCCGCTGTACGAGGCGCTGGAATAGAGCCAACCTTTGCTGCGCCTGTTCCAAGGGCCGTTGATACCGCTGCCCCAAAATGAGAAACCGCCCGGCTCCAAATCGGAACCGGGCGGAAATGCGTTAGGATCAGAAGATCGCAACAACAGCGCCGTTGTAGGTCTTTTCGATGTATTCCTTCACAGCGTCGGACTGGAGCGCCTTGACAAGCGCCTGGATCTTGGCGCTGTTTTCTTCGCCTGCGCGGCAGGCAATGATGTTGGCGTAGGTCTGGGCCGCGTCGCCGGAGGCATCTTCGATCGCGAGCGCGTCAGCGGCGTGGAGGCCTGCCTGCAGCGCATAGTTGCCGTTGATGACGGCCACGGTGCCGGGGTTGGAGTTCGCCAGCTGTGCGGGGACGGTATCGGCCTGCAGCGGCTGCACGTCATGGCCCTTCGCGTCGACGATATCCAGCGTGGTCACGCCCTTTTCGGCGGAAGCATCGGCGGGCAGCTCAATGAGGCCTTCCTGCGCCAGCAGGAGCAGAGCACGCGTCTCGTTGGAGTCGTCGGCGGGGATCAGGATGGTTGCGTCAGCGGCAATGTCCGCAACAGAGGAAACACCATTGCCGTAGAGGCCGAACGGCTCATAGTGGATCTTGGCTGCGGAGACGAGATCGGTACCGTTGGAGGCGTTGAAGCTGTTCAGATACGGGGTATGCTGGAAGTAGTTTGCGTCGAGCGAGCCGTCAGCCAGAGACTGGTTCGGCAGCACATAGTCGTCATAAATCACGATCTGGAGGTCATAGCCCTCGGCGGCCAGCGTGTCCTTGACCTGCTCGAGAATTTCAGCGTGCGGGGTGGAGGAGGCGCCGACCTTCAGCGTTTCGAGCTTGCCGTCGGTGGAAGCGGCGGTATCGGCGGAAGCATTGTTGTCGTTGGAAGCGGGTTCGCTCTTGGAAGCGCAGCCGACAAGCGCGGCGACGAGCAGCAGAGCGGAAAGAACGATTGCAAGTACCTTTTTCATGATAAAATCTCCTTTATAAAATTTAAAATCGGTTTGTTTCTGACGTGCGGACGGCTTCGGTCACATTCGGCCGCATCGCCAGTTGATGCGGAGCAGCCGCTCAAAAATCAGTCTCATGGGACGCTCCTTTCAGCGGGCGCGCTTATCGGTTTTCCGAACGACAGTGGTGCCCACGATCTGGATGAGCTGGACGATCACGACGATCAGCAGCACGCAGACCCAGACGACGAGTTTCTGGCTTCTCTGGTGGCCGTGGATGATGGCAATCTGCCCAAGGCCCGTGCCGCCCAGCGTCGCGGCCAGCGCCGTGTAGCTGAGAATGGTGACAGTCGAAATGACGCATCCGGAGATGAGCGACGGCTTTGCCTCCGGCAGCAGCACGTGCCAGATGATCTGAAAATTCGTGCAGCCCATGGCCTGTGCGGCCTCGATCACGCCTGCGGGAACCTCCTTCAAAGAGGACTCGACCATGCGCGCCACATACGGCGCGGCGGCGATGATCAATGTGACGATGACCGCGCCGTTGCCGGTCGAGGTGCCGAGCAGCAGCTTCGCCGCCGGGATCATGGCAACCATGAGAATGACCGCCGGGATGGAGCGGAAGAAGTTCACAATGAAGCCGAGCACGGTGTTGACGCCCTTGTTGGGGTGCAGCCCGTCCTTGTCCGTCGCCCAGAGAATGACGCCCAGCGGCAGGCCGATGAGATACGCGAAGATCGTGGTGAGCGCAGTCATGTAGACCGTCTGCCAGATGCCCAGCTGGATAATGTTGTTGTCCCAGAGCTTTACGAAATATTCGGTAGCCATTTACCGCTCCTCCTTCCACGTCAGTCCGCTGTTTTTCAGCCAGCTGACGACCTTTTCCGCGTCGTGCTCGTCGTTCGGCAGCTCGAGGATCATATGGCCGTAGGCCGCGCCCTCGACGGATTTCGTATCGGCGAACAGCACATTCACCGGCACGCGGCAGGCCAGGATCATTTCGGAAATGACGGGCTTCTGCGTATCCTCGCCATTGAAGATCAGGCGGAGCTTCCGCCCGCCGGTCGTGGGATCGAGCACCGGCCGCTCCTGTGGGAGCACAAGCTCGCGCGCAATATCGGACTTCGGGTTCGTGAACACGTCCGCCACGCGGCCCTCCTCGGCGATGCAGCTTTTATCGATGACGGCCACGCGGTCGCAGATCTGGTCGATGACCTTCATCTCGTGCGTGATGACAATGATCGTCACGCCGAGCGTCTTGTTGATCTCGCGCAGCAGCTCCAGAATGGAGCGCGTCGTGTTGGGGTCGAGTGCGCTGGTCGCCTCGTCGCACAGCAGGTACCGGGGATTGGTCGCCAGCGCACGGGCGATGGCCACGCGCTGCTTCTGTCCGCCGGACAGCTGCGAGGGGAAGCTTGCGGCCTTGTCGGCAAGGCCCACAACCTTCAGCAGCTCCTCCGCGCGCTTCTTTGCCTCCGCCTTCGGCGTGCCGGAAATTTCAAGCGGGAAGCAGACGTTGCGCAGGACCGACCGCTGCTCAAGCAGGTTGAAGCTCTGGAAGATCATGCCGATCTGCCGGCGTACCTGCAAAAGCGCCTTCTCGCTGAGCGCCGTCAGGTTCTGCCCGTCGACCCAGACCTCGCCGGAGGTCGGACGTTCGAGCAGGTTGATGCAGCGCACCAGCGTCGATTTGCCCGCGCCGGACAGGCCGATGATACCGAAGATCTCGCCGTCCGCGATGGTCAGGTTCACATCCTTCAGCGCTTCCACGCTGCCGGAGGCCGAGGAATAGATTTTGCCGAGGTGTTTCAGCTCGATCATGGGAAATCCCCTTCCACAGTGTTTTAATAGGTTTTCTGAGACAAATAAAAAGAGCCGGGAAACTCACATCGTTTCTCAGCTCCGGCATTGGCGGTTTGACTGCCAATATGGAAATTTATGAAACAAAGCGAGCCGATTTTTGAGTACGCGAAAACATGCACATGCAACGCATGCACATGGGCATCATCATAGCGGTGGTAAACAACTGTTTCATCGCGTGTCGGCTCCTTTCCTGATTTCTGGGGTCATTATATACAGCGGGCCAGCAAATGTCAATGGCAGATTCGCCCCAAAAATCCGCCTTTCTGCATCGATTTTTTGTCAGTCTGTCAAAAAGCAGCCGCTCTGCAGCAGAGTCAGGGTGCTCATTTTGCGCTCGGAAGCCGTATCGATTTTCTGCACCTCATAGCGCAGCTTGTAATTCGCGCCCACATCGGACTCGAAATCATCCAGATCCTCGCCCATAGATTCACAATAGTCCCTGACATCACGCACCGGCGCGGGCATGGCGATCCTGCCGTCGACGCTGCTCGGCATTCTGCCGGTCGGGTGCCTGCTCTCCATGCGCGGCACGCTGTCTGCTGAGACGTTCCTGTCGGTCGTTGTGCTGTCCCTCGGCGTTATGCAGCCGCTCATCACCGCCTTTTCCCACACGGACGATATCGCGCAGGCCGGGCTGCAATATGGGAAGGACCAATATGACCGGGAGCGTTACGCGGAGCTGCGGCAGATCGCCGCAGCAGCGGACAGAATGATCGCAGTCACTGCTGCAGTCAGACATATTTTTCGTATCTGCATGGTCCCTGCACCTGATTTCCCAGCCAGCACGCGCGGCAAGACCTTTCTGCAATCGCTTCCGGCCCGAAAACAACAGACGCAGCGCAAACCGGCCTGATCGGATCGCACTGCGTCTGGCGTTTTTATTTTTCTGTCAAGCATATTGCGTGATGTGCATCATGCAATATGCTTTGCTTATTATACGCAGGCATGGCGGACTGTCAACGGGGCTGCCGCGAAACAGCCCCGTTTCTTACTTTGAATGCGCTGCTTTACACAAACTTGATCGTCAGCGCGATAAAGATCTGCGCCATATAGTACAGCACGTGCAGAACCGCGTTGCGGTAGGGGCTGTCGTTTTTGCCGAAGGAGAGCACGACCAGCATATTATCGCTCGTCGAGAAGCAGATGCCGCCGACAAAGAACAGGAACAGCGCCCGGTTGGACTCGATAAACGCGCCCGTCGCCGCGCAGGCCGTCATGAACAAAACGCCGCCGATATAAAGCACGCCGAGCGGCGTAATTTTGCCCGCGCGCACCTCCTTGGCGTATGCGTAGAAGCAGGCCGCGCCCAGCGCCACCACCGCGATGGGGATCGCGTCCAGCCACGCCGCCGGGCAGAGCGCCAGGATCGCGAGAATATACACGATATGGCCCAGAAAAAACGACACGGAGCCAGCAGCGAAGAACAGCCGGTGCAGCTTTTCCGACAAAAAGCGCAGCGCCAGAAGCAGATCGCCCAGCATCCCGAGCGTCAGTCCCGCCACGACATACCATCCGTACAAACTCGGCCCCATCCGCCGCAGCTCCAGCAGCCCCAGCAGCACGAACACCACCGACGCCATGGTCTTGAGCACGACAGACGACGCATCGCGCCGCTTATAAGAGCGCATGATGAACAGCGTCTCCAATACCGCGCCCGCACTGATCAGCAGAATCTCCAGCATCCGCCTCCCCCCTTTCCGCGTGTTCCTTCTTCCCGCTTATTTTACCATGTCCGCCGCGCCGCTGTCAACGTTACGTGCCTGATCGTATTCGTACAACAGCTTCGCCACGGCCTCGCGCGTGACCGGCTGCTGCCAGCCGAAGTTGCCCGCGCTGTCGCCGGTAAAAATGCCGTTCTCCTTGGCCCACTGCGCCGCCTGCAACGCCCAGTCGGACGGATGGTCGCCCGTTCCCTTCAGAGAAAGCAGCTCCTCCTTCGTCATCTCCATCACCTCCATGACCTGCCGTTTGAACGCGAACCACGCGTTCTCGTCGTCCACCCACATTGCGGGGCACCGCTTGCTGACCACGTCATAATGCCGCAGCACGTTTTCGATCGGAATGCCGTACTTGCGCATCAGCCTTCTTGTCAGCAGCGCCGCGTTCGCCACGACCGCGTCCTCCAGCCAGTAGCGCCCCGCGTCATACCGGCAGCACATCTCGATGGAGATCGAGTTGCCGTTGCGGCAGCGCGGGTGCTTCTGCGTATAAACGCCCGCCGTGCCGACCGACCATGCCGTATCCTCGTCGCTGACCGACTGCAGCCAGCCGTTCCGGTCGACAAAATAGTGGGCCGAGGCCCCGCGCGGGGACTCAAAATATTTGAGTCCCGCCGCGGCGGAGTCGTTGCGCCCGGCCGTGTAGTGCAGCACAAGAAACTCGATGGGTGCGCTGCGGCCCTTCGTGTAATTACTCGGATGCGCCGTCGTCATGCCGTGTCTCCGCGCCGCTCTGCAGCTTCTGCGCCTGCGTCCCGAAATAAAACGCGATGACCGTCGTATAGATCATCATAAAGTCCTGGCTGACCTCGCCCCTGACCGCCTGACAGGCAAACACCGCCGTCAGCGCCAACGTCACGATCGACTTGACCGTCAGCAGATTTTCGATGCGCTTCAAAAACTGTTCCATACCTCCAAAGCTCCTTTCCTGTACCTGTGCCTATGTCACGATCTCCCATTCGGCAACCTCGCGGGCAATGCGCTCGATGAACGAATTGCCGTGCAGCGCCTTATACGCCTTGTATTCATAGAGAAAATTCTCATATTCATACTGCCGGATGGTTTTTTCTTCCCTATGCTTATAATATGCCGCCAGCATATCCGCGCGCAGCATACAGCGCTGCCCTTCCCGGATCGCGCTGAGGCCGAACAGCCGCCCGCGCACCGGCTTTGCCAGAAGCAGCAGCAGACTCAGCACGGAACCAAGCCCGCTGCACACGCTTACAAGCGCGAAGAATGCGCCCGTCTGCTCCGCACTCATTGCATCGCTCCTTCCGCCGCCTCCAGCAGCGCCGCCAGCTCCGGCAGCAGCGCCTCGATGGTCTTTTTCGCTGCCGGCCCGAGCGCCGCGTAGCTCTGTGCGAAGCGCCTGAGCACCGGCAGGAGTACCGCCAGCTTCTCTGCCGCGCCGGGGTCCAGCGCGTCCAGCCGCGCTTTAATCCGCGTGAGCAGTTCCCGTTCCAGTCTCGTCATGCCAGCGCCTCCTCCAGCTCCCGCAGCGCCTGCTCCAGCTGCGTATAGCTGCCCATTTTAATACTGAGCGTCCCGTCCCGGTTGTCTGTGATCGGGCCTGCGACGCAGTAGCCGGAGCAGTCCTGCTCCTGCGCCGCGTCATCCGCGCCGGCCTCACGCCGGACGATGCCCCAGCGCAGCCCATCCACAAACAGCTGCACAGCCTGTGCATACGGCATGGCAAGCGTGACGGTTTTCGACGCGCGGCCATCCCAGTCGCGGTCGATCTGCTTTCCGCAGAAGTGCGCGGGGTACTCCGTTCCGTTTACCTTCAGATATTCCATACGCTTCCTCCCTTCAGAAGCAGAACGCAAAGCTTACGCCGAGGCTGTTTGAGGCATTGGACGCGCCCGCCTGGCCGTTTGCTCTGACTCTGCAAAACATACCGCCGCTGGCTGACGACCGTTCCCACCAGAACTCGTCAACGCCTTCTCTCTTCTTGATCTTCGGGTTGCCTGCCTTGTAATAGTCGTACTGGCTTCCTTCCCCGGCTACGGAAGAACTTGCAGTCCCGAAAATCTCCACCTCGCTGAGCAGGAACAGCGTGTCCGATACCATCTCAATCGTCGTGCTGTTGCCCCCCTCAGATGTCTTCTTGTTTACCGCGCGAATGCCGTTCTGCACCTCCGCCGGCATCAGCGCCAGAATCGCAGGCAGATAGGTCAGGCGCATATCGGTGTTCTTCCAGCCGAGACCGCTCAGGTTGGTGCTGTACATCTGCTTTGCTTCGCTGTAACAATCATGCAGCTGGAATGTCAGCGGAGCCGTGCCGGAGCCGTCCGCATACTCGTCATGATTCTTGCCGATGATATCGACCTGATAGGCCGTCCCGCCGATGTTCATGGTCTTGCTGTCGCCCACGGCCCAGCTGTCCGGGGCGATCCCGGTCCTGCACACCGCGATGATCTCTTCCCATGTATTGTCGGCAAAGCTGTCGAGATACAGGGGCATTTTCATGCTCTGCGTGCCGATCACGATGCTCTGCGCGGCATTCACCCCGTTTTTCGCCGACGTAACGCTCCACGCGCCTGCCTCCGGCAGCTCCAGCGTGCACACTCCGTCTGTCCCGGCAGTTCCCGTGACCGTTTTGGCGCCCTTCACTGCCGTGACTGCCGCCCCGGCAGAGGTGGTCACGACCAGCTTCGGCGTAATGCCGGTCTGGATCGCCTGAATCGCCGACACGAAGCCAGACGGATAGACCAGCTGCGCGGACGTGCCGCCCTTGGCTCTGATCGCGTTCGCGACCGCCGTGAGGTCGGTGTCAAATGTCAAAAATTCCGCCATCAGAAGCTGCCTCCATTCGCGTTCGTGATCGTCACTGCTGTCCATGCGCCATTGGACACCCGCAGGAACTTTCCGTTGTCGGAGGCCGTCACATCCGGCAGGAATTTTTCATCGCCGGACAGCGTATATCTGGTTCCCCAGAAGCCCTCTGCGGCATCCGCCGAATTGATCAATACGTAGCGGACCCTCAGTTCCTCCGGCGTATCGCCCTGCGTCATTTCTGTCAGCGCAAATTTCACATACCCGTCAGTGGCGTTCGCGTTCAGCTCCGCCAGCGGAAGCAGCACGGTATCATCACCAGTGCTCCCGGCCAGCGTCAAAATTGCACGGCATGGCCGCCCTGCCTGATGGGCGGCCAGGATCTCAGCGAATGACTTATCATGTGTAGCACCCTCGTCGTACACATCCTGCCCCGACAGCGTGCAGGTCACATAAAACGGCTCCGGGTCTTTGCCTGCTGCGCCCGCCGGGCCTTTAATACTGACGCTGGCCGGGTTCTGTTTTCCGCCGTCGTTCGTCCAGCTGAGAACACCGGCTGCAGAAACAGACGGCGTGAACGTTGTGCCATCCTGCCCCGGCGTACCGTCCGCGCCCGCCGGGCCCTGTGCGCCGTCCTTTCCGGGCGCACCGTCCGCGCCGGGGTCGCCCTTGTCTCCCTTTTCGCCCCTTGCGCCCTGAAGCGGCCCATTGTTGATCCAGCTCTCTGTTACGCCGTCGAAAATATAAATGTCATACGGCTCCGACGTACCGACGCCGTAAGCGTCGCCCGCCATCGGCGCCTGCACGGACGCTTCCAGCGCGGAGGCCGTCTCATAATACCCCTTCACGAGAAAGCCCGCGCCAGTCTCGCCCTTTGGGCCCTGTGCGCCGGTGCCGCCCTTCGGACCCTGTGCGCCGGTGTCGCCCTTCTCACCCTGCGCGCCTGTTTCACCCTTTGGCCCTTGCGCGCCTGTTTCGCCTTTTGGCCCCTGTGCACCCGTCTCGCCTTTTGGGCCTTGCGCGCCGGTATCGCCCTTCGGGCCCTGCGCGCCGGTGCTGCCCTTCTCGCCCTGCGGCCCCACGACGCTTCCAACATCGACGGTGCTGCCGTCCGTCAGCGTGAAGACGAGCCGTCCCCCGTCCGTGACCTCAACCGCCTTCACGCCTCTGGAGATCAGTCCGCCAATGGTCACTGTGATCGCATTCGGAATCTCTACCCGCATATCCGCACCTCACTCTGCCGCCGCGCGGTTGTCCCGCGCAAGCGTTGTTTTGTCGCCGTGCGTATACAAAATGTCATAGAAATACGCACCCTTCGGAAATTTTGCGCTGACCGTATCGTCAAACGTCAGCGTTGCCTGCCCGCCTGTCATGCGGTCAAACTGAAACGTATGCACCGGCGCGTGCGACGCGTCAAAAAAGCTGACCGTCAGACTGTCGGACGCGCCGACCGTGACCGGATCGCCGTCCTGATCGCGCAGCTCCAGCGCCAGCGTCACGGAAAACGTATCGCCCGCATACCAGCGCAGCACACCGCCCGCAATGCGCGGGCTTGGCTTTGCGCCCGGAAGCTTTGTCATCTGTTCTCCTCCTTCCGGCCTTTTCAGTTGATCTCATCGCGGCGCGCCGTGCCGGGCGCCGTTCTGCCGCGCTTTTCGCCTCTGCCTCTGGCAAGGGAAGACGAGCGCTTTGTCTGCTTGTCCTTCGCCGTGCCCGCCTGCGCCGCCTTCTGCCGGGCCTGCGCCGCCTTTTCTGCCGCCGCAGCCTGCTTGTCCGCGTAGGCGAGCTGCTTCCAGTACTGCGCGTTCGCCGCGTCCTCCCGGTCGGAGCGATAGTTCAGCTCGTTCCAGTAATTGTCGTTCGCCAGCTTCGCGTACTGCAGCGCCAGATTCTCGCTGCGCTGCGCCTCGCTCTGATACGCGCCGCGCGCGTCGGACAGTGCCGCGTAATAATCCGACACCTGGTCGCGGTAGCGGTCATAGTCGCTCTTTTCACGGCTGCTGATGAGCGCATAGCGCTCGGAAAGCGCCGAGCCCTCGCGGTCATACTGACTGCGCGCCTGCGCGTAGAGCTCCGGCACGACCTCGTTGAGCTTCTGCAGATACGCGTTGTACGACTGCTGCCCCGCCTGCTGGCTGTAGCTTGAGCCATAGCCGCCCGTGAGCGCTGCCGCCGCACCCATTGTGTTCTCCATTGCCAGCCGTCCCGCGCTCTGGTACTGCTCCCGGTACTGCCGGTACATCGGGTCTGCCCCCAGATCGTAGGAAAACGCCTTCCGGTTCGCGATCTGGTCATAAAGCGCGTCCAGCTCGCTGTCCCACCGGGACGTATAGCTGCCGGGCTTCTCCGACAGCACCCGGTCCAGCGCCGCCTTCGCCTCGCTTGCCGCGCCGGACGGCGTATAGCCGGGCGTTCTGACCTGCGCCGCGTCTGTCTGACCGGCAGAAGGCGTCCCGTAGCTGCCGCGATAGTTATAGATCGTCTGATATTTGTTGCTGAGCGAGCTGCGGTAGCTGCCGTCTGCGTTTACGCCGAGAATGCGGTACGTGCCGCCGCCCGTCACGACCTCGTCGCCCGCCTGCAGCCCTGCCGGAGCCTTTCCGTTACCCTGCACTCTGTAAAGCGCCATTGTCCTCCTCCTTTTTCTCCTCTGTTTCCGCGTCCTCCTGCGCTTCGAGCAGCTGCACCTGCGTGCGCACCTGATCGAGCACCATTCCGACGACGCACGGCGGAAGCCCGGAGGCGTTGATCGCCTCCACCAGCCCCATACGCAGCGCGCCGATCGCATTCGAAAGCTTACTCATGCCGTTTCCTCCAATTTCCTCACTCTTTCCCGCAGCATCTGGATCTGCCGGATGCACAGGGCGATCAGCTCCTCATAGCGCAGGCCGTAGTCCGCGCCGCCGTCTTCCCTCTGCGTTTTCACAAAGGCCGCGAAGTCCTGCCCCGTCAGGCCACACGCCCGCAACGCCTGCTCCACATCCTGCGCGACAAGCCCCGTGTGCGTCCTGCCGGACGTGCCGCTTTTCAGCCGGTAGCTTGCCGGACGCAGCTTCTCAAACAGCGCGTCATAGCGTTCCAGCGCATACGAAATGTCCGTCTTCTTCTCCCGATCAGATGTAGTGATCGTGCCCGTCTGCGCGTACACGACCGACCACCGGTAATCGGAAAACCCGAGCGATCCCGCGCCGTCAACAGACGGCGCCGTGCTGCCGCTCACGACCAGATCGCCGCCTACCGCCGTTCGGCAGTTCGTCTGCGCGCCGCCCTCCGTGACGGAGAGCGTATTGCCGCCGTAGCAGAGCTTCGCGCCGCTTGCCGTCGCCACGACCTCGCCACGCCCACTTTGCATATGGATCCCCGCCCCGCCGTCACTTTGCATATGGATCCCCGCGCCGCCGTAAGCGCCCGTCGTATAGCCGAGCCATCCGCCGACAGTACCGCTGTTCAGCGCATCGTATACCGCCATATCGCCGCCCAGCTTGATATAATCCGCCGATAAAAGCCCCGTCGTAATGTCGTTTGCCGACAGGTGATTGACCGAAAAATTGTTGAAATCCAGAATGCCGCCGTTGATGCGCGACGCGGACAGATTGCCTGTCACACTCGCCGCATCGACCGTAAGCCCCGTGATGGTTGCGCCCGTCACATTCAGGCTCGTCGCCCTGATCGCGCCGGAGATCGTCGCGCCGGAGCACGTCAGATATCCGTTCGCGTCCACCTGAAACCGGTCTGATACGGAGAGGCCGCCCGTCCCGAAATACATACCCGCGCTGCTGCCGAACACGTTTTCCACGCGGTAGATGCTCCCGTCCGAGATCGTCCACGGCCCAAAGGCCGAGCCTGCCGCCGCCGTGATCGTCCCGGTCAGCTTCGCGTTGTACGCCTCCAGTGTTCCGGACGGGAAATGCAGCTTCTTCTCCGACAGATACGCAACCTCCATCCCCTCCTGCCAGAAGGAAATGCGTTTCGGCGTCACGGTCAGCAGTTCGTTTTTCGTCCGGTCGACGATCCTTCCGCCGCCATCTGTTACGGTCGTCTCGATATTGCCCACGCCCACACCGTACACCGGCGTCACGTCGTTGTAATACAGCAGCCCCGTCTTGATATACTGCTGCGCATTCACGGAAAACGCGTTGTTCACGCCCGCCGTGTAATCATACAGCTGTTTGATCCCGACGGAATTGCCCTCGATCGTCAGCTGCGTCTTTTCCAGATACGTCCCGAAGTCCGACGCCGCGACATAATTCCCCGCAAGCTTCGCCGACCAGACCTCCGAATTCGCCGCCGCAAAATCCGCCGTCTTGATGATGAGGGACTTTAAAGCCGCGTATCCCGAAAGCGTTGTCTTCTTCTCCGCCTCCGGCAGCCCGTCCGCGTCGATGGCCTGCGCGATCTCCGTCAGCGCCGCCCGTGCCGACCAGTCGGCAAGATTCAGCTGCTCCGCCATCCCGCATAGATACCGCCGCATACTCTCCAGCTGCTCCTGCGCCGTCCTGCCCGTAATGGACGGGTATGCAAGCGTCAGGCTGCCCATGTCATCTGCACCTCCTTCCGTGCGTTGTAGGGGCGGACGACTCTGTCCGCCCTCTTTTCGTTTGCGCACAATCCATCGGGCGGGCAGAGTCGCCCGCCCCTACAGAGCGTTCTACGCATCGCTTCCGCCCTCCAACACTCTCGCCAGACTGAACAGCTTCATCTCACCCTTTCCCGTCAGCCGGAATTTCAGATGGTCGCACCGTGCGGGCCGGACCGGCAGCAGGAAGGTACGCAGTCCCCGGCCCTCGATGTGCCCGCAGTGCCGCCACACGCCGTCCGAATCATACTGCACCCAGAAATCGACGCTCGACCCCTTCGGCAGCTGCATCCGCAGATTGATGCGCGAGACGTATTTCTTTCCGACAAGGCCATACGTCATGATCCCCGTCTCCGCCATCCACCCGACCGGCCCGTCCTTCGTCCCGGCTGTGCCGTAAACGGTCCTGAGCGTTCCATTTTCAAGGAAATACAGCTCGTCGCCGACCCGCGCAAACTCGCTTGCGTGCGTGCTGTCCTCCCGGTGCCACAGACCCTTGCGCGTGTCGTAGACGAACAGCGACCAGCTGTGCGCCGCATCCTCCATGCTGATGAAGTATTTCCCGCGCACACCGCCCGCGGCCGCGTTGGCATACAGCACCGTGCCGAAGCAGCCGCCAATCTCCTGCGGCAGGCTCCCGTCGTACACGCACACGCCCATGCGCGACTTGTAATACAGCCGGTCGTCCACCACCACGAGGCTCTTGCTTGACCCGTTCTGCACACCCGCACACTTCTGCACCACGACCTGATGCGCGCCCGAGGCCGACGGATAGACCCGGTGGAAGCAGTCCTCCTTGAAAAACACCGGACTGTCTGCCAGCGTCGCCGCGCCCGTCCACTTTCCGTCCGTGCCGCAGCTGGCCCGCCACGAATCCGTCGCCACCCCCTGGTAGCACGCCCAGTTTTTAAAATCGCCCAGCTTGCAGCAGTAAAGCTCGTTCACCGTCTTCCCGTCCGCCACACCGTACTTGCAGCCCCAGAGCCGGTTGCCGCATTCGGTGATAAAGTCCATATCCGGCACGCGCCGGGCCGTCTTCACCGTCCCGCTCGTGACCTCCGCTGCCTGGTCGATCAGCCCCACGATGACGATAGAACTCTCGTCTGCGCCGTATAAAATCTGGCTGCCGTTCAGCTTTTTGAGCTGCTCGTTCCCGGAAAGCCCGGAGATCTCAATGCCGTCATACTGTTTGAAGCCCTTGCCGATGCCGTTCGCCGCCAGCTTCACATACACCGTCGGCACGGACACCCACTGCCCCGAGGCCTCGGCCCACTGCTTGATGGTGTGCAGACTCCCCGACGTGTCCAGCCAGTACTGCCCGTTCGACGGGCTTTCCGGCTGCGCCGCCTGCGAGAAGCCCAGTGTCAGCGCCTGCCCGTCCGCAAGACACAGCGACACACTGATCGGCGTTTCCGCCGCGTCGACCGTATTCTCATGCCCCATGTACCCGTTGTCGGAATAATCCTCCGTGTTGAAGTAGATCCCGTCCGGGAAGATGCACAGATACGCGCCCATGGAAACGAGCTGCTTTTCTCCCGCCGTGATGTTCACCGATGGCATATACGCCTCCATGGAAGCGCCGTTGATGTACAGCACCTGGTTCTGCACCCAGCACAGCTTATCCCGCGCGCAGATCGCCTGCACCCCTGAAAGCGCCTGCACCGTCCCCCGCCGCACTCTCGGCGCAAGCAGCGGATAGCAGTCCGACGTCAGATTCTCCATGTCGTAGAATTCCCCGTCAGAAAGCTTCAGATCGTGGTCATAGCCGAGAAACGCCTCGGTCGTCAGCGTCTGCTGCCGCTGCTCCGTCAGCTTTGGATAAAACATCCCGCTATCCCCCCTACAGCTTGATATACGCCGCTTCGCTCTTCGGCAGATGCGCCCGGTTGTACGCGTTCTGGTACGCCTGATAGTACATATTGTACTTGGCGGCGGAATTGTTGTACTTCGTCATCTCCCCGTTGGCGTCGTCGATCTTCATCTCCAGATACCACCGGTAAATTTCGTCATACGGCCACTCGATCAGCAGTACCGTCCCGTCCAGATCCGCCTCCGGCGTATAGCCCGCGAACGCCGCCGTCTGCGTCTCATGCTGCGTCAGGATCTCGCGGTACACCGCTCCGTCCAGCTCCGACAGCCAGCGCAGCTTGTCCGCGCTCCCATACTGGTTGGGCTTGAGCCGGTCGACCGTCTCAAGCGCCTCGCGGATGGTCATGCGCCCCGCCTCCTTTCTTCTGTCCGCAGCCCTCAGCCGGCGGCCAGCTCATCCTCGAGCTTCCGTGCCGCCTCCAACTGCCGTCTTGCGTTTTCCAGCACCTCATACACCGGCTCCGGCACCTCGACCGCCTTGCCGCGCGGCACCTGAAACGTGCGTCCGTTGACGCAGACAAACACCGACTGCTGCTCCGTGCCGCACGCACGCGGCAGCGTGATCGTCTTCATACTTGCAAATGCATTTTCCATGACAATTCTCCCTTCCTGTCCCGTCTTTTCCGGAGACCGGCTTGCGCCGGTCTCCATCTTGTTTCCTCAGTTTGCCTCGTCCTCGGCAGAGTACGCGCCGCAGCTCTCCACACGCACCATGCGATCCTCATACAGGATCTTCGCCGCGCTGGAGAACTTGTAGCCCAGCGTCGAGAACTGGTTGAGCGGTCCGCCGACCTGGCCCTTGTCCTTGATGATCATCTCCAGATTGCCGCCCTCGGGGTCGATCATGCCGTAGGCGTCCTTGCCGAGAAACAGCGTCGCATAGACGCTGTAATACTCCGCAGGCGTACCCTTGGATTCGTCCGCCGCCGTCTTGACCGGGCAGCCCTCGCCGTTGAAGATCTTGGCCTCGGTCGTCTCGATGAAGCGCACGCCATGCAGCTCGCCGATCTCGCCGGTAAACAGCTCCGTCAGACCCGCATACTTGTGCGCCTCGATCCATGCCTCGGACGAGCGCAGATCGTATGCCACGGACGGGTGGATGATGGCAATGTACTTGCCGTCGATCTTCGGGGCCTTGAGCTTTTTGAGCAGCGTCACGGCCTTGTTGACCTCGTCCGGTGTCAGCTTCGCGGTGGTATCCAGACCTGCGCGGCTGGTCACGGCGGTATGTGCGCCGTTCGTGCCGACCTTGTCGCAGTACTGCACATTTGTGCCCGCTGCGGCGACATTGCGCACCAGCTTATCCTGCGTCGTACCGGCGGACGCGCCCAGCTCCTCCGCCGCACCCAGAATCACGTCGTCAATGGCGTGCAGCTCCAGCTGGTCGGACACGGACACATACGTGCCGTACTGCGTGATGGCCTGCGTCACAGCGCTCTGGCCAAACTTCTGGCCTGTCGGAATGACACCCTCGGTCAGCGCGCCCGCGTCCTCAAGCGTGTTCCACTTGCGCCATTCCACGGTCTTGCCGCGTCCGGCAGGCAGCGCCTGCTTGCGTGCAAACTGCGTGTGGATGAGCTCCGGACGCGCGTTTTCCAGCAGCTCCGTGTCGTAAAACGTCTTCATGGACGCCGTCATACCGCCGCCATCCGGGAACGCGCTCGTCTCACCGGAATACGCGTTCACGTAATTGCCGCTGGCGTTCACCAGCGTACCCGCGTCGGCAAACAGCTGCAAATTCAGTTCCTGCTTCAGATTCATTAAAATCTCTCCTTTTCTCAGAGCCGGACGGTCTCGCCCCGTCTGGCCCGCGCCTTCAGTTCCTCTCTCGTCTGTCTGGACCAGTGCTCCGGACTCTCGGCAAATGCGCCGCCCGCTGCCGGGGCCATGCCGCTCTCGCGCGGGCGGAGGTAACCCGCCTGCATGGCCGCCGTCAGCTCCTCGCGTGCGCGTCTTGCGCCGTATGCCATCGCGCCTGCACGAAGCTCCCGTAAATGTGTCAGCTCGTAAGCGCTTCTGGCATCCACGCCGCGCATGACAAGGCGCATGAACACGGGGCTTTCCAGCTCCTCGTGCAGCTGCGCGCCCGGATACGCCTCGCGCACCGCCGCAAACTGCTCGCGGAGCGCCTCATACCCCTGCCGCATCGCCTCTTCGCGCTGCTCTTTTGTCACGGGGACTTTCCCCTCCGGTGCGCACGCGGCCAGCCGCTCCGCCTGTTCCGGCGTGAGCTGTGCCGCATCTACGCCGAAGGTCTTTTCCAGTGCCGGCCCCAGAGACTTCAGCACCTGCTCACTTCTCGCGCAGTTTTTCAGCCGTTCGCGCACGATCATCTGCACCTGCCTGTCATAGTCCTTCTTATACGGTCCCTGGATGAGCGCCCGGAACGCCTCTGCGCGCTCCTGCTCATCCTGCGGCGCGGCGTCCGCCGATACGCCCGGCTCCGGCTGCTCCTGCTGCTCCATCGCAAATGCCTGCAGCCAATCAAAGTTTTTCATCCTTTTCCTCCTTCTGCCCTTCAAGCGGGCGACGCTCGGGTCTCTGCATCATATTTTCAGGGTCACGTTCACCCAAAACCCGCACATGCTCCGGATACCGCGCCGAAAGCAGCCGGTATCCCGCGCGAACCGTCTCAAACATCCCGTCCAGCCGCGCCTGCTCCTGTCCGTCCGCGAACGCCTCCAGCCGGAAGCGTCCGCAGCCCGATTCGATCACCGGCGGCGTTTTCATCCCCGCCGCCTGCACCGCCTCCGCCAGCGCAAACGCCAGCATCGACGCCGCCGCACAGACGATATCGCTGCCGTACCGCGAAAAACCCGCGTGGCCGCGCACCGTCAGCGCCGTTCTGTCCAGCCATACCTCGATCATCCCGGCTGTGCCGCCTCTCCGGCGCGTTTTCGCGCCTGCTGCACTCTGTCCGGTTCCGCGTCCTGCTTTTTCGCCGTCCGAACCGTCCCCGGAGCCTCCGGCGAGGGCTGTCCTGCCAGCCGCTCGTACAGCTCCGGCTCATACCGTCCCGCCAGCGTCAGCGCCATCCGCTGCCACGCCGCCGCATCCGCACCCGAACGGAGCTTCTGCAAGATCTGCTGCTTGCCGTCAAAATCCATCATGTCGAGGCACGCCAGCGCCTGCTGCTCCATCTCCGGCCGGAAAAAGCCCAGCTGGAAAAACTGCAGCGCCAGCTCATTCTGCGCCAGCTTCGTATACGCCGTGTGCTTCTGTGCCGTGACCGTCACATCGAACACCGGCGTCCGCATGAGCGCCTCCGGCCCCATGCTCTGCGCCTTCAGCCGCGCATTGCAGTAGGACACAAATTCCTCCGCCCCGCTCAGACCCGCAATGCGGAACCTGCGCGGCAGATCATAAAACTGCCGGATGCGCTCGATCACCATGCGGATGAGCCGCGCATAGGCCCGGTACGCCGACTGCGTCGACGCGCGTGAGCTGCGCCCGGACGCCTCCTGCAAAGCCGCAATGGCCGAGGCCGCCGTCACGCCGGACGAAACCTGTCCGTTCGTCACGTCCGTGTTGCCCGTCGTCCATTTGAGCTCCTCGATCTTGTTGTTCAGCACCTGCACGCAGATGCCCGGCAGCATATTGACCTGCACCTGCTGCAGAGAATCCTGTCCCAGATTCCCGTCCACGTGCACAAACGGCTTTGTCCAGTCCGCATACTCCTGCTCGTTGACCGACCCGTCCGAGCGGCGGAACCACCTCGGTGTCGCCGCCATGATCGTGTTCTTCACGATGGCCTGATCCATCCGATCGATCTGCTCCTGCGCGCCCTTGCCGATGTCAATATAGCCGTACCCGCAGATCGAGCCCTCGATGGGAAACAGCCGGTCAAAGATGAACGGATACTCCCCGTCGTCATACAGCCCCCGCTCACACGCAGGCGCACGCACCGGCGTCTGCACCAGAACCGTCTCGCCCGTCTCCGGGTCCCGCGCCTCCCGCGTGACCGACGGCATGAACGTGTCGTTCTCCGTCGCGTACAGGACCGTTTCGCCCACATACTTGCAGTAGTGCAGCACCGTCCTGCCGCCCACACGCTTCTTGTAATACCAGTCCACCACCAGCGTCTTCTCCGAAAGATCGACCGCATCGTCCGTCCGGTACCGCGAAAGCACCGCGCTGCTCCCGCCGAGCTTCCCCGCCAGCTGCGGATACGCCGCCAGCAGCGTCTCGTTGTCCTCCAGCTCCAGATAAAACACATTCTGCGACCTCTGGATATCCGTCACGCCCGGCTCCCAGAACAGATTCAGCACATTCACAGGCCGGATGGAGATATCCCCCAGTCCGCCGAGCTTCTCCTGATCCCAGTACACACCCCATACGCCCGTGCCCTGCTTCATCTTCTGCCAGCACGTGTCGGAATAGACCTCCTCAAAGTCGTTCTGCTCCAGAATGCACGGGATGATCGACGAGAGCATCTGCGCTTCCTGCCGGTCGTCCGGCTCGCGCGGTCGGATGACCGGCCCCGGATAGGCCGCGACCGCATCCGCGTGCTTGCCCATGATGACGTTGAACAGCCACCCGGACGCGGGCCGGTCGTCGTTCGGATTGCCCTTGTCCGAAAACTGCCGCCACTGCCGCAGCTTCCACCAATCCTCGTCGGCGATGATGCGCCGTTCCAGATTCTGCTTGCCCTGCTTGTAGCGGCGCAGAATATCCGCCGCCCGCCGCAGCTCCCGCGCCCCAATGACGGGAACGCCTGTTGTCCGTACCTCCATTGCTTCCTCCTAGCTTCTGATTTGATTCAGCGGGTCTGACCAGACCGCCGCCGTCTGCGCCTGCATCATCGGCTTCACCGGCCGCGACATACAGAAATACCGCCATTCGTCGCACACATGATCCTCCATCGCCGTGTCCAGATCCTCCGGCCGCGTCTGTGAATACAGCATCAGCGGCACCGTCCGGATAAATGCTTTGCAGTTTTTGAACACATACATACGCGGGTACCCGTTTTCGTCGAATTGCAGCCGGTAATGGCACTGCATCCAGCCCGCGATGCGCTCGTTGTCGCCCGGCGTAAAATACACGCCGTACCGCGCCGCCGTCTGCGCCACGCTTTCCCCGCGCGAGGCGTCCCAGATCGCCGGGTCCGCCACGCCCGTGATCTCCCGGCCCTTGAGCCACGGATGCTCCGTCTCAATCCGCCTGATCTCGGCAAACTGCCGGTCCGGCGTCCACTTGACGCCCTCGTTCGGCATCCGCGTGCATCCGTAAAGCTCCAGAATGCGGTAGATCACGCCGTCGTAATCGACCGCCCACCACGCACAGGAAAACGGCTTTCCATACCCGAAGTCATAGCTCCGGCAGACCGTCCACCCCTTGTCCGGCGCAAACGGCTCGATCACATGCGTCCACTGCCGGTCCTCATAGTGTTCCGGCACGTCGCGGAAGTCCTCAAAAAACTGTCCCTCATACACGTCCCACGACCCATACAGCCACGCCTCGCGCAGCTTCGGCGGCAGCGTTTCCAGCTGCTTCAGATACTCCGGCTGCTGCCGCATCAGCGCCCGGTTGTCCGTCACCAGCGCCTGCACAAAGCTGTAATTCTCCGGCTCCTCTCCCGCCTCGAACCGGCGGTCGATGAACACCCGCCACAAACCGGCGGACAAGAAACAGCCGTTTAAAATATCCGTGCCCCGGCCCGCCGGGGTTCAGCGTGTAGTATGTCCGCTTCGGCAGCCCATTTGTCCCGCGCACGCAGGCATTGATCGCGTCGATCCACGCCTTTTGCAGCTGCCCGGCCTCGTCGAGAAACACCACGTCGTATTCCGCGCCCTGATACTGCCCCATATCGCCGTCGCACGCGCAGTAGCCGAACGTGATCGTCGACCCGTTTGGAAATTCGAACCGCTTGTCCGCCGCCTTATATTTCGCGATCCCCGCCAGCTCCTGCCGCAGCGGGTCGATATGGTTGTTTTGCAGCTCCCGCAGCGTCCTGCGCACGATCAAAAGCTTGATCCCCGCATACCGCAGCGCCAGCAGCTTCGCCTTTGTGCGCACAGCCCAGCTCTTCCCGCCGCCTCTGGCCCCGCCGTAGGCGATGTGCCGGTGCCGGTCCAGTAAAAACCGCCTCTGCTTCTCATTCGGCGCGCCGATCCGCAGCTCCGTCATTCCGAAAATTCCTCCGCTTCCCGCTCAAATACCACGCGCACGCCCGTCTCCTGCCCGCCGTGCTCCTCCTGCAGTTCCTGCCGGATCTCAACCGCCTGCTTCATCACCTTTGCCAGCTCGCCCAGCTCTCTGCTCGGCGTTTCGCCGTCTTTGATCTGCTCCAGCAGCCGCTTCGAGATCGTTTCCAGCGCCTTTTCCAGATTTCCGGACGCCTTTTCAATGGGATCCCGGCGTGCCTTTCCGGCCTTTTCCTCAGTCATCCGCATACCTCGCATTGATGGCGGTATAGAGTTCGCATTTTCCGCAGTTTTTCGTCCTGCAGAAAATCTCCATCTGCTGCCGCTTCGCCCGCCCCGAAGCGAACGTCAGCCGCAGAAAGCTCTCGTCCGTGATTCCCTCGCAGTAAATGCTCCTGCCGCTGTCCTCCCGGTAAAACGGGCACCATACCGGCTCAAAGCCCTTCTCTCCGTTCTGCATCCATCTCCACCTCCCGTCTGTGTTCATACCCCATGCGCTCCGCCAGTGCCTCCACCCCCACCGTCTCCAGCAAAAGCGCCTCCATGCATTCCGCGTGCACCGCCGTGCCGTCCATCGCCTCATACCGCTCGTCCGCCTCCGTAACGGCCTCGCCGCACCACCGGCAGACACAGCCGCGCATCATCCTCCCACACCTCCCGAAATCATATTTTTATGCGATACGCAGTTGACAAAACGCGCCGCGCCGGATACAATAAATCTGCATGAATCTCCGGCTGCGGCGCCGCTCCCTCTGATTCCCTGGCCCACGGGCCTGTTTGCTTCCGGCCCGCAGCGCTCTCCGCACCTGCCCCCTGAGTGTATCGCATTTATATGCGATTGTCAAGGGAGGTATGTCGCATTTTTATTTGATTCTCTATTTTGCACAAATGCGAGGTGTCTGTTTTGTTTATTTATAGCAGATTCGAAGCGCTGATCCGCGAGACGGGCGTGACCAAGGCGTCCATCGCCCGCCGCATCGGCCGCACGCCGACCGTCTGCCAGGACTGGAAGGCCGGCAAATCCGAGCCCAGCGCCGACCAGCTCCAGATCGTCGCCGCCGCCCTCGGCACAACGCCCGCCTACCTCACCGGCGCGACGGATAAAAAAATGCTCCCCACCGGCGCACCGTCCGGTGAGGAGGACCCGCTCGACGCACAGCTCAGGGAGCTTCTTTCCCATGCTGACGATGATCTGAAGCAGGCCATGATCGCGTTTTTAGAGCGTTTTCAAAAAAAGTAAGAAACTGCTGTTTTTCCTCCCGGCTCAGCGCCGCAAACAGCCGGACGATCCGCTCGTCCGCCGTTTCCCATGCGTCCTGTCTGTCTGCTCGGTGTTTCGTCATTCTGCATCCACTCCTAAAATTCCGTTCCGTTCTTCCGGCAGCTGATGTATGAGGCAGTGTTTGTATATTAAAACATTTGTTCCATTTTTGCAATATGGCAGAACATACAAAGAATCGGCGAAATTTTCTATCCGCTCGAATGTCATACTGTCCCAAAAACCGGACTTCCGCCCATTCTGCCGCCCCAGCCCCGATTTCTATCCTTGACGCGCCCGCCATTCAGTGCTAAAATATTCCCACCTGCCGGTGTGGTGGAATGGCAGACACAAGGGACTTAAAATCCCTCGGCGTAACAACCGTGCGGGTTCGAGCCCCGCCACCGGCACCACTCAGAAATGACCTTTGTATGTCAGATGGCCGCTTAGGGCGCGTCCATCTCGACAGCAAAGGTCTTTCTTCGTTCAACCCCGTGACCGCTTCGCTGGATTGCGGGGTTGTGCTCCGTCGCTTCTCTTCATAAAAAGAACCGCCGCTGCTCCATTGGGAGCAGCGGCGGCGCTATGTCTGAAAGCTGCGGTCACGCGTTTTCGTTTTCCTTATCCAGCTCGGCGAGGAAATTGATGAGCCGGGCCTCGTCCTCGCGGCGGTCGGCAAACAGCTCGAGGTTGTCGCCCTGCTCGCTCAGAAGCTGGCCGAGGGCGATGTACTCGCTCAGCGCGCTCTTGAGATTGAACACGTCGCCGTCCTGGCTCTTGAGGTACACGTCGCCAGCGCAGGCGTGGATGACCTTGCGGAATTCTTCGACTTCTTTGATGTTCTTGAGTTTCATGTTCATTGCCTCCCATGCAATTTTTTACTTTGACTTTCGATTACAGTTGCAGTATACGCGCTGGGGAAGGAAAATTCAAGCGGTGGTTTGAACAAAACGCACAAAAATATGTGTTTTATTTTGTGCGATACGCCGGATAATAAGTATACAACCGGGTCAGAGCCGCACTGCGGCTGGCAGCGCCGGGTGCAAGAAAGTGCACATCCGCACCCACGTCCTGACTGCCCTGCAGCACGATCAGAAGTGTGTCCATCTCCTTTCCGGCAGAAAAGAGGATGGATGCCTCGCCGGACAGACCGTGCCATGCGCCGTTCTCACGCGTGAGCGTCAGCGTATACGGCTCCTCCATACCGTCAAGGCCGGAGATCGTCAGCGTCCCGTGAAACAGATTGCTGTGCAGCACGCTTTTCGTCAGCGTGCCGGTGAGCGTGAGCGTGTGCGCCTGTGCAAATGCCTCGTCGGCCAGCGCGTATTCCGTGACGGTCTGGGAAAGCTCGACCGGCGTCTGCGTCGGTACCGCGACCAGCACCACAAGATTTAAAATCAGCACTGCGACCGCAATGCCGAACACCGCCGTGCGGTGGCGGGCGAACCAGTTCTTATTTTCCTCTCCCATAGCTCAATTCTCCATTCTTCACAGATTCTTCAGATTTGAAGCCTTGAAATAGTTACAATTTAGTGTATAATAAATTACAGATTGATATTTAATCAACATCTCACACCGAAAGGAGCGGATGCGATGGCAGCATGACCGGCCGCTTTTACACAAACAACCAAACCAACCAGTTTCAAAAGGGCGCTGCGGGATCCCGCAGCGCCCTTTTTGATTATACAGGAATCTTCCAAAAACCGCAAGCGGTCAGAACCGCTGATTTATCCGACGTACGGAACCAGCTCGAAGTATTCCAGCTCCGATTCGCCGTCAATATACCACTGCCAGTCCCCCGCGGGCTGCTCGATTGCGATGCGTCCGGTCACGCCGTCGCTTGTGATCACGTCGACGAAGCTCTTGCCGTCCGTTCCCGTGACCTGCAAAACCGTGCCGGGGCCGAAGACGGACTCCGTGCCGTCGTCCAGCGTGACGGGAATATCCCGCACAACGGACAGGCGGGAATAGCTCGTATTCGCGGGAACGATCTGCCACTCATCGCCCAGCGGCGTCAGCACATCGTCGTGCAGGGCATAGGCGCGGATGGCGCTGTAGGAGCCGAGCACATTCTGCGTGCTCTCAAGCTGGAGGCTGTTATCGGAGACGCCGATGATCGCGGCCTCCAAATAGATCTGGTCCTCAAACGGGATCAGCTCCGGCGTCCCGGTCTTCATCGACCAGACATTCAGCACATACTGATCCCCGTTCATATTGCCGTTGAAATAGACCTCCGGATAGCCGTCCGCGTCCAGATCAGCCAGCCAGATGTGTGCGTTGAAGCTGGCGGGATAGGACACATCCGGCTCCTCAAAGCCGGTGTCGAACACGTCCGACCCCTTCTGAATGCGCAGCACAAACGACTGCTGGTCATATTGGTCCCAGATGCGCAGCAGCTGCACCGTCTCGGGCGTGCCGCAGCCATCCAGATCTGCCTCGCCGCTGCGGACGATCTCGGTGCGGATGCTCTGGAAGCCGTAAAGCGTGATGCCGTCATAGGGGATCTCAGCCGGAACCGGATCCTGCGCAGGAAGCTCGACCGGGGCAAACGGCTCCGCCTCAGGCTCAGACGGGACTGGCTCGACCGGCTGCGGGTCTGTGACCGTATTCGTCGTGTCCTCGACCGGCTCCTCCGACGGGACGACGCGTATGGCGACCGCCAGCACCTGCGGCGGGGCAGACGTTTCAAAGCCGCCGAGATAAGGGATATTCACCTGTAACGCCGCCGAGATACGTGATATCCACCTGAAGTGCCTGCGTCAGTTCGGACACAGAAATGGGCCAGCCGTCCGCGCCGGTGGGGACAAGCCCGTCGGCCAGCGCGACCGTGACCGTGTCCGCAGAACCGAACGACGAGTCTTTGTCTGCAGGGCGGACCGTCAGCGTACCGCCGCCGGATGAAAGAATATCGGCAGTAAATGTCGTGACGTGTACCTCAGCGGGCGCTTCCGGCTCCGGGTCAGCCTGTACAGGCTCCTCCGGAAGCGGCTTTGCACAGCTGCACAGCAGCGAAAGCGCCAGCGCCGCGGCCAGCACGAGAATCAGCTTTTTCATAGTTCCTCCTTCTGGGAGATCGTAGTCGCTGTCCCAGCGTCACCATAATAGCGGATTCTGCCGCATTCGTCAATGGACAGTTTTGCTTATTTTGAATATGTTTTGCCCGTTTCCTCCATCAAAATGCGCTCTTTTTGTGATTATGTGAACTTGCGGAAACAATTTGTAATTTTCAAGGAAGTGCAGCCCAGCCGCCTGTCCGTATTGCCCCAAGTCCAAAGCGCGCGGCTCAAAGCTTCTCTGCCAGGCGCTGTTCTCCGCTTCATCCGGATCTTGCAGCGAAGCCCCACGTCATGTTCTTCAAAAATACCGCCTCTTCTTACCATGCGCTGCATGATAAAAAGAGGCGGCTTTTGCTCTCCGGTGCGCCGGTCAATACGCCAGCGCAGACTGGACGGTGTGGTGGATGAGGTCGTGACCGGCCTGCGTGGGGTGGATGCCGTCTGCGCCGATGAGCGTCGGGAAGACGCGGCTTTTGAGGAACTCTGTGCGCAGATCGACCAGCCTGCAGCCGAATGCACGGCTCAGCTGCGCGACCATGGAATTGTAATATTCCTGCCAGCGGTACAAATGATCCGTGTCACCCAGCCAGTGCAGAATATTTTCCGCGCTCAGCCCTCTGGTGATAAAGGAGAAATACCGCTCCTGCTCCAGCGGCGGCAGGCTCGTCATGGCCACGCGGGCGCCCGCGCTCTGCGCCTTGCGGATGGCGGTGCAGTATTGGTCGATGAACTTCTCCGACGGCGTGTGCGGCAGATGCTCGCCGTCCGGATCCTCCGAGATGGCCTTCCAGTCGTAATCGCAGTCGTTGCCGCCGAAGCAGAACAGCACCGTCGTATCGCCGTCACAGGTCCCGAGCTTCCGGTCAAGCTGCTTCAGTCCCGCGTCGATGGTCGCGCCCATTTTTGCGTTGTTTTCCACGGTGACGCCCTGCGCACGCAGCGTGTCGAAATCATGCTCCTGACACAGGTGATAGCTCTGGCCGTTATAGGTGACGCCCTTGATGATGGAGTCGCCGAAGATCTTCAGATTTTTCATAGGGATCCCTCCTGCCTGTTTGTATCTCCAGTGTAGCCGCATGGCGGGAAAAAGTCTCCCGATTCCTGCCCCAAAACGCTCTACGGGTTCGTTCCCAGCAGTCTACAAAACGAAGTCCGGCACTCTACGGGCAGTAGAGTGCCGGTTTTTTGCGAGAAAAGTTCGCGGTGCACAGCCAGAAGCAGTAGAATCCGAACCCGGCAGCACTTCACTCGCCTTCCTGCATTTTTTTGACAATTTCCATAAAGCGGGCGGTCACACGGTCATAATTTTCCCTCCGGTGCGGGAACAGACAGCCGGAGCAGTCCTTTATCCCGTTCTCCGTATAGCGGAAATTGCCGCCGCAGCCGCGTCCGAGCGCGTAGAGCGGACAGTAGCAGAACAGGCAGTTGAAATCCTCCGGGTGCTTTGTCGCATGGCAGGGGAAATATTCGCAGTCCCGGTTCTGAAAAAATGCGTAGTGCCGCTCTTCCATCATTCCTTCTCCTTCAGCCGCTCGCACAGCGCCGCGTCCGGCGTGACGACGGCGGTCTGGTACGTTGTGTAGATCACCATGCCGGGCTTCGCGCCCGCAGGCTTTTTGACAAATTTCACCGGCGTATAGTCGACCGGCACGTTCTGGCCGTCGCGGGCCTGCGAATAATACGCTGCAAGCTGCATCGCCTCCGTCACCGTCCGATCGGGCGGCGTCCGGCCGTTCGTTTCGATGATGACGTGGCTGCCGGGGATCTTCTGGACGTGCAGCCAGATGTCCGTTTTGGCCGCCAGCTTTGTCGTCAGCTCGTCGTTCTGCCGGTTGCTGCGGCCGACAAAAATCGGGAAATCGTCAGACGACATGAACCGCATGGGGCGGCTCGGCGGCAGCTTCATGCGCTTTTTGCGGTCTGTCTCGCGCAGATAGCCGCCGGAGACAAGCTCCGCCCGAATCTCCTGTAAATCCCGCGCGGATTCCGCACGCGTGAGCGCGTCGAGGACGCTTGCCAGATACGCAAGCTCCTGCTCACCCTTTGCGATCTGTTCTGTCAGAATTCTTTCGGCGTTCTTGGCCTTCTGATAGTCCTTATAGAATTTCGCCGCGTTCTGCTGTGGGGAAATGGCCGGGTTGAGGGTGATTTCGATCTCCTTCATGTCCGGGTCGTAAAAGTCAGCGGCGCGCAGCTTCGTCTGGCCGCGCCTGATGGCGTAGAGGTTCGCCGTGAGGATATCGCCGAGCTGCCGCAGGCGCTCGCGGTCATGGGTCGCGGCAAGCTCCTTACGCTGGTTCTCCAGCTTGCGTGCCGTGCGTGCGTGCAGATTGGAGACGGTTTTGCGGATGGCCTGCGATGACTGCCGGATGGATTCAGCGCGGTCGCGCGCGGCATAGAACCGGTCGAGCAGCTGCGAAAACGAGTCATACGGCTTCTGCCGGATAAAATCGCCGTACTGCGTCACGGGCAGGCAGGTAAAGTCCCACGGGCGCTCGTCGCGATACAGGAGCATGGGCTGCGGCGGCATGGTCTGAAGCTGCGCGAAGGCGGCAAGCAGACGCGCTGCCAGCGCTGTTTTTTCTTCTACCGAAAGCGCGGACAGGGCGGTATCCAGATCGCCCGTCAGGCGGAACGCAAGCTCCCGGCACACAAGCGGCGAGAGGCCGCCGAAGGTATCCAGCAGCCAGCCGTCAAGACGCTTCGGCGCGGTCTGTGCAGACAAAAGCGCGGCCAACTCCTCTCCCGTGACGGCAAACGGGTCGCGCTTGCCCTGCGTGGGCGGCAGATGGTAGTAAAGGCCCGGCAGGACCTGCCGCTTTTCGCTCATTTCAAAGTCGACCCGGCGCAGGCAGTCGAGAATGCGCCCGTCCTCGCTCGTTAAAATCAGGTTGGAGTTGCGGCCCATGATCTCCAGGATCAGGTGCTTGCGCGTGGGGCTGCCCATCTCGTCGGTGCAGTCGAAGGTGAGGTCGAGCAGGCGCTCCATCTCCGGCTGCTGCATGGACACGAGACGGCCCCCTGTCAGGTGCTTGCGCAGGAGCATACAGAACATGGGCGGCTGCGCCGGGTTCTCGGCGGGCTCGTTCGTCAGGTGGATGCGCGGATGATTGGGCGAGGCCGTCAGCAGCAGCCGTCCGCCGCCAGCCGCGCCGCGCATGGACAGAATCAGCGTGTCGCGCTGCGGCTGCTGGACCTTATCGATGCGGCAGCCGGTCAGACTGCCCTCCAGCTCACGGCGGACTGCCGTGAGAAAAAATGCGTCAAATGGCATGGGATTCCTCCATGGTCAGGATAAAAAGCTCGTTCAGCCGGTCGAGCTGGCCGGTGAGATATAACGCGCCAAACAGGCATTCCAGCCCCGTGGCTCTGGCATACTGCGCATAGGTGGCGTTTTTCGGCACCTGATGCACGTGCGCGTTGCGCCCGCGCTTGTAAAAGGCCAGCTCCTCCTCTGTCAGAAGCGGGAGCATACGCTCGGCCCGCGCAGCCTGCGCCGGAGCGCAGACGAGGTCGACCGTCGCACGGTGCAGATTGCCGTTCAGCGCCTTGCCGGACGCACAGAGGAAGCTCCGCACCAGCAGCTCAAACACCGCGTCGCCGCAGTGCGCAAGACCAAGCGCGCTGATCTGGTTGACCGCGCGCCGGTCCATGTTCAGATGAAAATAGTTTTCCAAGCAAATGCCTCCATTGTTCGGAACTTTTTATACTATACCACATCTGCAGGCAGGTTTTCCAGTGGGCGCAAAAAAATGGTTGACTTATTGGTTACATTCTGTTACAATTTAAGAAGAGTTTATCGAACGAAAGAGGGCATTTTGTATGCAGAAGAAATTCCGCCGTCTGGCGGCAGTCATGTTATGCCTGACGCTGCTGGCCGTACCGGCGCTGGCCGCCGAGGCGACCATTGATCTGGATTACGTCACGATCGTGGGCGAGAGCTTTGCCGCCGATACCTTCTGCGGCGTGGACGCGCTTTATAATGAATCGGGTACGACGCTGTTCTGCAACGAGCTGATCGAACGGTTCTACAGCGCCGTTTACGGCGTGACCGTGTTCACGAACAGCGGCGATATCACCGCTGCCAGCCCGTCGGGCTACTGGTTCGAGGTTACATACACGCCGCAGCCCGGCGATATCGCCTATGCCTCCGCCGAGGCGCGGGAGCGCTACGGCAACCACTATGCCATCGTCAAATCCGTCGACGAAGCGGGCGGCACCGTCACGCTGTTCGAGCAGAACTGGGTCTGGGACGGCAAGGCCGGTGTGAACCGCAGGATCCCCTATGACGGCGGGTGCTATACCTTCTATACCATGTGCTCCAGCGCCGGACGCGCAGCGCCTGCCGGAGAAGCGGAGCCTGTTGCCGCAGCGCCTGCGGCGGAGGAGCCGCAGCCCGTATCCGACGACGTATCCACGATCTATGCATGGGGCAGCGGCATATCCAGCATTACCGGAACGCCGTCCAGCTGGGCCGCGGAGCTTGTCTCGCACGCGGACGTCTACGGCATCACCATGCTGGCCGACGGCAGCTATCAGTCCGCCATTACACGCAAGGCCCTTGCCCGCCTCGCGGCGAACACCGCGCGGACGCTCGGACTGGTCGAGGACGTATCCGATCCGGTCGCCGTTGTGCAGCAGCTCGGCGTAATGCAGCCGAACGCCGACGGCAGCTTTGACACGACCTCCAGGGTCACGCGCCAGATGGCCGCGACGGTGCTGCTGCGTCTTCTGCGGCAGTCGAGCGTGGTCTTTGAGGCTGATATGTCGATGCTCGACCGCTATCCCGACAGCGCCTCCATTTCCGACTGGGCCAGAGAGGCCGTCGCGATGATGACGCAGTATGATCTGATGAACGGCACAACGAAGGGCTTTGAGCCGAAAAAGGACATGACGCTCGAGCAGTGCCTCGTCCTGCTCACGCGCATCTGCGAGTTCTGAACGGATAACGAACAAAATGATATGCGCAGCGCCTGCCCCGCATGGGCAAGGCGCTGCGCATCAGTCTGTCAAAGAGCTGCTGTATTCCTAAAAGCCATAAAAACAGCTGCCTGCGGCGCTTCGGGCCTGCAGGCAGCTGTTTTTTACATTGTTACATGGGCAAGCGTCTTTACATATTCGACCGACTGCATGATCTGTGCGTAAAGCTGCTCGTCCGACGGCTCCAGGAAGCGGAAGGACAGATCCCGCACGCTGACGCAGAAGCTCATAGGCATTTCCAGCGCGCAGCCAAGCGTTCCGCCCTGCCGTTCCAGCGCGGCAAGCATGGCCGGATATGGGAACACGCCCTGCCCGATCGGCTCGTTCCAGATATAGCCGTCGTGGATGCTGCCGTCCTTCATGTGCAGATACGCGACCGGCACGGAGGCGTTCTGCAGATCCTCGTCCAGCCGGATCTCGCCCCGGCAGAAGCGGTAGGTATTTCCCGGGTCATAGGTATATTGGACGTGCGGCAGATCCAGCTCCGCGAACACGCCGCCGCATTCGCTTGCCGGGCCGACGATATCGCCGTAGGATTCCAGCCCCAGCCGCAGGCCATAGCGGTCAGCGGCCTCGGCCGCCCGCTTGACGTGCTCCTCAAACACGGCGTACCGTGCCTTCGGGCCGCAGCGCGTATTGACGAGCTGCGCGCCGATCTGCCCGGCAAATTCGATCTTTTTCAGCAGACGCGCGAACTGCGCCTCGTCCGTCATGTCGCAGTGCGCCGACAGCGCGGTGCATTGCAGATCGCGCTTCTGCAGCTCCCGCTCGATCTGCATAACGTATTCCGGTGAAACGCGCTCTGCGACGATCTGCTCGCTGATGCCGTCGATGGCGGACAGCTCGATCGTATGGAACCCGCAGCGGCGGGCCATGTCCATGGCGCGGATCGGGTCCGTGCCCGGAACGTTATTGGCGCAGAATGTAAATGGTGCAAGTGTCAGCATATGGATCCCTCCTGTTCAAAGCGCAGCATGACCTTGGCCTCGCGGCCGCTGGATTTTTCGCGGAATGCCTCGATCCCCTTGGAAAACGACAGCTCGCGGGAAATGACCTCCTCCAGCTTCAGCTGGCCGGCCATGGCGATGGCCGCCGGGAACTGTCCGCTCGGCACGCAGACGGCGGAGAGCGTTGCGTCCTTCCAGTAGAGCGTGAACAGATTCAGCTCCAGATTATAGTCCATCCCGTAAAGCCCGAAAAACACGACGGAGCCGCCGCGCGCGACAAGATTCATGGTGATCGCCGCCGATTTCCGGTCGCCGCTGGCCTCGATGACCGCGTCGTAGCCGATTCCGCCGCTCAGCGTCAGCGCCTCGGTCACGG
>HF990556.1:39578-59417 GCA_000432135.1 Firmicutes bacterium CAG:124
CCGCGGTAACGACGCTCTGTGTATTCGGGTCGATCACAACGTCCGCGCCGAAGCGAAGCGCCGCCTCCCGCTTTTCCGCGACCGGCTCGACCACGACGATCTGCCCGACCGGGTGCTGCCGCACAAGCTTGAGGATGATCTGGCCCATGGCCCCGCAGCCGAGCAGAATGACCCGCTTGCCGTAGCCGAGCCGCGCTTTGCCTACGGCGTGCATGGCCATCATCAGCGGCTCGATCAGGCTTCCAGCCCGCAGGCTCACCTGCTCCGGCAGGCGGAAGACCTGCTGCTGGCGGATATTCAGATATTCCGTCATCAGATCGGCATAGCCGACGCTGGGGTTCGTACAGTATTCCGGTCTGTTGCTGCGGCAGGCGTCACACAGGCCGCAGGGCTCATACGGGTTGATCGTCACGCGGTCGCCCGGGTGGAGCGCACGGACATTCTCGCCTACCGCTGTCACGACGCCGGAGCCCTCGTGCCCGAGATAGCCGTTCAGCGGATACGCCGCGGTTCCGCGCAGCATCATCATATCATAGCCGCAGATCGACGCGAACGCCATTCTGACCTGCACCTCGCCCGGCCCCGGCGTGGGCGGCATGGGAAGCTCCTTGAAATACAGCTTCCGGTTCGGCTGCATCCGAAGCGACCGGATCATAATTCTGCCTCCTTCTGCATGGCCGCGCGGTACTCCTGCGGCGTCATGCCCGTTCGTCTTTTGAATACCTGACTGAAATATTTAGAGTTTTCAAAGCCGACGTTTCCGGCGATATCGATGATGCGGTCTTTCGTCTGCAGCAGCTGCTTGGCGCGGCGGATGCGCTGCTCGCTCACATAGGCGTTGAAGGCCTGCCCTGTCTCCTTTTTGAACACGCGGCTGAGATAGGCCGGGTTCATATGGACATACTCCGCCGCGACCGTCAGCGTCAGCGGCTCAGCAAGGTTCTGCGCAACGAAGCGGCAGACCTCGTCGATGGCGCTGTTGGACGTCGTGCGAAGATTGCGGATGCTGGAAAACAGCGCGGTCATCTGTTCGCGGCAGATGGTGAACATGGCCTCGACTGTTGCAGGCCGCTGCGCGCCCAGCAGCGGGGTCGGTGCAGGATCGACGCCGAAGCTGCTGCTGAGGGAATACATCTGAACCGTCAGCTGCGTCATGACAAACGAGCAGACCTCATCCGACATACTGTGGCTGACCATGTCCTGCAGCTCCCGCAGGATCGCAAGCGCCTCCAGCTGCCGCGCATCCTGCATACTCAGCGAAAGCGCCGAAAGCTTTTCGTGCAGCAGCTGCTGTGTGACCGGCACGCGGTAGGAAAACGCCATCTTCGGCTGTAGGCAGAGCGGCGAGAAGAAAAAGCGCAGCTTGCGCAGCTCCAGCAGCTGGCGGCACTGATTGTGCCACTGCGGCAGCGGCAGCGGTACGTCGGAAATATCAAAGGTCATCTGCCCGAGCGCGTGATGCGCGGCCAGTGCGTTGATCTTCCCCGCCCAGAGCGCCCAGTCCGGCTCCGCATCCTGCCCACCGGCGAGCAGGATGCACAGGTTCTGGTCGCGGTAAATGCAGATATCCGTGTTTCCGAGCGGGCGGAGCAGCTCGGTCAGCTCCGCAAAAAACGATTCCAGCGCGGCATAGTCGGAGGAAAGGCCCGGCCCCGGCTGCCCGTCCGGCTGGGAGCCGAGCAGGATCCAGCAGTCCTGGCTGCCCACGTGCAGCCGCCCGAACTGCTGCTGCGCAGACCCCGTGCCGACCGGCACAAGGCCCATCAGCAGCTCCATGACCTCCAGACTGTGCTGGACATATTCGTTTTCCGGGGGCCGGACTGCGCCCGTTTCGTGCTTTTGCAGGCGTCCGGCCTCCTCGACCGCGTGCAGGAGCATCGCATCCGAGGGCATGGCGTCCGGCAGCAGCTGCTGCACCTTGACCGCAGCCGCGCCCTCAATGACCGCCTCCGACCCGTCGGACAGCAGGACGAAGCGCGGGCAGATCCCGCGCGGGAGCAGATAATTGATAAGATCCTCCGGGTTCCAGAAGGTCATATGCACCGGCATAATCACAACGTCCGGGTGCAGCGACTCGATCAGCGACATTCCGAGCACACTGTTGTCCGCCGTTCCGCACAGTTGAATGTGCCCGGCCTGCCCCAGAAGGATGCGGCGCAGATGCTGCGTCTGCGAATACAGGGATGAAATAATCAGGACCTGAATCATGACAGCCTCCCGTTGCTTTTTTACTGATGTCAGATATTTTATCACAGCACGCGCGCAATGCCAAGCTTTTTGTTGGATTTGCTCTGTTTCTGTCTGAATCTCACCCCAAATATGTATATTATTTTTACTTCCGACAATCCAATGCAAAAATTCAAACTATCAAGGTATAATTTTCGCACTTCCACCATGCATTTTTCACAATGTCGTATGCAAAATTGTGAATATGCACAAAAACCACCGGCATATTTTGACGCGCTTTTGTATTTTTGGGTGGGAAAAGGTTGAAATATAAAGCGCAAAGCCCCGGTTGATTCGGTATCATGGAAACAGCAAGATCCCATACACACTTGATCGACGAAAGGGAGGAAACACAACTATGCGCAGCATTCGTTATTTTGGAAACGGTACGCTGAAAATGGTCGAAGCGCCGGAACCGGAGATCAAGCGCGCAGATGAGGTCAAGATCCGGGTGGCCTACTGCGGCGTCTGCGGCTCCGATCTGCATTTCAAGCGTGCGGAGCTGGACTTCCTGTTTGAAGGAGACGGGGGTACCCCCATCGGCCACGAGGCGACCGGCGTGATCACCGAGCTCGGCCCGGCAGCGACCTGTAAGGGTCTGAAGGTCGGCGACCGCGTCGTCTACTATTACAATGAGCACTGCGGAAGCTGCTACTACTGCCGCAACGGCCAGGAGCAGTTCTGCGAGAACATGACCGGTACAAGCGCCGCCTTCTCGGACTATATTGTCGTGCGCGAGCAGTCCGTACACAAGCTGGCCGACACGTGCAGCCTGAAAAAGGGCGCGCTGATCGAGCCGATCTCCGTCTGCCTGCACGGCATCGACCTCATCGGCATCAAGCCCGGCCAGTCGGTCGCCATCTCCGGCGGCGGCACCATGGGCATGATCATGACGCAGCTGGCGCTGCACTCCGGCGGCACGAACATCACCGTCATCGAGCCGATCGCCATGAAGCGCGAGATGGCAAAGAAGCTGGGCGCCGTACACACCATCGACCCGGTCAATCAGGACCGCAAGGAAGAGGCGATGAAGATCACGGACGGCCGCGGCTTTGACGTTGTGATCGAGGCCTCCGGCAGCTGGCGCGCCTGCGACGGCATCGAGGAGCTAGTCGGCAAGGGCGGCACGCTGGAATTCTTCGCCGCGCTCTACCGGCACGATTATGATTACAAGCTGAACCTGCTCAACGCCTTCTTCAAGGAGATCCGCATCGTCGGCGGCGTTTTCCAGTCTCCGTATGCGTTCCCGCGCAGCATCGCGCTGGTCAACACGCTCGATCTGGACCCGATCCTCGAAATGGACTGCGTCTTTACGCCGGAAGCGTTTGAAGACGCGTTTGAGGCCCAGATGAACGGCCGGACGATCAAGTCCCTCGTTCAGTTTACGCCTGACGTCGAATAAACAGCGCGCATTCCCCCATCCCGGAAAGCAGACCCGCTTTCCAGAAAGAGAAAGGAAATTACGCATGGAAAACGATAGCAAGCAATATTATGTGAAGCTTCCGTTATGGAAGAAATGCACATTCGGTATGATCGACTCGGCAAACAACTTCAGCTGGTCCTATATCAGCTCCTTCCTTGCGATCTACCTCACCGACACTTTCCTGATTCCCGCAGCGACCGTCTCTCTGATGTTCCTGCTGTGCCGCTTCTGGGACGCGATCAACGACCCGATCGTCGGCTATCTGGCTGACCGCACCCGCTCCCGCTGGGGCCGCTACCGTCCGTGGATCATGTTCGCCTCGGCTCCGCTGTTCATCACAACAGCCCTGCTGTTCTGGCCGCATCCGGAATGGGCCGTCGGCGTCAAGACGGCATATGTCGTCATTTTGTACGCACTCGTCGTTCTGTTCTACACAATGGTCAACCTGACCTACGGCTCCTTGAACTCCGTCGTCACGCAGGATCCCGCCGAACGCGGCTCTCTTGCCTCCTGGCGTCTGCTGTTCGCCTACATCGGCTCCACGCTCATGGTGCAGCTTGTCACCCGCTGCGAGCCGGTTCTGTCCGCAAAGCACCCCAACATGGGCTATTTTATTCTGGCTGTGATCTTCGCCGTGTTCTGCATCCCGATGCAGATCCTCTGCGCAAAGTCCCAGAAGGAAGTTGTTCCGCCGCAGCCGTCGCCTAAAAAGATCGGCATCTTCAAGTCTCTGGCCATCTCCTTCAAGAACCGCGAGTTCATGATCGTCTGCATCCTGTTCCTGGCGCAGGGCTTCGCTCTGTACGGCGCAGGCACGATCAACATCTACTGGTTCAAGTACGTCCTCGGCGACGTCAACCCGATGGCGACCTTCTCGCTCATCACGCTCATCCCCTCCATGCTCGGCTGCTTCACCTCCCAGTTCTGGTGCAACAAGCTCAAGCATAAGGGCAAGGCCATCGCCATCACCTACGCTGTGCAGGTCGTGATGTACGTCGCGCAGTATTTCCTGTTCCGCAACACCATCAACGTCACGCTTCTGTACGTACTCGGCATCGTTCTGCAGTATTTCGCAGGCGCGAATATGTCCATCATCTACGGCATGGTTCCCGACACCGTCGAGGTCACCGAGTACCAGACCAAGGGCATCCGCATGGACGGCTTCCTCAACACCGTCTCCTCGTTCTGGAACAAGGTCGGCATCACCATCGGCACGTCCGGCGCTCCGCTGATCCTTGCGCTGACCGGCTATGTCGCCAACGCTCCGACGCAGACGCCCGCCGTTATCGAGGGCCTGCAGCTCATGAAATGGATCATGCCCGCCGCTTTCAACCTGATCTGCCTCATCTGCCTGTTCTGGTACAAGCTCGGCTATAAGGAATTCGACGAGCTTGTCGCGAAGATCGCAGCCGAACGCCCGCAGTGGGAGCAGACGACCGCTGAAAAGTAAGTCCACACCGCAAGGAAAGGAAGGTGCGCCATGTACCAGTCCATATCCCAGCGCTTCCGGCGCAAAAACAGCAACGATCTGATCGTGACGTTTCTGCCCGTCGTCGTTGTTCTGACGCTCCACAGCTATCTCCGCAACGCCGATCTGAACCCCACGCTGTTCCGCGTTTTACAGATCACAGCCATCGTGCTTCTGGCCGCGCTGCTGGCTGCTGTGAATCACTTTTACTTCCGTTCGTTCTGCTACACGCTGATCGACGGCAGCGAATCCCGCCCGCGCGAAGCGCTGCGCTTCCCGGACGACTCACTGACGTTCGAACGGGTGCAGAACAGGAAATCACGGATCTATGAGCGCGTCCGCAGGCAGGAAATGCTGTGCCTGCTGGAACCCGGAGAGGCCTACGACGAGAAGCGATTCGGCCCGGTTTCACGCACTTTCCTGATGACCGCACGCAGCGCAAAAAGCGCCGCCCGCCTGTATTACAAGCAGGACGGCACCGTCTACTGCGCAAAATTCCATCCCGACGCGGAGCAGACCGCTCTGCTCCGCCGCTGGGCCGGAGAAAACGCAATCCACAGCTAAAAAGGAGGAAGTTATTCACATGGCAGAGAAAGCCTTAGTCCATCGCATGGAGCAGGCTGCCCTGACGACGAAGATCCGGCTTCTGGATCTGGCGCATCAAACGCTCATCCATATCGGCGGCGACCTGTCTGTCTGCGATATGATGACCGCCATCTGGCAGTATGCAATGCACTATGACGTCAAGGATCCGCACTGGGAGGGCCGCGACCGCTTCGTCCTGTCCAAGGGCCACGCGGCAGCCGTCACCTCGTTCAGTCAGGCCGCCATCGGCTGCTATGATGTCGGAGATATCTACAAGGAATACGCCACCAACTTTGGCCGCTTCGGCATGCATTCGTGCAACCTCGCGAACCCGTATGTCGACGTGTCTACCGGTTCGCTCGGCCACGGCTTCCCCGTCGCCAGCGGCATGGCCACCGCGCTGAAGCGCAAGGGCTCAAGCAGCCGCGTCTACACCGTCGTCGGCGACGGCGAGTGCGGCGAAGGCTCGATCTGGGAGGCGGCAATGTACGCCCACCAGTATAAGCTCGGCAATCTGGTCGTCTTCGTCGACCGCAACGGCATGTCCTTCGACGGCCCGACCGAGGAATACATGGCACTGGAACCGTTCGCAGACAAATGGCGCGCGTTTGGCTGGAACACCGTCACCATCGACGGCCATGACATGAACGCCATCCTCGACGCCATCGACGCGCTGCCCGCGCCTGATTCCGACGTTCCGACCGTTATCATCGGCAAGACCGTCAAGGGCCACGGCGTCAGCTTCATGGAGAACAACGTCTCCTGGCACGCAGGCTGCGTCAATGAGGCCGACTGGATCAAGGCAAAGGCCGAGATCACCGAAGCATATGAAAGAAAGTGGGGTGCGGAAGCATGAGTGAAGCGCAGGGCAAGCTGCTGCAGGGCGAAATGAACATGACCCTGAACATGACCATAATGACCAGCGCACGCGACGCTGTCGGCAAGTGCCTGGCCACGCTCGGCGGCGAGTATGACAACATGCTCGTTCTGACCGCTGACGTCGATACCTCCTCCCGCATTCAGGCGTTCAAGGAAAAATATCCTGACCGCTGCTACAACGTCGGCATTGCCGAGCAGAACCTGATGAGCGTCTCCGCCGGTCTTGCCCACGAGGGCTTCCGCCCGCTGGCCTTCGCGTTTGCACCGTTCGCGTCCATGCGCTGCTATGAGCAGGTGCGCACCGATATCTGCTATTCCAAGCTGCCGGTCGTCATCATCGGCAACGGCGCAGGCTATTCCAACGGCGCTTCCGGCTGCACGCACTGCGCGCTGGAGGACTCCGCGCTCATGGTCGCCTGCAACAACATGACCGTTCTGGAACCGGGCGACCCGTTCCAGATTGCAAAGCTGCTGGAGGCGGCGATGGAGCTGAACGCCCCTGTCTACATCCGCCTTGGCCGCGAGGCCACAAGCTCCCTGTATCCCGAGGATACGAAATATGAGATCGGCAAGGCGCTCATCCCGCGCGAGGGCAACGACGGTGCGTTCATCTGCACCGGCATCATGGTCCACTTTGCCATGGAAGCCGCCAAGCGCATCCACGATGAGCTGGGCAAGGAGATCCGCGTCGTCGATATGTTCACGATCAAGCCGCTCGACAAGCAGGCCGTCATTGACGCCGCAAAGACCGGCCGCGTCGTCGCGGCGCAGGACCACAACCTGCTCGGCGGCCTCGGCCAGCTGGTCGGCTCGTGCATCGCAGAGGCGGGCATTGCCTGCAAGCTGGTCAGCCGCGGCTGCCCGGACTACTTCGTCCCGATCGCGAACCCCGAATTCCTCTACGCCCGCAACGGCATGGACGCCGACGGCCTGTACGAGGCAATGAAGGCCATGTTCTAAGCACGTTCCTACCCTTTCCTGTACAGGCGCCGGGAGATCTCTCCCGGCGTCTGTCAAATAAATAAAAGGCATACGGACTCTGCCTCCCTCAACATCAGTCCGTATGCCTTTTCTGATATGCTGTTTTTACGGAAATCTTCAGCGAATTCGTAACTTCTGCGGCAAATTCGTGCTGCTCTGCAAATTTTGAACGCAAAGCTAGGGTGTATCTGAAAACTCATGATGTGACCGGCAGCGAGGGATTTTTGCGTTGCGCAAGACATTTTTTCGCAGGAATACTGACGTATTTCAAGGAAAAATGACGCGGCGCACCGCAAAAAGGCCCGCTGTCCGGGTGCGTTGGGAGTTTTCAGATACACCCTAGTTTACCGCAGATAGTCCAACGCAGCTACTCACAAATTCGGAGTACCGTAACAGGCGGCGCGTACCTTATTGCCCGTAGGGTGATTTGGTGTGTTCGTAACAACCGAAAATCAGGTACTTGCCTGAACTGTACCCGCAGAACGCACCAAACCGTAACCCAGCGCCCCTTTTCTCCCCCATCTTTTCCGGCAAGGCGGAAAAGATGGGGCCGCCGGAGGCTTGACTACTTCCGGGTTCTTACGCGAACGGGTTCTCCGTGGGGTACGGCAGGGACTTCGGCTGGTTGTAGGCGATGTCGCCCACGCCGAGGAACTTGAAGACCTCGAACAGGAGCTTGCCATAGTGACCGAAGGCGACCGCGCCGTGGTGCGGGTAGCGCTTCTGGACGAGGACGTGGCGATAGAATCTCCCCATCTCCGGGATGGCGAAGATGCCGATGCCACCGAAGCTGCCCGTATGTACCGGCAGAATTTCACCCTCTGCAATGTAACTGCGAAGCACACCGTCGGAATCGCACTGCAGGCGGTAGAACGTGATCTGGCTTGCTGCAAGATCGGCCTCGAGCGTGCCGCGCGTGAAGTCGGGCTCGGAGCCTGCCGGTTCGAGCAGACGGTGCTGGATGAGCTGATACTTGACCGCACGGTCGGCGCAGAGCTTGCAGGACGGCGTGTTGCCGCAGTGGAAGCCCATGAAGGTATCAGTCAGCGTATAGTCAAACTTGCCCTTGATTTCAGCTTCATACAGGCTGGCCGGGACAGAGTTATTGATGTCCAGCAGCGTCACGGCATCGTACGAAATGCACGCACCGATGTACTCCGACAGCGCGCCGTAGATATCGACCTCGCAGGCCACGGGAATGCCGCGGGAGGCAAGGCGGGAGTTCACATAGCACGGCTCGAAGCCGAACTGCTCCGGGAACGCGGGCCAGCACTTGTCGGCGAAGGCGACGTATTTGCGCGCGCCCTTGTGGCCTTCTGCCCAGTCCAGAAGCGTCAGCTCAAACTGCGCCATGCGTTCGAGCATATCGGCGTAGTATTTGCCCTCGCCCATCTCCTTCTTCATATCCTCACAAACGGAGGGAATACGCGCATCGCCCGCGTGGGTCTTGTAGGAGACGAGCAGGTCGAGTTCGGAGTTTTCCTCGATCTCCACGCCGAGCTCATACAGGCCCTTGATGGGCGCGTTGCAGGCGAAGAAGTCCTGCGGACGCGGGCCGAAGGTGATGATCTTCAGATTCTTCACGCCGATAACGGCACGGGCAATGGGAATGAAGTCCGCAATCATCTTTGCAATGTCTTCGGCGGTGCCGACCGGGTATTCGGGGATGTAGCCCTTGAGGTGCCGCATGCCGAGGTTGTACGAGCAGTTCAGCATGCCGCAGTAGGCGTCGCCGCGGCCGTTGATGAGGTCGCCGTCGCCCTCGGCGGCAGCCACGAACATACACGGGCCGTCAAAATATCTGGCAATGAGCGTTTCCGGCGTCTCCGGGCCGAAGTTGCCGAGGAAGACGACAAGGGCGTTGCAGCCTGCCGCGTTGACGTCGGCGACAGCCTTGCGCATATCGGCTTCATTTTCGACAGTGACGGGACATTCGTACACGCCGCCCTCACAGGCCTTGGCGATATTCGCGCGGCGCATTTCGGAGAGCGTTCTGGGGAAGCAGTCGCGGGAGACGGCGATGAGGCCGAGCTTGACATTGGGGATGTTTTCAAACATGATACAGTTCCTCCTTAGTTTTCGGTAATATCGATATTCTTGCCGGTCAGGCCGATGTGCGCGCCGGTTTTTGCTTCGCTGGAGTCCGGATGGGCCAGCAGCCACTTGTTGCGGGCGGTCATCCATGTATCTTCTTCTCTCTGTGGCTCGAAGACAGGCTTCTCCGTGTTCGTATCCTTCGGCAGGACGACGGCAACGCGGAAGCCGGTCTTCTCCGTCTGACACGGCGCGTAGTGGAGCGTCGTGCCGTAGACCTCGACCGCCGCGCCCGCCGGGACGCGGAAGGCTTTGACCTTCGCGGTGTCAAGCCTGCCGTCCTCGATCTCGTCTTCCTTTGCCAGCAGCAGCACGAAATCCGTCTCGCCGGCGTTGACCTCGCTGTCGCGATGATATTCGAGGCAGTTCAGCTTTGTGTTGTAGCCCCAGCACATCCCGATCTGGATGGGCATCCCGCCGTAGGCTCGATTCTGCATGGCATCAAAGATGCCGCTTTCCTCCAATGCGGGAATCGACGGCTCATAGGCCGTGCCGCTCTCCGGCATGGGGACAGTCTTCATCGCCGCGATCAGCGCAGCCGTGTCAAAGCCGGTCAGAACCTTGCCGTAGGGCTTGAATGCAGGGTCGGAAACAGAGTAAATTTTCATAATTCCTCCTGTTATAGAAAATCACAACTGTAGGGGCCGACGACTCTGTCGGCCCTGAAAATATTGCGAATTTTCCATAGTTTTCTGTAAAAGCAGTGCATTCTGCGGGCGGACAGAGTCGTCCGCCCCTGCACGGAACGTGCAGATTGACTTACACCGTTACAGCGAAGAACTCCTTCAGCGCGGGATAGAGCTTTTTGAAGCTCTGGTAGCGGGCTTCGTATTTTGCCGTCAGCGCCGCGTCCGGCTCGGTCGTGGACGCGGTCTCGACGAGCTTGTCCGCCGCTTCCTGCACAGATTTAAACTTCCCACAGCCGACCATGGCAAGCATCGCCGCGCCGTAGCCCGGCCCCTGCTCGGTCTTGACCATATCGAGGGGGATGCCGAGGACGTTGGCGAAGATCTTGCGCCACAGGGAGCTTTTTGCGCCGCCTCCGCAGATGTTCGAGCGCGGGATCTCGATGCCAAGCGATTTTGCAACCTCAAACGAGTCGCGGATGGCGAATGCCACGCCCTCTAAAACCGCCTGCACCATGTCGGACCGGCTGGTGTCCATCGTCATGCCCGTGAACGTACCGCGGGCGTTCGTGTCGTTGATGGGGCTGCGCTCGCCCATGAGATACGGCAGGAAATAAACGTGGTTTTCGCCGAGCTTTTCGTCGGTGATATCCGCCTGTTCGCCCGAAAAGTCGGACGTTTTCAGGATTTCCTCGCACAGCCACTTGTTGCAGCTGGCAGCAGAGAGCATACAGCCCATCAGATGATAGCCGCCGTCTGCGTGCGCAAAGGCATGAAGCGCATTGTTCGGGTCGACGCCAAATTTGTCGGACGAAATGAAGATCGTGCCGGACGTGCCGAGCGAGAGATTGCACCCGCCTGCGCCGACCGTACCCGTGCCGACCGCCGCCGCAGCGTTGTCGCCTGCACCGGCCACGACCTTGACCGTCTCAGGCAGCCCCAGCGTCTGCGCCGCTTCCTTCGTGAGCCGGCCCACGACCGCAAAGCTTTCAAACAGCTTCGGCATCTGGCGTTCGGAAACGCCGCAAATCTCCAGCATTTCCTGCGACCAGCGCTTGTGCTGCACGTCGAGCAGCAGCATACCGGAAGCGTCGGAATAATCGCAGGCATGAACGCCGGTGAGCTTGTACGTCAGATAGTCCTTCGGGAGCATGATCTTTGCGATTTTTTTGAAGTTTTCCGGCTCGTTTTCGCGCATCCAGAGGAGCTTCGGCGCCGTAAAGCCCGCAAAAGCGATGTTTGCCGTCAGCTCTGACAGCCTGTCCTTGCCGACGACGTTGTTGAGATACTCCACCTCTTTGAACGTTCTGCCGTCGTTCCAGAGAATGGCCGGGCGGATGACGTGATCGTGTTCATCCAGCGCGACAAGCCCGTGCATCTGCCCGCCGGAGCCGATGCCCGCGACGTCATTCGCATCAAAGCCGCGCAGCAGCTCCGGAACGCCGGTCACGACCGCGTCCCACCACTCCTCCGGCCTCTGCTCTGCCCAGCCGGGGTGCGGGAAGCTGAGGGGATATTCCTTTGTGACTTCGTTTTGGATCGTACCGTCCTCCCCGACAAGCAGCAGCTTGCAGGCAGACGTGCCGAGATCAATGCCGATAAATAACATAGACTGCACACGGCTCCTTTCCCAGTCATGAAGGTTCTGATAGTTTGATTTTATACTAGTTTTTTGCAAAATTCAATCTCATTTTTCGGGGATGGGGAACACGGGCGCACCCAAACGCCTTCCCCGCATAGCTTCATAAAATCTTAAGGCGTTTCCCGCTTGTTTGTTCATAGGATTTTGGATATGATGATAGCACAGAGAAGAAAACGGAGGGAAATCTGTTATGCAGCATATTCTGGTCTGCGACGATGAGAAGGATATCGTCGCGGCTTTGAAAATTTATCTAGAATCCGACGGCTACTGCGTCCACACGGCTTACAGCGGCGAGGAAGCGCTGCGGGTCGCGAAGACGGAGCCGGTGCAGCTGGCGCTGATGGATATCATGATGCCCGGCATGGATGGCATTACGGCCATGGCGAAGCTGCGCGAGTTCACCAATATTCCCGTGATTTTGCTCACGGCAAAATCCGAGGATTCGGACAAAATTCTGGGCCTCAGTGTGGGCGCGGACGATTATATCACAAAGCCCTTTAACCCCGTGGAGGTGCTGGCGCGAGTCAAATCGCAGCTGCGAAGGTTCCTGCAGCTGGGCGCGGCGGTCAAAGCGCCGTCGGAGCTGACGGTCGGCGGCATTGCACTCGACCACGATGCCAAGCGCGTCACGCTCGACGGTGAGGAGATCGCGCTCACGCCGAAGGAATATGACATCCTGTATTATCTCATGCAGCACCCCGGTAAGGTCTTCACGCCTGCGGAACTCTACAGCGCCGTATGGAACGAAGCGCCGGTCGCCATTGACAATACAGTGGCGGTACACATCCGCCATCTGCGGGAAAAGCTGGAGATCAACCCGTCCGAGCCGCGGTATTTAAAGGTCGTCTGGGGCAAGGGCTACAAGCTGGAAGGAGACAGATCATGAAACAGCTATACGGAAAGCTCTGGGTCAAGTGTACGGCCATCGCGCTGCTGATCGTGTTTGCGGTATTATTGGCAGCCTCGGCATTGGGCATCGCGTATCTGATCAATTATGGCGCCTACGCGGACGGCGGTGAGCAGGTGCGCCAGATAGCGGAAAATAATCTATTACAGCAGACGAACGGCGACGGCTGGGCGGCGCTGCACGCCTGGGCCGAGGACGATACGGTCTCGCGCAATCTTCTCCGTGATCGCTATGACCCGCTCACCTCCAACATCTACTTCAAACTCACGGACAAAGCCACCGGCGAGATCCTGTTCAGCACCGGCGCACTGAATAAAGACGATTATTCCGGCAAGGCTTCCGCCTATTACCAGCAGGACATGAGCACTTCGCTGAGCGACGGCAGCGACGTCACAGTGGTCTATCAGGCGTATCTCAAAAGCCCGCTTGCTCCGCGCGATTCCGCGCTGTACGTTATGACATGGGTTGAGCGGCTGATCAGCGCACGGTATCTGCTGATCGTGCTGACCATTCTGCTTCTTGCAGTCTGCCTGTTCCTGTTTATCTTCCTGCTGTGCGCCATGGGGCACAAGGAGGGCGTGGACGGCATTTACCAGTGCTGGCTCAATAAAATTCCGCTCGATCTGTTTCTCGCGCTGCTTGCCCTGCTGTTCTTCGCGTGGGCATCCTTCCTTGGTAATATCTGGTATATTGATTTCTGGTATTATATTCTTCTCGCATTCGGCACTGCGGCTCTGGCGCTGACGCTCCTTCTGAGCGTTGCAGGCCGGGCAAAAGCACCAGGATTCTTTAAAAACACGCTGATCTACAAGGTTTTTGCGTGGATCTTTCGGGGACTGGGCCGCATTCCGATGGTCTGGCGGACGGCGCTCGTCTGGGGCGCACTGTGCCTTGCGGAGCTGTTCTTCACGTTCATGCTTGGGTGGAATGAGGAGCAGTATGCAGTTTTGTGGCTGCTCTCGCGCGGAGTGTTGACCATTGTGATCTTATATCTGGCCTCCAGTCTGAGGCTTTTGCAGAAGGAAGGACAGGCCATTGCCGACGGCCAGACCGATTACAAGGGCAAGCCCATCCCCCGCTGGCTGCCTGCACTTAAAAAGCACGAAGAGAATCTGCAAAGCATCCAGTCTGGCATCCAGAAGGCCGTCGATGAGCAGACGCGGGCCGAGCGCATGAAAACGGAGCTCATCACAAACGTCTCCCACGATATCAAAACGCCGCTGACGTCCATCGTCAACTATGTCGATCTGCTCGAAAAAGAGGATATTCAGCCGGAAAAAGCGAAGGAATATGTAGACGTTTTAAACCGGCAGTCCGCCCGGCTCAAGAAGCTGACAGAGGATCTGGTCGAAGCGTCAAAGGCGTCCTCCGGCAGTCTTCCGGTGCATCTGGCGCCGACGGACGTGAACGTGCTGCTGAGCCAGCTGGCGGGCGATTACATGGAGAAGCTGGAAGGCGCACAGCTGGAGCCGATCTTCCGCCCCGCGCCGTCCCAGCCGGTCATTCAGGCCGACGGACAGCTGCTGTCCCGCGTGCTGGGCAATCTGTTCTCGAATATCTGCAAATATGCCATGCCCGGCACACGCGTGTATTTTGAAAGCGCTGCGGATGAGAACACCGTCTCGCTCACGTTCAAGAATATCTCGAAATACGAGCTGAACATCCCGGCAGAGGAGCTCATGGCCCGCTTCGTGCGCGGCGACCGCTCGCGCCATACAGAGGGCAGCGGTCTGGGATTGTCCATCGCGCAGAGCCTGACCGAGCTGCAGGGCGGCACGTTCCGCCTTGAGATCGACGGCGATCTGTTCAAGGCTGTCGTGACCTTCCCGCGTGAGCAAACGGAGCTGGTTCAGGCATGAAACGTCGGAAACTGCTGACGGCGCTTTTCCTGCTGCTGGCCGTCTGTGCGCTGGCGCTCGGCATTGCCGCCGTCCGGCGTGCGCAGCGCCTGCCGTCAAGCGCCGGGGTCCGGGTCCCCGTTCTCATGTACCACGCCGTCGGCGACGACTGCTGGGGCGAGGAAAGTCTGTTCGTAAAGCCGGAGGAGCTGGAAAAGCAGCTGCAATACCTGTCCGAAAACGGCTATGAGACGATCTTTTTCGAGGATCTTTCCCACATCGAGCAATATGAAAAGCCGGTGCTCCTGACCTTTGACGACGGATACGACGACAATGCCGAAACGCTCCTGCCGCTTCTGCAGAAGTACGGCATGAAGGCGACGATCTTTCTGATCGCGGGCGACGTCGGCAAGCCGCACAAGCTGACGCGGGCGCAGCTCGCGGAGCTGGTGCAGTCTGGGCTGGTCAGCATCCAGAGCCACGGCTGGAGCCACCGGAACATGGCCGCGCTGTCCCCGCTGGCGCTGCTGTGGGAGCTGGTGCGCAGCCAGAGCGCGATCTTCACGCTCACCGGGCGCTTCCCCGTCGCGCTTTCCTATCCGAACGGGAACAGCAGCGCCCGCACCAGAAAAATTGCCAGCTGGTTTTACACCTACGGCGTCCGCACCTGCGCAGGCGTCTATGAAACCGGCAGCGACCCGCTGCTGATCGAACGCATCACCGTCAGCCGCGACACCACGCTGGACGAATTCAAACGCGAACTTGAGATCCCGTAATAGCCGGAGCCGGTGTTCCAGACAGATTGGAACACCGGCTCTGCGTTTATTTTTGCACCTCAATGCTTCCGCCGTCGGCAAGCGTCTTGCCCTCCAGCAGCATGAGCTTTTCCGCAAACAGGTTCGTGAAGCCGCTTAAGATCGCGGCGGAGACGATCATCTCCGGCGTGTCGCGGACGTTCAGCTCCGTCGTGACCTCGCGGTCGAACATGGCGGCGGCCGTCAGACGGACCTGCTCGATGAAGTATTTCGCGCACCGCTGGTGGCGCAGGGCAAACGCGGCGTAGGCCTTTTTGACGTCCTCCTCCGCAAGATCGCCCGGCAGGAGCGTCTGCAGCATCGACAGCCGCAGGCTCTGCTTGAGCGTACGGATCATGATGAGATACGCGATATGGATGCGGTAATAGCGCTTTTTGCGCGGCTCCGGCAGGAGCTTCGTGCGCACGTAGTTGTTGATGGCCGCCGCTGTGATGGGCTCCGTCTGCCTGAGCTCGGGCGGCAGATAGTCGAGATACTGCTTTAAAAGCTGCACGACCTGCTCCATGTAGAGGCCAAAGTCCGGAATGGCGTCCCATTCCGGCAGCCGGTAGGCCGCGAGAAACTTTTCCCAGCGCCGGAGCTTTCCGACGACCAGATCATTGTCAAAATTCATTGCTGCACACACCTTTCCGGGTCAAGTATATCACATCCGGTAAAAAATGCAAGAGATAATCGCGTTTGAAAGATGAATTGACATTGCGTGTAAAATGTGATAATCTAATATCGAAGATTATATCAAGAAAGAAGCGACGTCATGTTCAGAATCGTTACCGATACATCCGCAAATCTCCCGACCGACTATCTGCACGCTGAGCAGATCACGGTCATCCCCTACACCTTCCAGAGCGGAAAGGGCGAGCAGTCCTGCATGGATCTGACGACCTTTGACGCGAAGGATTTTTACGCGCAGATGCGCAGCGGCGTGAAGGTCACGACCTCCCAGATCCCGCCGCAGCGCTACATCGACGTACTGACGCCGCTGCTGGAAGCGGGCGAGGACGTTCTGTTTGTCAGTATGTCCTCCGGCATCAGCGGCTCGTATGCCTCCGGCCAGATCGCCGCGCGGCAGCTGCGCGAGGAGTTCCCGGACAGGAAGCTCCTTCTGGTCGACACCTACAGCGCATCGCTGGGCGAGGGCCTGCTTGTCATGCGCGCGGCGGACTGCCGCCGCGAAGGGCTGAGCATTGACGAAACCTATAAGACGCTCCGCGCGCTGCGCCACCGCATGGCGCAGATCTTTACCGTCGACGATCTGCGTTATCTGCGCCGGACGGGCCGCCTGTCCAATCTGGAAGCCGCCGTCGGGACGGTCCTGCAGATCAAGCCGCTTCTGAAGGGCGACCCGCAGGGAAAGATCGTCTGCTTTGCCAAGCTCCGCGGCCGGCAGCGCGCCGTTGAGGCCATTGCCAGGCGCTATGAAGAGCTTGTCGTGGACGCACAGGAGCAGACCGTCGGCATCGCCCATGCCGACTGCGCGCCCGACGCGCAGATCCTCGCGTCCCTCCTGCGCCGCAGCAGCAAGCCGCCCAAAAAAATCCTGACGGTCGATTACGAGCCTGTGACCGGCTCCCATGTCGGCCCCGGCGCACTGGCGCTGTTCTTCCTGTCGGACGAGAACGTCAGAAACATCTAAATTTGCCTTCAAGCGCCCGGCAGCGGAGTTTTCCGCCGCCGGGTTTTTATAAGGCAGCATGAAGCCCCGGACAAGCGTGCTTGTCCGGGGCAGTGTCAACCTTGCGCGCTATTCATCCCCGAGATTTAAGTCCTGGCATTTTTGGATGGCAAGATCATGGTTCTGCTCCGCAGCTTTCTTATACCAGTGCTTTGCCTTTTCCATATTAACAGGCGTCCCAATCCCTTCTTCATAGAAATATGCGAGATTGAATTGGCCGTCACGATCACCATGCTCTGCGGCACGCTGCGTCCAATAAAACGCCTTATCCGCGTCCTTCTCCACACCGATCCCGTCATAGAAAAAGTAGCCCACTTGACATTCGGCAAGGGGATAGCCCTTCTCAGCAAGTTCCATGTGTCCTTCAAAGCACTTCTCAAACTGCTTTGTGTTCCAGTATTTCTCGATCAGTTCATTGCAACGGTCAAACTCCGAACATGGTTTATAATAAGTTTCTGCCATCTTCAGTACCTCAATCAAATCATTTCATTCCGCTATGCATGGGTTCGTTTTTTGTCAAGTCAAAAAGAGTCTCATAAATACATATCCATCCTCAATCGTATCGGAAAGACAAAAGCCCTGCTTTATCCAGAACTCCTGCGCAGCAATATGTTCCATCTTTACCGGAGCAGAGATTCTGCAGGCAGAGAATTCCCTTTGCAAATACTCAATACAGAGCTTTACCGCCTTTGATCCATATCCTTTCCTCTGAAATGCATCGTCAATTAAGAAGTTGATGATTTGATAATTGTCTTCTCCCACATACATGGAAACAAACCCAACTATCGTGTCATCGCTGTATATGGCAAACGGCCTTGTGTCTTGATAGTAAACCCATGCTTCCGCCAGTGAATAGGTCACAGGATCGACAAAATCCTCATTCTCTACACTTGCTCTCAAAAGCAGGCATTCTCTGAAGTTATCTTCACTGATGGCTCGCAGCTCAATCATCGGATTATCCGCGATCGTTTGCAGGCAGTCGAGCAGCGCCTGCTCGCTTGTGACTGTGCAGCTGGGGCAAATGTCCCCCGGCGCTTCTCCGCGGCGGTTCATCCAGATCGTCTGCCAGCCGCAGGCGGCGGCTCCGGCGATATCCTGCGTGCACGAATCGCCCACGAACAGGCACGGGCCGCCTCCGGCAGCCTTCTGCGCCATGCGAAAAATTTCCGGCGCGGGCTTCATCACGCCGACTGCATCGGAAATGAAGACCAGCTGCGCAGGCACCCAGCGCTCCATGCCAAGGCTTTTCAGCTTCCCGGTCTGCGAGCCAACGCTTCCGTTCGTGATCACGCCGACGGCGGCGAAGCGCTCCCTGCACAGGTCCAGCACACGGCGCATGGTATCGCTCAGCGTGATGTGCCGCTGCTGCTCGGCGTAGAGTGCCTGAAAGCGCAGCGCCTCGTCCGGCGTAATAGAGATACCGGCGTCTGCCAGACCGGTCTGATGGCGGTAGATATGCATGGCCTCCATGCTGATTTTTCCGGTGTGCGCGTCTGTAAACACCTCGTAGCCGCGGTGAATGACCGCGTCAAACGCCTGCGGCAGCTTTTCCGCGTATCTTCCGCCGAAAAACTGCGAAAACGCTCTTTCATAGGGAATGCTGCGGTCGTAGAGCGTGTCGTCAAGATCAAAAAAGATCGTAAGCCTGTCCATGCTGCGCCTGCCTTTCTGTTTTCTTCCAGTATACCGGCAGAGTGCGCCATCCGTCAAGCGCAGTTTTAGTTGACGCGGCGGGAAAGCTGCACTATACTGGTCAGAGAATCAAACCAGAACAGGAGAGCGAACGATATGGAGCTTTACGAACAGATCGAACTGCAGGAGTGCCCCGTCTGCGGCGGTGCGGGACTGATGGAGGAGGAAAACGGCTGGTGCTTCTACGCGGCCTGTCTCGACTGCGGCGCGCACACGGCAGAGATCCGCTACGAGCGCGACGCGGAGCGGCTGGATGCGGCCCAGCGGGCGGCGCACCTGTGGAACATCGGCAAGGTCCTGACCGATACGCCGAATGACTGAGCCGCAGCGCGTCACGATCTATTCCGCCGCCTATGACCGCAGCCCCGGCGCGTCGCACCGGCTGCTGCGGCAGGCGGCGCAGCTGTATGCGCCCGGACTGGCAGAGCCGGCGCTTGCGTCCGGCGCACACGGGAAGCCGTATTTTCCGGACGCGCCGCAGCTGCAGTTCAGCATTTCCCACAGCGGGGCATACTGGCTGTGCGCGTTTTCCGCCGCGCCGGTCGGCCTCGACGTGCAGCAGCACCGCGATTGCCAAAAGCAGGCGCTTGCGCGCCGCTTTTTTTCTCCGGCAGAGCAGGCTTTTCTGGAACGGACTTCCCATGCGCCCTTTTTTGACCTCTGGTGCGCAAAGGAGAGCTATCTCAAATTCACCGGCGAGGGCCTTTCCGGCCTGGAGACAGTCTGCACCGTCTCGCCTGAGGGCGGCTTCCCGTCTGTTCCGGGCGTAAACCTGCAGCTTCTGCCGCTGTTTGCAGGCTATTCCGCCTGCCTCTGCACCGCCTCCCCGGCGGAGATACGCGTGCAGTTCCTGTAGGGGCGGACGACTCTGTCCGCCCGCTGAACGCGGCTCTTTTTCTCAGAAATCCACGGCGAATCCGTATGCACATACTTGCTTGATTGTAGGGGCCGATGCCTACATCGGCCCGTTGGGAAGCTGCGAATTCGCCGA
>HF990557.1 GCA_000432135.1 Firmicutes bacterium CAG:124
ATTTATCTACAATGATCGTTCACCTCCAGAACGTAAAAAGGCCGAGGATTCTGAAAAGAGCTCCCGACCTTCTGCAAATATTACATTGTCTGCTCCCACTGCCGGTCAGGGGACTGACGCATATCCTGAAACACCTCCAGATAGTCTGATACCGCATTGGACAGAGCCTCATAGTCCTGCCGGGTGGGATGATAGCCATTCCAGTCCACATTGCCGCGGTCATCCCAAATGTAGGGCCAGATTCTTTTGCTGCAATTGGAGTTTGAAGCCGTCTGCTTCCCAAACAGATCCTCAAATTGAAGCCACAGGACATCCACCTTCCCTTCACAGCGATTAAGGATCGTCAGCTGTAGAGCAATGTAACGATCTGCTTGGATTCCCTTTACAAACTCGATCTTTGCCCGGTTCATATCGCCCAGCTGCACATAGCAGGTTCTGCCCACATAGGTGGCATCTGGATACCGTTCTCCGACGATCTTCTGGAGCTCCTGTTCGTAAAATGTCACGTTTTTAACTCCTTGAACGCGAAAAAGCCGGGACTTCTGAAAAGAAATCCCGGCTGTCTGCGAAATATTACATTGTTTGTTCCATTGTGGAGCGCTGCTCCTGTTCCTGCTTCGGCAGAAGCAGTTCAATCTGCTCCTGCACGCTGTGGAGTTGCTTTTCCTCCGCATACGAAAGCGTCGCGTCATCCTCCAACGCAAACTCACATGAATTTCGGATCACGGCAAGCTGCTCATCTGAAAAAAGGCGCTGTTCGTTTATCAAGCCTGCCCGGACGGCAAAATCCAGCTTCGCGGCCTCGTAATTCTCCATGTGGTAATGACCGGTGTGAACGCCCTGCCGGTCAAAATCCCACTCCCACGTTACAAATTTAGCGCCCGTTTTGCAGGAACGTCCGGCCAGCACCGCATCACCAAAATCTGCGAGGACTTTGTAGTCCTCATCCAAACCGGCGGCCTTCAGCGCGGGCGCACGTTCAAAGATCCGCATGTACTCTTTGACCTGTACGGCGGTCTGCGTGACCGTCCGAAGCTGCCGGTCCACTTCCGGCCCTATGATATCTGCCGGTCTGAAACGGACGATACCGTCTCTGTCAACCGAGCAGAGCGGCTTCTCGTTCCATTTGATGTGGATCAGCCCGTCTTCCAGCGGCCTTGCGTCCAGATCCCTGCGCAGGAGTTGCTGTTCTACCTCTCGCAGAAATCGTTCCTTCTGTGGTGTAAGTTCTTTGTTCATACAGTACCCCCAAATTCATAGCGCCCTTTTTAAGCGTAAAAAGCGCCAGTCCTTACATGGTCATCTCCATGCCAAAACGCTGTTCCTGTTCCGCTTCCTGCCCCGGCGCTTGTTCCGGCTCTTGCTCCTGTTCTCGCTCCAGTTCTGGCTCTTGCTCCCGTTCCAGTTCCTGCTCCGGTTCTTGCTGGATAGGAAACAGATCCTCGATCTGCTCCTGAACGCTGCGAAGCAGCTTTTCTTCCTCAAATGAGAGGATCGCATCGCCCTCCAGCGCAAATTCACACGCATTCCGAATCACACCGAGCTGCTGGTCGGAAAAAAGGCGCTGTCCGTTGACGAAACCCGCCCGCACGGCGAAATCCTGTTTCGCGGCCTCGTAGTTGTCCGAAAAGAAATGTCCGGCATAAACAGCGCTTCGGCCATAGTCCCATTCCCACGTCGCAAAATCAACGATCTTCCTGCCGGCACTCCCAACGAGCACCACGTCGCCAAAATCCGCAAATACCTTGCGGCGATCATCCGGGCCATGCACACATATCGAAGGCGCAAGCTCCAGAATCTGCATATACTCCTTGACCTGCTTAGCCATGTGCATGACAGACTGGAGCTGGTGTTCCGCTTCCGCATCCAAAATATCTCCCGCCCGGAAGCGCACCGCACCGCTGCTGTCAACCGTGCAGAGCTTCTGCTCGTTCCACTTGACGTGGAGCAGGCCGTCGTTCATCTGCTGTGTGTCCAACTTCCTGCGCTGGAGTTGATGCCCTAATTCGTCCATAAATTTCTGCTTCTGTGATCTTGTGTCTTTGAGCATACGAATCCCTCCTAAATGTAAATTCTTTGAGCTTTTGGGTAAACAAAAAGGGCGCTGGTCATTGGCTTCGTGAAAACCAACAATCCAGCGCCCTGAACTTTGTGAAAGATTTTTCTTCAATTTTCCCGAAAACGTGCCGCAACTGCCCGCTGAAAAAGGGCGCTGCCCGCGAAAATCCCCTTGAATATGGAAAAACAGAGGTTCAAACCCTGTTCGAACCTCTGCCGTGTTTTCATTGAGCCATCGAATACTTTGAAAATTTTCGGCCGTAAAAAATCCCGAACACCTTGAAATCACTGGGCTTTTCGCTCATTGATCCAAAGTGTTCGGATTGTTTGGTGGAGACTGGCGGACTCGAACCGTCGACCTCTTGCGTGTGAAGCAAGCGCTCTAACCAGCTGAGCTAAGCCTCCATTGCTGGACTATTATAGCAGATGGACGGGGGAAAAGTCAACCTTGGATTTTGTTTTCTTCCTGCCAAAGCGACGGAGCGGCGGCGAGGAGCTGCGTTTTGGTGTTCTGATCGGGGTGCTCCAGCGCATATACTAGCAGCAGGTGCAGCATCCGGCCCACGTCTTTGCCGCAAAGCGTGGGAAAATCCGCGCCGGTGACGGCGAGCTGGCGCAGCGTGACGCAGTCGCCGCGCAGCTCGATCTGCCGGACGGTGTCCGTGCGCTGCAGGTCCGCCTGCAGATGCGCCGTTTCCCAGCCGTGCTCCGCGATCAGGCGCTTCCATTCCGCCTCCGTCCGGCCCTCGCGCCATGTCTGCGCTGTCAACTCAATCAAACGGCAGAGCTTCGCGGGCAGGCGGAACGCCGCCGGGTCGAACGCCGGACAGCGCAGCTTTGCGGCTGTCCATCTGGCCTCCGGCGTTTTTGGCAGGGCGGAAAGCCCGGAAAAATCGGCATTTTCCGCCCGTATGCAGGCGCCCAGAAGTCCTTCGGCCAGCATACGGCCAAAATATTCGGGCCGGTCGGACAGAAGCGTCTTCTCCGCCTCCTCCCGCACCCGCTCGCGGGAGAGCGACGCGCAGAGCGGCGCGCAGCGTCGGATCGCCGCCTGCGTCTGCGCGTCCAGTGAAAAGCCGAGCTGCGCGGCAAAGCGGTACGCGCGCAGCATCCGAAGCGCATCCTCCCGGAAGCGCGTTTCCGGCTCGCCGACGCAGCGGATGACGCGGCGGGAAAGATCCTCCCGGCCCCCAAAGAGGTCGGTGACCGCGCCGCTCTCGTCCATCGCCATGGCGTTGATCGTAAAATCGCGGCGGGCCAGATCCTCCGCGAGACTGCGCACAAAGCGCACCCCATCGGGGTGGCGGCCATCGTGATATGCGCCGTCAAGGCGGTAGGTCGTGACCTCGGCGCTGACGCCGTCCAGAAGGACGGTCACGGTGCCGTGCCGGATGCCGGTGGGGACGCAGTGCGGAAACAGGCGCAGCACGTCCTCCGGCAGCGCCTGCGAGGCGATGTCCCAGTCGTGGATGGGCCGGTCCAGCAGCGTGTCGCGCACGCAGCCGCCGACGTACCGGGCCTCAAACCCGGCGTCCTCCAGTGTTTTGATGATCGCATCCGGCCTCATAGCGTGTCCTCCCGGCAAAAATCCGAAATTCTTCTTGTTTTATTGCCGTCTTCCGTATATAATATAATGCTGTCAGTTTTCATTATACGCGCCCTCCCGCGCGTGCGCAATCCAAATTTTTCGGAGGAACCTTGCATGGAATATCCTTCCTGCCAACATATCGAGCAATATCTGGTCCCCGGCAAGCGCTGCCATCTGGTCGGAATCGGCGGCGTGTCGATGCGGCCGCTGGGGCTTGTCCTGCGGCGCATGGGGATGGAGATCTCCGGCTCCGACATGAACGCGTCCGTTTCGACGGACGAGCTGATCGCCAAGGGCATTCAGGTCTCCATTGGTCACCGGGCCGAGAATATCGAGGGGGCCGACTGCCTCATCCGCACGGCTGCCGCGCACAACGACAACCCCGAGATCGCCGCTGCCCGCGCCAGGGGCGTCCCCATTTTCGAGCGGGCGCAGGCCTGGGGCTATATCATGCGGGCCTACAAAAACGCCATCTGCGTTTCCGGCACGCACGGCAAGACCACGACGACCTCAATGCTGACGCACATTTTCATGCAGGCCAACCGCGATCCCACGATCATGATCGGTGGCTTCCTGCCGCTGCTCGGCGCGGGGCATCGCGTCGGCAAGGGCGACACGATCATTCTCGAAAGCTGCGAATACTGCAATTCGTTCCTGAACTTCTTCCCGACCGCTGCGGTCATTCTCGACGTGGACGCCGATCATCTGGACTTTTTCAAGGATCTTCAGGACGTGGAGCGGTCGTTCCGGAAATTTGCCTCCCTCGTCCCAGCAGATGGTCTGATCGTCGCCAACGGCGACGACAAAAACACCCGTGACACGCTGGCCGGGATGCCGTATCTGTCATTCGGCTTCGATGCGAAAAACGACGTGTACGGGAAGAACTTCTCTGAAGATTTCAGCGAATTTGACGTTTTCTGCGGCGGGCAGCCGTATGCGCACCTGCATCTGGGCGTCATTGGCCGTCACAACGCGCTGAACGCGCTGGCCGCCTGCGCGGTGGCATGGAAATTCGGCATTTCCGGCGAAACCGCAGCCGCGGCGCTCGCAGAGTTCCACGGCGCGGGCCGCAGGCTCGAATACAAGGGCAGCTTCCACGGCGCAGACGTCTACGACGACTATGCCCACCATCCCAACGAGCTCCACGCGCTTTTGCAGGCTGTCCGGCTGATGCATTACCGGCGTGTGATCTGCGCGTTCCAGCCGCACACGTATTCGCGTACGAAGGCGCTGTTCCAGAGCTTTGTCGACGAGCTGCGCACGGCCGACCAGGTCGTTCTGGCCGATATTTACGCCGCGCGTGAACAGAACACCGTCGGTGTCAGCTCGCAGGAGCTGGCCGCGGAGATCCCCGGCGCGGTCTACTGTCCGAGCCTGCAGGGCGTGACGGCCTATCTGCGCGAGAATGCACAGCCGGGCGATATCATCCTGACCGTCGGCGCAGGCGATATCTACAAGGCCGGAGAGGCGCTTTTTACAGAATAACGGAACTTTTCTCAAAAACCGGCGTCTGAACTCCCAGACGCTGGTTTTTTGATTGACAGCCTGTTCCAGTATCCTGTATAATAAAGTCGAAGAAACAAGAATAAAGGAGGATTCTTATGGTCTCAAGCATTTACAAAAAAACATTTTCCGTTTTGATGAAGCGCCCCTTCCGGCTTTGGGGCATATCCCTGCTTGCAGAGTTCCTGTGTCTGGTGGCCTACGCCGGGTTCATCGGCGTTCCGGCTGCCGCGTTCTGCGCTGCGCTTCTGCTGTCGGCTTCCATGTCGATGATCTTCCTCAACAGCTACCGCACGGGACTTGAGCCGAAGACGTCCTATCTGTTCGCCTCATTCAAAAAGGACCGGATCCTTCGCGTTCTGGGCGGCATGGCGTGGATGCAGCTCTGGATCTTCCTGTGGTCGCTCATTCCGATCGTCGGGATCGTGTTCGGCATCATCCGTATGTATGAATACCGCTTCGTGCCCTACATTCTTATGACGCGCGACGACGTCAAGCCCACCGACGCCATCAAGATCTCCAAGCAGGAGACGATGGGCTACAAGGGCAAGATGTTCGGCGCGGATATCCTGCTCGGCGCAGTCTATTTGGGCGTATTTCTCGTTTTTACCCTGCTGGGGGAAATCCCGTATCTCGGCGTGCTGTTCCGCATCCTGTGGGTCCTGATCGCCATCGCATACGGCCTGCTTGCGCCGCTGTTCAGCGGGATCATGCACGCGGCGTTCTATGTGGAAATTCAGAACCGCCGCGCGGCAGGCTCCTGGCACCCCGCTGCGCCCGCACGGCCCGACTGGCCCACTCCGCCGGTGCAGCCCGTGCAGCCGTCCGCTCCCGTTCAGCCCGAGCGGCCCATCCCGCCCACACAGCCCGTGCAGTCCGCTGCTCCCGAACAGCCTGTATGCCCTGTCCCGCCTGTTGTGCAGCCTTCGTTTACCGAAGCTGTGACGCAGCCCGCTTCGCAGGGAGCGCCGGTCGTGTTCTCCCCGGAGCCTGAACCGCAGCAGCCGCCGGAGGAGCCGGTCCAGACGCAGCCGTCTGACCTCCGCTGCCCGCGCTGCGGCGCAGCCGTCAAAATTCCCGGCGCCATGTTCTGCACCATATGTGGGGAGCGGCTGAAATGAGCATCGTTCTGTTTATTCTGGCGCTTGCCGCTGCATTTATCGGAACAATTTTCGCCTTCCGCGCCATCAGCCGCATTCACAGCGGCGAAAGCTATACCTACGAAGCCGCAGCCTGTGCTGTCTGCGTGACGCTGATCGTGCTTGCGCTGATGCTTCGGTAAGAAAGTCTGCGTGCCATCGTCTCCCGGCAGACCGGCAGGGGGCTGCCTCAAACAGGATCAGTATAAAAACCAGCGCTTGGATTTGCTGTCCCCTGACAGGGGTAACAATGGCGGCGGGGGTTACCCGGCTGGTGCTTCAGGCACCAGCCGGGTTTTCCATTGGCGTATAGCTGGGAATGGTTCAGGATACCTTCGGGATCTCTTTGTGCTGTTCGGGTTCGGCCGTTTGTCTGTTCTCCATGCAGCCAATGTCGGCGTAGTGAATTTCCACAGTCTGTGGTGCGTGTTTGGACCATTTTACTTCCTTTTCATTCCCGTTCCGCGCAGAATTTGAAGAACACACGCAGTCCCCGGATGCGCGAATTCAGAGAAGTGATTTTCTTGCCTGCGTCTAACTCTAAGACAATGAAGTTTTCAAAAGCGTCCTGACTGACTTCATCGACATACTGAACCGGCACACACGCATGAAAGTACTTCAAATCCTCCGCATAATAGCGCATGGTTTGAGAGCTCAAATTCTTTAGTTTACAGTGTTTCGTGAACAGTTGTTCCGCTTCTGAAAAGGACGTTCGTTTGACCTGTTTTGCGTTCAAAATTGTGGTTCTGCGCATAAAAAATCCTCTATTTTCACAGCAAAAAATCTGGCGTCAAAATGGGGATAAAAATCTGGTATCGCGATTTTCAAACGCGGAAAAAACCGAATTTTTGATAAAGAAAAACTCCTCAAATTCCGAAGAATCTGAGGAGTTGTGTTTTCACGAAGAATCTGAGGAGTTGTGTTTTCACTACACTATAGATGAATGCAGAAATCTGTGTTTTCGGAAAGGAAGATAGTGTGAAAGAAACCCATCAGGGGTTTCTTTCACGTTCAATTCCCGCCCGCAGGCGGCACGGTCTGCGCAGCAGACCGCTCTCCAGCAAGAAAAAAAGACACGCATCTGCGTGTCTTTTCTTCTTGTGTGAACTGAACACTATGGATCAACGGTATTGGGCATTATTTTATCCCAACTCCTTCTTCTGCCTTTCGCTTTTCTTCCTTGTCTTCTTTCACAAACGCTATTATTTTATACTGAATGCTGGCACGGAATAAAAGCAAAGTATTTCCCACTATGCTTTTAAGTTCATATATCGTTCTAAGTGAATATGCGAAGTATGGGAACAGCAGTACTCCCGCCACAATTTCATTTGCTAATTCAGAATTTATTAATGCAAAATTTTGCGGCATACATTCAATAGTCAACTTGTAGACCAATGATATGCCAATTGCGACAAAGTAGATAAACAGTGCGGCTTCGTAGTATTTCGTACTCTTTCTCAGATAGTTTGTTTGCCTATAATAATCAATTTCAAGAAGTTTCTTCACATACTCATCACTGAGAAATGCTAGCAATATCGAATATACCGCGAAAACACATCCAAAAAGCGCGATTTCAACATCCAAGAGAATGCCGCAGATTTTTCCAGCCAAAGAAACAGTTTCTTCTGATCGAGCGATTATAATTGTGAGAATCAACGCCAGCACAAATGAAAAGGCTGCTCCAAACCAGTTCTTTTTGTCTGGTGTGAATTCTGTTATAATTGCAGCCCATATTTGTTTCCAAACTGGTCTCTCGTCTTGAAATTCTTCTATGGCAGTTTGATAATTAAATCCGTCTTCCATTATTCACGCCCTCCAGCCATTATTACACTAGCTCATCAGCGCTTTCAAATGCTCCTTTTCTTGTTCGTAGAGTCGTTCATTTTCCGGACTAACGTTACTGATAATTCCATCCTTTTTCGCTTGGATGATGAGATACTCATCTCCATTCGGGCGGATATTCCCTTCATATTCAATCTTTATGGTCGATGAAAAGCTGCCTTCCTTGACGCGCCGCTTCTCACCAGTATTATCAACAATCTGTAATGACGCTACCGCCAGTCCGCTACTCTCTGCAATCATCTTTGAAATTCCGTCTTTAGAATTTGGAGAGTTAAACACAATATTTGTTGTCTTGCTCCCGACTTTTTTCATGTCTTCGCGGATATGTTGCGTCAATGGTCCTGGATCTAAATCATTGTTTAGTGGGAAAAATCTGAGCTTAAACCAACTCACCTTGTTGACATTCTTCAAGACATCTGCAATACTGTCCTTCAATGGAATATCTACGATATTGGCAATTGCTATCGGCAATTTGTCGCGTTCTGATCTCTCCCGATTGGCATTTCGGACGTATTGGTTTAAAATATCCCGCACCGTTGACTGAAAGCTCCTTGTATCAGGACTCGCAGTTTCATTTCGGACAAGAACCATCCGATGATTCTTTAAAAACACAATAAATCTGGAATATGGAGCTGTCGGAACGTCCGCTGGTGTAGACGCTAATACGCCTTCCTGAACGGTAGTAACAACTTTGTACTGCGTTTCTTTGATAAAATTGCCTACCATTACATATTCGTTATCTACTTCTTTAATTTCTACGCCTGCAAAAAAAATATCTTGGTACGCTGTCTCTCTTACCTCTGATATAATCGCCAGAAAAGGCCGGGAAAATAATATCAGAAAAATGTTTGAGCATAGGAGCATCGTTTTCGCCAAATGTGATGTTAAAATTCGCGAATTGCATGCTTTTTTCGTCCATGATAAAATGTTCCCCTTCCTATGATATTCCTTTTGTGTGTGGTTTCATTATAGCATAGAGGTGTGCCTTTTATCAACAGACTTTTACATTTTCCACAAAAACTCACTTGCTACAGCCGAAATTTTAATTGTATTGTCACAATAGCCTCTAGCCTTGATAAAATCTTCCCTGCGTGGTATACTATCCTAGAAGTAGCAACGTATACGTCGCAAGTTCGAGGTAAAAGATATGATTCAACGCAACTATTATCTGGACCGGCTCATTCGTAATATGTGGAATGGCGAGATCAAAGTCATTACCGGCATCCGCAGATGCGGAAAATCGGTGCTGCTTTTTGAGCTGTTTGACGAATATCTCCGCAATCACGGCACGGATGCCACGCAAATCATTAAAATCGAACTGGATCAGCGGCGGTATTATAAATACCGTAACCCCATTACGCTCTGTGAGTACGTGGAGCAGTTGGTGCTTGGACAGCAGGATAAAAAGCTCTATCTGTTCATTGACGAAGTTCAGCTCACAGCTAAAGTCATAGATCAGGAAAACGGTGGGATCGAGGTCACGATCTATGATATGCTCAATGAGCTGAAGGCTTACAAAAATCTGGATGTCTATGTCACCGGCAGCAACTCCAAAGGGTTGTCCAAGGATATTGCAACAGAGTTCCGCGGGCGCGCAACGCAGATCCATGTATTTCCGCTTTGCTTTGAGGAGTATTACTCGTTTGTTGGCGGGGATGAGCAGAAAGCGCTGGACACTTATATGCTGTACGGCGGTATGCCCCGGCTGCTTTCTATGCAGGATGATAAGGATAAAAAGGATTATTTGTCCTCGCTTTACACGGAATTGTATGTAAAAGATATTGTTGAGCGAAATGGCATCGAGCGTGAGGATATTCTGAATGATATTCTCAATTTCCTTGCCTCTCAGATCAGCTCCCTGACGAATCCAACGAACATCGCAAACGCTATCGCCAGCATGAAAAACGAGAAGGTCAATCCCGCGCTTGTTTCTAACTATGTGCAGGATATTGTCGATTCGTTTCTGATTTCCGTAGCAAAACGATATGATGTCAAGGGCAAAACATATTTCAACTATCCGAATAAGTATTACTATACAGATATCGGTCTTCGGAATGCGCGCCTGAATTACCGGCAGTATGATCCCGGTCATATCATGGAAAACCTGGTCTACAACGAGCTTTTGCGGCGCGGCTACTCGGTCGATGTCGGTGTTGTAACCGACCGAACAAAGGGTGCCAATACGCAAAAGGAGATCGACTTTGTTGTCAATGATGCTGACCGGAAAATCTATATTCAGTCCGCATTCCGAATGGACACGGAGCAAAAGACTGCGTCGGAGCTTGATTCTCTGCTTCTCACCAAGGATTTTTTCAAAAAGATCGTTGTTCGGATGGACATTCCGCATAACTTCTACGATGAAAGCGGGATTTTCCACTGCAACCTGATCGACCTGCTTCTCGGGCGAGTCGAACTGTTCTAAATACTTCATGGAATCTGCGCCACTGTGTATGGCGTTCAGTAGCTGCGTTTTTGACCAGCCGCGGCATAGCGCCTGCTCCAGATACCACTTGCGCACGTCTCTTGTCAGCTCTGCTTCCATGATCACCACGTTCAGCGTCCAGCCAATTTTCATCGCCAGCCGGAGGAGCGTTTGGTTATTTTCATAAGTCCGATAAAAATCGCGCATCCGGCGCAC